>NZ_JBIUWJ010000001.1:0-327183 GCF_044743405.1 Pseudomonas sp. NPDC087626
GACACGATCAACTTCGATCGTCCGGAGAACGCGAAGAACAAGATTCTCTTCGAGAACCTGACCCCGCTGTTCCCGACCGTGCGCATGAAGATGGAAGCCGGCAACGGTTCCACCGAAGACTTGACCGGTCGTGTCATCGACCTGTGCGCCCCGATCGGCAAAGGCCAGCGCGGTCTGATCGTTGCACCGCCGAAAGCCGGTAAAACGATCATGCTGCAAAACATTGCAGCGAACATCGCCCGTAACAACCCGGAAGTTCACCTGATCGTGCTGCTGATCGACGAGCGTCCGGAAGAAGTAACCGAAATGCAGCGCACCGTGCGCGGCGAAGTGGTTGCCTCGACGTTCGACGAGCCGCCAACCCGCCACGTGCAGGTTGCCGAAATGGTTATCGAGAAGGCCAAGCGCCTGGTTGAGCACAAGAAAGACGTGGTCATCCTGCTCGACTCGATCACTCGTCTGGCGCGTGCCTACAACACCGTGATCCCGAGCTCCGGCAAGGTCCTGACCGGTGGTGTCGATGCCCACGCCCTGGAGAAGCCAAAACGTTTCTTCGGCGCGGCACGGAACATCGAAGAAGGCGGCTCGCTGACCATCATCGCCACCGCGCTGGTTGAAACCGGCTCGAAGATGGACGAAGTGATCTACGAAGAGTTCAAGGGTACCGGCAACATGGAACTGCCCCTGGACCGCAAGATCGCTGAAAAACGCGTCTTCCCGGCCATCAACATCAACCGTTCCGGCACCCGCCGCGAAGAGTTGCTGACTGCCGACGACGAATTGCAGCGTATGTGGATCCTGCGCAAGCTCCTGCATCCTATGGATGAAGTGGCTGCCATCGAGTTCCTGGTCGACAAGCTGAAACAGACCAAGACCAACGATGAGTTCTTCCTGTCGATGAAGCGCAAGTAAGTCGAGCGGGACCGCAAGAGCCGGGGAAACCCGGCTTTTTGCTATCTGACTTTTCATGATCTGAGCTGTCACTATTTTGAACCGTCGGGTTCGGCGCTAAACTCATGCCCCCGAACGCCACGGCCAAGCGAGGCTAACGCATGCAGTATCGCGACTTGCGCGACTTTATCAGCGGCCTGGAACAGCGCGGCGAACTCAAGCGCATCCAGGTTCCAGTGTCCCCTGTGCTGGAAATGACCGAGGTTTGCGATCGCACCCTGCGGGCCAAAGGGCCGGCGTTGCTGTTCGAGAACCCCACCGGCTACGACATCCCTGTGCTCGGCAACCTGTTTGGCACACCTGAGCGCGTGGCGCTGGGCATGGGCGCCGAAGCGGTCAGCGAACTGCGCGAAATCGGCAAGCTGCTGGCCTTCCTCAAGGAGCCAGAGCCGCCGAAGGGGCTCAAGGACGCCTGGTCGAAGCTGCCGATCTTCCGCAAGATCATTGCCATGGCGCCCAAGGTGGTCAAGGACGCGGTGTGCCAGGAAGTGGTCATCGAGGGCGACGACGTCGACCTGGCGATGCTGCCTGTGCAGACCTGCTGGCCGGGCGACGTCGGCCCGCTCATCACCTGGGGCCTGACGGTCACGAAGGGGCCGAACAAGGACCGCCAGAACCTGGGCATCTATCGCCAGCAAGTGATTGGCCGCAACAAGGTCATCATGCGCTGGCTGAGCCACCGTGGTGGCGCGCTGGACTACCGCGAATGGTGCGAGAAGCACCCGGGCCAGCCGTTCCCAGTGTCCGTGGCCCTGGGGGCGGACCCTGCGACCATTCTCGGCGCGGTGACGCCCGTGCCGGACAGCCTGTCCGAGTACGCGTTCGCCGGGCTGCTGCGCGGTAACCGCACCGAGCTGGTGAAGTGCCGTGGCAACGACCTGCAAGTGCCGGCCACGGCCGAGATCATCCTCGAAGGCGTGATCCATCCGGGTGAAATGGCCGACGAAGGTCCCTATGGCGACCACACCGGCTATTACAACGAAGTCGACAGCTTCCCGGTGTTCACGGTCGAGCGCATCACCCACCGCATCAAGCCGATCTACCACAGCACCTACACCGGCCGGCCGCCAGATGAGCCGGCGATTCTCGGCGTGGCGCTCAATGAAGTGTTCGTGCCGATCCTGCAAAAGCAGTTCCCGGAGATCACCGACTTCTACCTGCCGCCCGAAGGCTGCTCGTACCGCATGGCGGTGGTGACCATCAAGAAGCAGTACCCGGGCCACGCCAAGCGGGTAATGCTGGGTGTCTGGTCGTTTTTGCGACAGTTCATGTACACCAAGTTCGTTATCGTCACTGACGACGATATCAACGCCCGCGACTGGAATGACGTGATCTGGGCCATCACCACGCGCATGGACCCCAAGCGCGATACGGTGATGATCGATAACACGCCGATCGATTACCTCGACTTCGCCTCGCCGGTTTCCGGCCTGGGCTCGAAGATGGGGCTCGATGCCACGCATAAATGGCCTGGTGAAACCACCCGCGAGTGGGGCCGGGTTATCGTCAAGGATGAGGCGGTGACGCGCCGGATCGATGCCATCTGGAATCAGTTAGGAATAGATTGATGCGTGTAACCTTGCAGCCGTCCGGAGCAGTGCTTGAGATACTGCCCGGCGAGCGGATCCTCGATGGGGCGCGGCGCCTGGGCTACGACTGCCCGCAGAGCTGCCGCAATGGCAATTGCCACGTGTGCGCGGCGTTGCTGGTCGAAGGCCGGGTCGAGCAGAGCGGTCATGTGCGCGACCACGGCGAGTTCTACACTTGCATTGCAGAGCCGCTGGAAGACTGCATTGTGTTGTGGGATGGCGTCCTTGCGCTGGGAGAACTACCGGTGCGCAGCGTGTCGTGTCAGGTAATTGAGTGCGTGGACGTGGGTGGCGATACCTGGCGGGTACGCTTGCGCGCACCGGCAGGCAAGCCGCCGCGCTATCACGCCGGCCAGTACCTGATGATCGAACGGGAAAACGGCGAGAAGTCGGCGTTTTCCCTGGCCTCGGCGCCCCACTCGGGGCGTGACCTGGAAATCCACGTGCTCGCCCGCGAAGCCAGTGCCCTGAGCCTGATCGAGCAGTTGCAACGCAACCGCATGGCCCGGGTCGAACTGCCATTCGGCGATACCCACCTGGCCGAGTTACCGGAGGGTCCGCTGGTGCTGATTGCGGCGGGTACCGGCATGGGACAGATCCACAGCCTGCTCGAACATTGCCGGGCCAAAGGCTTCAAGTACCCGGTGCACCTGTACTGGGGCGTGCGCCGCCCGGAAGATTTCTACCAGATGGAACACTGGGACGAATGGCTGAAGTTGCCCAATCTGTTCCTGCACCAGGTGGTCAGCGACCTGTGTGGCTGGGAAGGGCGCTGCGGCATGTTGCATCAAGCGGTCTGTGAGGATTTCCCGGACCTCAAGCCCCTGCATGTCTACGCCAGCGGCTCGCCGGCGATGGTCTATGGCACGCTGGATGCCTTGGTCGAGGCGGGTATGGACGCCCACCAGATGCGCGCCGACGTATTTGCATATGCGCCGCGCTCTTGAGCCTCGATCTTGATCCTCGATCTTGATCCACGCTCTTGAGTTCGAAACTTCGTTATAACTCCCTATATAGCCCATCGGTATTTATTCAAACGGATAAATACCGATAGGCTATATGTCATTCAGGCGCTGGATTAATTTCGGTGCCATGCTCTATAAACTGTCTTAAAACAAATGTGCCTTATTGTTACAGCGGTGCGTTCTATTAAGTAATTGTTTACCCGCGGGGAGCTGAACGCTATTCGCCATGACAGCCATTGAATCTGATTTTCTCAATCTGGCTTACCCTCCACGGCTCGATCTGGGGCCGCAGCTGACGCACGAGCAATTGCTCCACTCCATGCAAAGCACCATGGCCCGCCACCAGGGTGGACCGGTCTGGTTGTTCGCCTACGGCTCGTTGATCTGGCGCCCCGAATGCTCGGCGGTCGAGCGGGTGCGCGGTCGAGTGCATGGCTACCATCGTGGTTTGTACCTGTGGTCCCACGAACACCGGGGCACGCCGGAGTTGCCAGGGCTGGTATTTGGCCTGGATCGCGGCGGTTCATGCAGTGGTTTTGCCTACCGCTTGCCCGAGGAGCAACTGCAAGCATCGTTGTTTGCCCTGTGGCAGCGCGAAATGCCGGTCCCGTCGTACCGCCCACACTGGCTCAACTGCCGCCTGGAAGATGGCAGCAAGGTTCAGGCATTGGGTTTTGTCCTGGAGCGGCACCTGCCCAGCTATGCCGGCAACTTGCCGGACCATGTGCTCAGCCAGGTCTTTGAAAGTGCCAGCGGACGCTATGGCAGCACGCGCGATTATGTCGAGCAGACCGCCAGCGCCCTGCGCAGCCACGCCATGCCAGACCGGAATCTGGAGGCGCGGCTCAAGCGTTGTGGGTCATCCAGGGATCAGGCGATGGCTTCGCGGCCCTGACTGGCGATTTGCTTGTGGCGCAGGGTTGGCGCCAGGAACGCCATGGCCAGCAGGCACGCACCGATCAACAGCACAAACCCGCCATCCCAACCGAAGTGGTCGACGGTGTAGCCCATGGCCGCACTGGCGGCGACCGAGCCGCCCAGGTAACCGAACAGTCCGGTGAAGCCCGCCGCCGTACCTGCGGCTTTTTTCGGTGCCAACTCCAACGCCTGCAAGCCGATCAGCATCACCGGGCCGTAGATCAGGAAGCCGATGGACACCAGGGCGATCATGTCGACGGTCGGGTTGCCGGCTGGGTTCAGCCAGTACACCAGGGTCGCCACGGTCACCAGCGCCATGAACACCATGCCGGTCAGGCCACGGTTACCGCGAAACACCTTGTCCGATAGCCAGCCACACAGCAGCGTGCCCGGAATACCGGCCCACTCGTAGAGGAAGTAGGCCCAGGACGTCTTGTCGACGGTGAAGTGCTTGGCTTCCTTGAGGTAGGTCGGAGCCCAGTCCAGCACGCCATAGCGCAGCAGGTAGACAAACACGTTGGCGAGGGCGATGTACCAGAGCATTTTGTTGCGCAGCACGTATTTGACGAAGATTTCCTTGGCGCTGAATTCTTCTTCATGGCTGGCATCGTAGCCGTGGGGATAGTCGTTCTTGTACTGCTCGATGGGCGGCAAGCCCACGGACTGCGGGGTGTCGCGCATCACGATGAAGGCAAACACCGCCACCAGCAGGGCCACTGCAGCGGGTACATAGAATGCCGCATGCCAGTCGTTGAACAGGCCCATGCCGATCAGGAACAGTGGGCCGATCAGGCCGCCGCCGACGTTATGCGCAACGTTCCACACCGACACCACGCCGCCGCGCTCTTTCTGCGACCACCAGTGCACCATGGTCCGCCCGCTCGGCGGCCAGCCCATGCCCTGGGCCCAGCCGTTGATGAACAGCAGGATGAACATCATCGTCACGCTGGAGGTGGCCCAGGGCGCGAAACCGAACACGAACATCACCCCAGCCGACACCAGCAGGCCGAAAGGCAGGAAGTAACGCGGGTTGGAGCGGTCGGACACCAGGCCCATCAGGAACTTGGACAAGCCATAGGAAATCGCGATCGCCGACATCGCCAGGCCGAGCTGGCCCCGGGTGTAGCCTTCTTCGATCAGGTAGGGCATGGCCAGGGAGAAGTTTTTGCGCAGCAGGTAATAACCCGCATACCCAATGAAAATCCCGGCGAAAATCTGCCAGCGCAAGCGCCGGTAGGTGCTATCAACGTCTTCTTCAGGCAAGGGTGCCTGGTGGGCGGCAGGGCGAAAAAAAGCAAACATTCAAGAGCTCCAAATTTCTTGTTTTGACTGCGGATGCGAATGTTACAGTTTCGTTACCGAAAATAGCACTGCATCTCATCTGCAAAACAGTCGTAAACGAACAAAGTCGCGCGTTCTTTTATGAACATGTCGCTCAGGTATTACTGGAGGGCGGTGTAGGAGATTTCCCCGGAGGCGAACTCCGGCGGTTGCCTGGTAAAAAACGGCAATGATTTGGGAGACATCCCGCGAAGCTGTCGGAAGTTGGGGGATAGGGCCGCAAAGCCCTTCGCCTTAACCTTTTGCGTAGGTGCCAACAGTGGCACAGAGATCGCGGAGGGTGTCATGCGTTGGTTAGGTTTGCTTTTGGTCTGGTGTATTTCGAGTGACGGCTTGGCCGCGCAGTTGTTCCTGATTCCAGAGAACACGCCCAAACCGGTTTATCCCCGGGCACTGCATAGGGCTGGGATCAACGGTGAGGTACGGGTAGGTTTTACGGTGCAGGCCGATGGTTCGGTGAGCGGGGTCAGGATTCTCGAAAGTGTTCACCCGGATCTCAGCGCGGTAAGCCAAGAGGCGATTGAGCAGTGGCGCTTCAAGCCCTGGACGGTGGGGGGCGAGAAGCCGGCTGAACTGGAAGTCATAGCGCCGATGCAGTTTCACCTGGATGATTCGACCGGCCTCAACCAATGGCTCAAAGAGGTGAAATGCCGAGAGATCAACCCGGGTTTCGCCCATACCGCCGATTACCTGTGGGTCGACCTCGCAGCGTTCCGATACACCCGGGCTTACTTGTCGAGTGGCTTTTTCCAGCATCAATGGACGACGGCAGAGCGCCTGGCAATGATTAAAAGGCTGAACCGCCAGGTGCTGAGCATTGCCAGGCGCTGCCTGGATTACCCCGCATCCAGGTTCTTCCGGTTCCTGCCGGAGGAGATTCGCAAGGTGCTTTAGCCGGTACGCTCTGTACAGCGTTGTCAGCTGTACAGCGCGCGCCCCGACTCAGCGAACCTGCACCACCACCTTGCCCACCGCCTTGCGCTGGCCCAGGTCATTGATGGCCTGGGCCGCGTTGGTCAGGGGATAGACCTGCGACACCAGCGGCTTGAGCTTGCCTTCGGCAAACCAGCCGAACAGTTGCTGGAAGTTCGCCGCGTTGTCCTGGGGTTGGCGTTGGGCGAACGAACCCCAGAATACTCCGACCACAGCAGCGCCCTTGAGCAGGGCGAGGTTCACCGGCAATTCAGGGATCCGCCCGCTGGCGAAACCGACCACCAGCAGGCGGCCATTCCAGGCGATGGACCGGATGGCCTGGTCGAACAGGTCGCCGCCGACCGGGTCGTAGATCACGTCGGCGCCCTGGCCGTCAGTCAGGCGCTTGATTTCGTCCTTGAGGTTGGTTTCGCTGTAGTTGATCAGCTCATCGGCACCGGCGGCCTTGGCCACTGCCAGTTTCTCGGCGCTGCTGGCCGCGGCGATGACCCGGGCACCCATGGCCTTGCCGATTTCCACGGCAGCCAGGCCCACGCCGCCGGATGCACCCAGCACCAGCAGGGTTTCCCCCGGCTGCAGGTGGCCGCGTTGCTTGAGCGCGTGCATCGAAGTGCCGTAGGTCATGCTGAAGGCGGCGGCAGTGTTGAAGTCCATGGACGCAGGGATAGGCAACACGTTGTAGCCCGGCACCGCGACCTGCTCGGCAAAACTGCCCCAGCCGGTCAGCGCCATGACCCGGTCGCCGACCTTGAGGTGGCTGACCTTCTCGCCCACCGCGCTGACCACGCCGGCTGCTTCACCCCCCGGGGAAAACGGGAAGGGTGGCTTGAACTGGTACTTGCCCTCAATGATCAGCGTGTCCGGGAAGTTGACCCCCGCGGCGTGCACTTGCAGGAGGATTTCGTTCTTCTTGGCGACAGGACTGGCGACTTCTTCCAGCACCAGCGATTCGGCAGGGCCGAAGGCTTTGCACAGCACGGCTTTCATCAGGGCTATTCCTTTGGGAGTGATGGCCGATAAGTGTAGGTGGGTGAGTCAAGGGGTCAACGAGCATGCCCCACCCTGATAGCCGCCCATAAGCTTTGCGCTTGGGCGCTGGGGGGGGGATGGTTATGCTAGGCCGCAAACCGGATAAGGAGCGAAGTGTGAAAGCGTGGATCATGTTGATGCTGGCCCTGTCGCTGCCTATGGCAGCGCAGGCCGAAGAAGCCAAGGAAGCCAAAGAGGGCGAAGCGCCGAAGGTCAGCTATATCAGCCTGACCCCGCCATTCGTGGGCAATTACGGCCTGGATGGCACGGCCAGGCTCAAGGTCTATAAAGCCGACGTGGCGCTGCGGGTCACCGGCGAGGAGGCCGCCAAGGCGGTCAAGGCCAATGAGCCGTTGATTCGTAACCAACTGGTGGCGCTGTTCGGCCAGCAAACCAGCGAGACCATGAACAACGTCGAAGCCAAGGAAAAACTGCGCCAGGAAGCCCTGAAGCAGACCCAGCAAGTGATGAACGACGAAACCGGCAAGCCGATGGTGGACGATCTGTTGTTCAACAACCTGATCATTCAATAGGGTTTCTGGCGCTTGTTCGGGCCCCATCGCGAGCAAGCTCGCTCCCACAGGGTCCTGGGGGTTTGCAGGTTTCGCATCTACCCCGCAAACCTGGGTGGGAGCGAGCTTGCTCGCGATAGCGGTCTGTCAGGACGCCAAGCTCTTGCGGAACCGTGCCAGGGCAATCGCAAAGAACGCCAGGCCGATCACTGCCAGTGCCAGCAGGTCCGGCCAGACCACGTCGAGCGCGGCATCGCGGAACAGGATCGCCGCACTGAGGCTGACGAAGTGGGTGGAGGGCGAGCCCTGCATCACCCACTGCAGCCACTGCGGCATGCTGTCCAGCGGGGTGCTGCCGCCCGAGAGCAGCAGCATCGGAATGATCACCGGAATCGCCAGCAGGCCGAACTGCGGTGTCGAGCGGGCCAGGGTTGCGAGGAATATCCCCAGCGCCGTGCTCGCGAACAGATACAGCGCAGTCACCAGCAGGAACAGCCCCAGGGAGCCCGCTAGCGGAACTCCCAACAGCCCTTTGACCACCACCTCCAGCGACACCCAGGTGCACAGCACCACCACCAGCATGTTGCTGCCGATTTTCGCCAGCATGATTTCCAGCGCCGTCAGCGGCAGCACCAGCAAATGGTCGAGGGTGCCGTGTTCGCGCTCGCGCAGCAGCGCGGTACCGGTCAGGACGATGGCGAGGATGGTGATGTTGTTGACGATCTGGATCACCGCCAGGAACCAGCCTCCCTCCAGATTGGTGTTGAACAGTGCGCGGGTGGTCAGCAGGGCCGGTGCCTTGCTGGCCGTATCCGGCTGCCCGCCGTAGTTGAGCAGTTCACGCTGGAAGATCCGCCCGATGTAGCCGGCCCCCATGAAGGCCTGGCTCATGGCGGTGGCGTCGACGTTGACCTGCACGGCCGGCGAGCGACCCGCCAGGAGGTCGGCCTGGAAGTTGGCCGGCACGTTGATCACAAAGGTGTACTGCCCGCGGTCCATGACCTGGTCCAACTGGTCGTAAGGCAGCGGCACGGCAGGCTGGAACTGCGGCGGTTGCAGGGCGTCGGCGAGCTGGCGCGAGAGATGACTGTGGTCTTCGTCGACGATCGCCACGCTGGCGTTGTTGACCCCGATCACCGAGCCGGCGGCGGGCATGTAGATCGCCACGCTGAAGGCGTACAGCAAGAACAGCAGCAAGACGCTGTCGTGGCGCAGGCTGGTGAGCTCCTTGAGCCCCAGGCGCAGGATGTGCGAGAGCTGGTGCATCAGACCTCCTGCTTCTTGAGCATGATCAGGCTCAGCCCGGTGAAACCAAGGAAAAACCCGAACAGTGCCAGGCACTGTGGCCACAACTGGCGCACATCCAGGGCTTTGGTGAAGGTGCCGACGGCGATGTCGAGGAAGTAGCCGGCCGGGAACAATTGCCCCATCAGGGCTGCGGCGCCTTCGAGCGAGGAACGCGGCACGATCAGGCCGGAGAACTGGATGGTCGGCAGGCTGGTGATAATCATGGTGCCGAGGATGGCGGCGATCTGGGTGCGGGTGAACGCCGAAATCAGCAGGCCCATGCTGGTGGTCGCCAGCACATAGAGCAGGCCACCGAAGGCCAGGGTCAGGCCGCTGCCTTTGAACGGCACGCCGAATAGCCAGCGGTTCATTGCCACCAGTAAGCCCAGATTGACCAGGCTGACGGCCAGGTAGGGCGCCTGTTTGCCCAGCAGGAATTCCAGGCGGGTCAGCGGCGTGGCGTAGAAGTTGGTGATCGAGCCCAGCTCTTTTTCCCGGACGATGCCCAGCGCGGTGAGCATGGCCGGGATGAAAGCCAGGATCAGCGCCATGACTCCCGGGCCGATGGCGTTCACGCTGACCACGTCCTGGTTGTAGCGAAAGCGCGTTTCCAGTCTGGCCGCTGGGCGTTGGTTGAGCGCCGGGCTGCTTTGTGCGGCCAGTTGCTCGAGGTTGGCCTGATGCACCGCCTCGACGTAGTTGCGGCTGGTCTCTGCACGAAACGGCATGCCGCCATCGAGCCACGCGGCCACGGCCGGTTGACGCCCGGCGTACAGATCGCGGCCGAAGCCTGGGGGAATTTCCAGTGCAAGCTTGATCTCCGAGCGTTGCAGGCGCTGGTGCAATTGCCTGGCATCGTGGATAGGCGCTTGTTCGGCGAAGTAGCGCGAGCCGCGAAACGCCTCGAGGTAAGCGCGGCTTTGCGGGGTCTGGTCCTGGTCGTAGACGGCGAAAGCCAGTTTCTCGACGTCCAGGGAGATGCCGTAGCCAAAGATCACCATCATGAACAAGGCCCCGGCGAGGGCGAAGGCCAGGCGCACTTTGTCGCGCAGTAACTCCTTGCCCTCGCGGCTGGCCACGGCAATCAACCGCCGCAGGCTGAATGCGGCGCCGCCCGTAGGTGCCGGAGCTGTCGCGGCGTTGACCGCTGCCGGGGGTGGCGTTGCCGGGCTGGCGTCCTGCGCATCTTGCAGGCAGCGGACGAAGGCGTCTTCCAGGGTGTCTCCAGCAAACTGCTGCTGCAGCGCCGCCGGGGTGTCGCAGGCCAGCACCTTGCCAGCGTGCATCAGCGAGATCCGGTCACAGCGCTGGGCTTCATTCATGAAGTGGGTCGACAGGAAGATCGTCACCCCTTGCTCGCGGGACAGCTCGATCAGCAGTCGCCAGAAATCATCCCGGGCGGCCGGGTCGACGCCGGAAGTCGGTTCGTCGAGGATCAGCACTTCCGGGCGGTGCAGCACCGCGACCGCCAGTGACAAGCGCTGTCGCAAGCCCAGCGGCAGTGCTCCCGACTGTTGCCCGGCAATGCTGCCCAGGTCGAACCGCTGGATCAGTTTCTCGATGCGCGTGGCGCTCTCGGCCTTGGGCAAGTCGAACAGCCGCGCGTGCAACTCGAGGTTCTGGCGCACGCTGAGTTCGCCGTAGAGCGAGAAGCTCTGCGACATGAAACCGACCCGCTTGCGCGTAGCCAGGTCCTTGGCATCCACCGGTTTGCCGAGCAGCATGGCGCTGCCTTCGCTGGCTGGCATCAGGCCGGTGAGGACCTTCATGGTGGTGGTCTTGCCGCAGCCGTTGGAGCCGAGGAAACCGAAAATCTCGCCACGACCGATGGCAAAGCTGACCTTGTTCACGGCCGTGAAGTCGCCGAAGCGCAGGGTCAGTTCGTGGGCCTGGATGGCGATGTCGAGGTTGTCGTGGGGGCGCGGTGGAATAACCAGCGGTTGGCTACTGCGTTTGCGGTCACCTTGAAAGTAGGTGAACGCATCGTCCAGTTTGCCGCTGGGGGTCACGGCTGCCAGGTCGCGACTCAGGCCGTCGGCGATCAGCTTGCCGGCGTCGAGCATCAGGCAGTGCTCGAACTGTTCGGCCTCCTCCATATAAGCGGTGGCGACCAGCAGGGTCAGTTGTGGGCGCTGGCGGCGGACATCTTCTACCAACTCCCAGAAGTGCCGGCGGGACAGCGGGTCGACGCCGGTGGTCGGCTCATCGAGGATCAGCAGGTCCGGTTCATGGATCAGCGCGCAGCACAGGCCGAGTTTCTGCTTCATCCCGCCGGACAGCTTGCCCGCCGGCCGCTCGGCAAACCGTGCCAGGTCGGTGGCCAGCAACAGGCTGTGCATGCGTTGTTCGCACTCGTCCTTCGACAGGCCGAACAGGGTGGCGAAGAAGCGGATGTTCTCGTTGATCGACAGGTCCGGATACAGGTTGCCACCCAGGCCCTGGGGCATGAAGGCGATGCGCGGGTACAGGCTGTTGCGATGGCGGCGCTGGTCGATAGATCCGCCCAGCACCTGCAGGTCTCCGCGTTGCAGTTTCTTCACCCCGGCAATCAGCCCCAGCAGGCTGGATTTGCCCGCACCATCGGGGCCGATCAGGCCGCAGCGTGTGCCGCTGGGCAGGTTGAACGCGATGTCGATCAGTGCCTGTTGTGCGCCGTAGGCATGGCACAGGCCTTTGGCCTGCAGCGCCAGGGCGCTCATTGCAGGTTGGCCGGCCAGTCCACCGTCGCCGTGCGCACATAGCCGGCGCCCGGCATCCCCGGCTTGGCCTCGGGCACGGCGGCCGGTTCAGTCAGTTTGAGCTTGACCCGGAACACCAGCTTTTGCCGCTCGTCACGGGTTTCCACTTCCTTGGGGGTGAATTGCGACTTGGCCGCGACAAAACTGATTCTGGCCGGCAATGGCCGGTCGGGCAGGGCGTCGAGCAGGATGCGCGCCTCGGCACCGACGGTCAGGCGCCCAGTGACCGAGGCCGGCAGATAGAGGTTCATGTACTGGTCGTTTGGGTCGATCAACAGCAGTACCCGGCCGCCGGCACCGAGTACTTCGCCCGGTTCCGCCAGGCGCAGCTGGATCACCCCGTCGATGGGCGCGCGCAAGCTGCTGTCTTCGATTTCACTGGTCAGTTGCGCGACTTGCGCCTGGGCTGCACCGATCGCCGCCTGCACTGCCGCGACCTGGGCATTGGCGGCCTGGACTGCAGCGTTGCCGGTATTCAGGCGAGCCTGCTGCTGGTCGAGAATCTGCTGGCTGGCGAAACCGCGATTGAACAGTTCCCGTGAGCGCTTGATTTCCTGGCTGGCCAGCAGCAGTTCGCTTTGGCGCAACTGCACATTGGCCTCGGCCGCCGCGTAGTTTTGCCGGGCGCGCAGTACCTCGGCCTCGGCCTGGTTGCGCTGGGCCTCCAGGGTGCGGGTGTCCATGCGCGCCAGCAACTGGCCCTTGAGCACCTTGTCGCCTTCGTCGACATGCACGTCGGCGAGGCGTCCGGGGAGCTTGCTGGCAATCTGCACTTCGGTGGCTTCAAGCCGCCCATTGCCCATGCTCAGGCCTTCGGGCAGGCGGTCGCGCAGGGATTTCCAATAGCCGAAACCGCCGGCGGCGACCAGCAGGACCATTAACGAAACGGCAAATAGACGGGATGAGCGATGGTTTGTCGACATGAGTGCATCCTGCAACTGTAGCGTCCTAGTCTGACGGGTTCAGCGCAGTGGCGACTTGATGCCCGTCAAATGAAAGGCGAGCCTAACCCTTACTGGGGGCTTATGCATCCGCTGCGGGCGTGACCGCCGGGTTCTGCTGTTCAGCGCAAGGCGAGCACCGCCGCCCATTGCTCGGCCGTGACCGGCATCACCGACAGCCGGCTGCCTTTTTGCACCAGGGGCATCTCTGCCAATGCCGCTTGCTGCTTGAGGTAATCGAGCTTGAGCACCTTGGCGAAGGTGTCCACGTGCGCGACGTCGATCGCGCTCCAGGGATTTTTTTCGGCGTTGGCCTTGGGGTCGTGGTAGTGGCTTTGCGGATCGAGGGCCGTCGGGTCCGGGTAGGCGGCTTCGACGATCTTGCCAATCCCGGCAATTCCCGGCTCCGGGCAACTGGAGTGATAGAAGAAGAACTCGTCACCCACCGCCATGGCCCGCAGGAAGTTGCGGGCCTGATAGTTGCGAACCCCGTCCCAGCGGGCTTGCCCGAACTTTTCCAGGCCCTTGATCGAGAGCTCGTCGGGCTCGGATTTCATCAGCCAATAGGCCATCTTTTTTGCTCCAGGAGAGGGGGGCGGAAAAGGGTTCCGGCAAATACATGACAAACCGACGGTCGGTTGACGCCAGCGTTTGCGTGTCGCCTCACGTTACCGCAAAATGCCGGACTTTTAAGCAAGACGCGGCAAGCACGGCCTGTAACGGACACCGCTGCTGACATCGTGTGTGAAATGCCTTGAGGGGGGGCAATCGATGAAACGCAAACCGGATTTACTCTGGGTTCTGGTCATAGTGTTCGGTTTGGGTGTGGTGACTACCGGCTACGCGCAGAGCCTGTGGGCGAACAAAACCGATGCTCCGATCGAGCTCGCGCAACAGATTCAACCCTTCAAGCGCTGATCTTCACGCAACAGGGTTCGCTGCCAGCGGACCCGCCACATACCACTGGCGATCAGTCACCGTTCCTTGCAACGGCACATCCCAGCTCGCCTGATCCAGCTTCGCGACATTCTGACATTCATGGGCCAGGCCCAGCAGCGTTGGCTTGCGCCAGCTCTGGCGACGTGCCAGGTAAGCCAGGCTGCGGTCATAAAACCCACCGCCCATGCCCAGGCGTCCACCTTCCTGATCAAAGCCGACCAATGGCAGCAGCACCAGGTCCAAGGTCCAGACCTTGCGCTGGCGGGCCTGGTTGGCCCGTGGTTCGAGAATGCGGAAACGATTGGGCCGCAGTTTTTCGCCCGGGCGAATGCGCTGGAACACCATCTTGGTGCGTGGCCAGGCGCTGAGCACCGGCAGGTAGGTCGCCTTGCCCCGGCGCTGTGCCGCACGCAGCAGCAGGCGCGGATCGATTTCACCGTCGGTGGGCAGGTACAGGGAGATGTGTCTGGCGCGGCGGAACAGCGCGTGTTGGGCCAGTTGCCGATACAGCCCGTGGGCGGCTTGGCGTTGCTGGCTGGCGCTCAGTGCGCGGCGGGCCTGGCGCAGCTTGCGTCGAAGTTGCGGGCGGGAAAGCGGCGCAGGTTCGGTCATCGTCATGGGCTGTTCGAGTGGCGAGGGCACCAGCACGGTGGTCGCGTAATAAAGCCGATGCCAGCATGGGCTGGCATCGGCTTGAATCAGGCTCCCCGGATGAACCGCTGCTGACTTAGCCCTTGAACCCGAAAGTTCAAGGTGGAAGATGCAGTAGGCTTTCAGGCTTTCCGTCTAGCGGACATGCACACCAGCCCAACGTGCAACCTCCAGGGTAGTGCGAATCGGCTCAGGGACATCGTCAACTGGCAAGCACCCCAGGGAGTGGCGCGAGTATACCGCAACCACCCCGAGGAATCAGCCTTTGCTGACATCCGGATCGGTGGCCAGCACCAGATCCACACGATCGAGCAGGTCGCGCACTTGCTCGCGAGTCGAGCCGCTGGCCTGCACGTCCGGTCGTTCCTGGCTGTGCAGCAGGTCGTGGGTGATGTTCAAGGCGGCCATCACGGCGATGCGGTCGGCGCCGATGACTTTGCCGCTGCTGCGGATTTCGCGCATCTTGCCGTCCAGGTAACGGGCAGCGCTCACCAGGTTGCTGCGCTCTTCCTGTGGGCAGATGATCGAATACTCTTTGTCGAGAATCTGCACGGTAACGCTATTGCTTGAACTCATGAGTCTTGCTCCAGGGCCTTGAGGCGCGAAATCATCGATTCGACCTTACGCCGGGCGATTTCATTTTTTTCAATGAGGTGCGCGCGTTCCTCGCGCCAGGTCTTTTCCTGAGCTAATAAGAGTCCGTTTTGGCCCTTAAGTTGCTCGACCCGGGTAATTAGCAGTTCGAGTCTGGCCATCAGCGCTTGCAGGTCGGTGTCTTCCATAGCGTTCCACGGTTTTTGTCTGATGGGCGGTAACTGGCGGACAGCCTTTAATAGTCTTGGCGAGTCTGTCGATGTAGGATACAAGGCCTTCATTCTAGACATAGCGCCGCTTGGCGCCTAGCTGCCCATGACCAATCAGAATTCCCCGTATAACGCCTTTGCCACCCTGCTGAGCACCAGCGGCCATCCTTGCTCTCCTGCCGAGCTTCACGGCGTGCTGCTGGGCCGCAGTTGCACCGGTGTCGGTTTTGATGCCGACAACTGGCTGGCGGATGTCGCCGAACTGCTGGAAACCGAGCCTGCGGACAACGTACGCAACGCGCTGATCGGCCTGCAGGAAATGGTCAAGGGCGAGTTGACGGGCGACGAAGTCACGGTAGTCCTGCTGCTGCCGACCGACGACGCGCCGCTTACCGAACGTGCTGCCGCGCTGGGCCAATGGTGCCAGGGCTTCCTCCACGGCTTCGGCGTCAACGCCTCCGGCCTGGATCTGAGCACCGATGCCCGTGAAGTGCTGCAAGACCTCGCTGCCATCTCCCAGGTGCAAGACGCCCTGGAAGAGTCCGAAGACGGTGAAAGCGACTATATGGAAGTGATGGAATACCTGCGCGTTGCGCCGCTGCTGCTGTTCGCCGAGACCAAAAAACCGGTTGTACCGGCTGCACCCAAGCCGTCGCTGCACTAAGAAAGGATCCCCATCTGCCCATGATCCATATCCCGAAGTCGGAATACGCGCGCCGGCGCAAGGCGCTGATGGCGCAGATGGAACCCAACAGCATCGCAATCCTGCCGGCCGCCGCCGTGGCGATCCGCAACCGTGACGTCGAGCACGTGTATCGCCAGGACAGCGACTTCCAGTACCTCAGTGGTTTCCCCGAGCCGCAAGCCGTCATCGTCTTGATGCCTGGCCGCGAGCATGGCGAATACCTGCTGTTTTGCCGTGAACGCAACGTCGAACGCGAGTTGTGGGATGGCCTGCGCGCCGGCCAGGAGGGCGCAATTCGCGACTTCGGGGCCGACGACGCCTTTCCGATCACCGACATCGACGACATCCTGCCGGGCCTGATCGAAGGCCGCGACCGGGTTTACTCGGCTATGGGCAGCAATCCGGAATTCGATCGGCATTTGATGGACTGGATCAACGTGATCCGCTCCAAGGCGCACCTGGGTGCGCAGCCGCCGAACGAATTTGTTGCCCTGGATCATCTGCTGCACGACATGCGCCTGTATAAATCGGCGGCAGAAGTGAAGGTGATGCGCGAGGCGGCGCGGATTTCCGCCCAGGCCCATGTTCGTGCAATGCAGGCCAGCCGTGCCGGGCTGCATGAGTTCAGCCTGGAAGCGGAGCTGGATTACGAGTTCCGCAAGGGTGGGGCGAAAATGCCGGCCTACGGCTCGATCGTCGCTGCCGGGCGCAACAGCTGCATCCTGCATTACCAGCAGAACGACGCGGTGCTCAAGGACGGTGACCTGGTATTGATCGACGCCGGGTGTGAAATCGACTGCTATGCCAGCGATATCACCCGCACCTGGCCGGTCAACGGTACGTTCACCGCGGAGCAGAAGGCGATCTACGAACTGGTGCTGGCTTCCCAGGAAGCGGCCTTTGCCCAGATCGCGCCGAACAAGCACTGGAACCAGGCCCACGAGGCGACGGTCCAGGTGATTACCGCCGGGCTGGTGCACCTGGGCCTGTTGCAGGGCGACGTTGACGAACTGATCGCCAGCGAAGCCTACAAGGCGTTCTACATGCACCGCGCCGGCCATTGGCTGGGCATGGATGTGCACGACGTGGGTGAGTACAAGGTGGGTGGTGAATGGCGGGTGCTGGAAGTCGGCATGGCCTTGACCGTCGAGCCGGGCATCTACATTGCTCCGGACAATCTGCAGGTGGCGAAGAAATGGCGCGGCATTGGCGTGCGCATCGAGGATGACGTGGTGGTAACCAAGCAAGGCTGTGAAATCCTGACCCGTGGCGTACCCAAGACAGTCGCCGAGATCGAGGCCCTGATGGCCGCGGCACGGGGCCAAGCGGCATGAGCCGGGTCAACCTGGCGATCATCGGTGGCGGGCTGGTGGGCGCCAGCCTGGCGTTGGCGCTGCAGGCCGGGGCCAAGGCCCGTGGCTGGAAGATCGTGCTGATCGAACCCTTCGCCCCCGGTGACAGCTACCAGCCCAGCTACGACGCACGTTCCTCGGCGTTGTCCTTCGGTGCCCGGCAGATCTACCAGCGCCTGGGCCTGTGGCAGGAGATCTCCCGCCGGGCCGAGCCGATCAAGCAGATTCACGTCTCCGACCGTGGACGGTTTTCCACCGCCCGTCTGTCCGCCATGGAAGAGGGCGTTCCGGCGCTCGGTTATGTGGTGGAAAACGCCTGGCTCGGCCAATGCCTGTGGCAGGGTCTGGACAAGGACGTGATCACCTGGCGTTGCCCGGCCGAGGTCACGCGCATGGAGCCCTTGGTAGATGGCTACCGCCTGACCCTCAACGATGAAACCAGCCTGGATTGCGACCTGGCGGTGCTGGCCGACGGCGGCCGCTCGGGGTTGCGCGAGCAGTTGGGGATTGGCGTCAAGACGCGTCCCTATAACCAGAGCGCGCTGATCGCCAACATCACGCCCAGCGAAGCCCACAACGGCATGGCGTTCGAACGGTTCACCGATGACGGCCCGATGGCCCTGTTGCCGCTGCCGGAAAATCGCTGTGCGCTGGTCTGGACCCGCCTGGGCATGGACGCACAACGCCTGGCGCAGCTGGATGAACGCAGTTTCCTCAGTGAATTGCAGGGCGTGTTCGGCTATCGCCTGGGGACGCTCAAACAAGTGGGCGCGCGGCATCTGTATCCGTTGTCGCTGATCGAGGCCGAGGAGCAGGTGCGCCCGCACCTGGCGGTGCTCGGGAATGCCGCCCACAGCCTGCATCCGATAGCCGGGCAGGGCTTCAACCTGTCGCTGCGCGACGCCCAGGCCCTGGCCGAAGCCCTGCTTGGCAGTGACCAGCCGGCGGGCGACTTCGCCACCTTGCAGGCCTATCGCGAGCGCCAGCGCCTGGACCAGAACCTCACCGTGGGTTTCTCCGACCAGGTCACCCGTTTGTTTGGCAGCACCCAGCCACTGGTGTCCCTGGGCCGCAACCTCGGCCTGCTGGGGCTCGATCTGTTACCGCCGGCCAAGCGCTGGTTCGCTCGCCAGGCCATGGGGTTGGGAACCCGGGCCGATGGTTAAGTGGCTGACCCGGCGGCTGGGCAAGGCGCGGTTGCTGCGTTGGTTCATGGGTTTCTACCCGCCGTACCTCGGCGCGGGCGTGCGGGTGCGCCCTATCAGCGATGACATTCACGACGGCGCTGGCACCTTGGTAGCCCGGGTCGAAAAAACCCTTTACGTGCGGCTCAAGCCGCAAGCGAGACAGGCTTAAAGCATGGAAATGCGCGCAGATCTGCTGATTGTCGGGGCCGGGATGGTCGGCAGTGCCTTGGCACTGGCCCTCCAGAACAGTGGCCTGGAAGTCCTGCTGCTCGATGGCAGCCCGATGAGTGTCAAACCCTTTGATGGGCAATCGGCCTTCGAGCCGCGAGTCAGTGCCTTGTCGGCCGCCAGCCAGCGCATTCTCGAGCGTCTGGGAGTGTGGGACGGTGTGCTGCGGCGCCGTAGCAGTCCCTACTGCGACATGCAGGTGTGGGACGGCAGCGGCACCGGGCAGATTCACTTTTCTGCCGCCAGCGTGCACGCCGAAGTGCTGGGACATATCGTCGAGAACCGCGTGGTGCAGGATGCGTTGCTCGACCGTCTGCACGACTGCGACCTGGGCCTGCTGGCCAATGCGCGCCTGGAGCAGATGCGGCGCTCCGGCGACGATTGGCTGCTGACCCTGGCCGATGGCCGGACCTTGCGCGCGCCCTTGGTGATCGCCGCCGATGGCGCCAACTCGGCCGTGCGACGCTTGACCGGGGTGGCGACCCGGGAATGGGATTATCTGCACCACGCCATCGTCACCAGTGTGCGCAGCTCCCGGCCACACCAGATGACGGCCTGGCAGCGTTTTACCGATCACGGCCCGCTGGCCTTCCTGCCCCTTGCGCGCGACGGCCAGCAGGATTGGTGCTCGATCGTCTGGTCGACCACCCCCAGCGAAGCCGAGCGCCTGATGGGGCTGGACGAGCAGGCTTTCTGTGCAGAGCTTACGCGCGCTTTCGAAGGGCGCCTGGGCCAGGTGCTGAGTGCCGACCCGCGCCTCTGTGTGCCCCTGCGCCAGCGCCACGCCAAGCGTTATGTGGCCGAAGGCCTGGCGCTGATCGGTGACGCCGCGCACACCATTCACCCGTTGGCCGGGCAGGGGGTCAACCTGGGTTTCCTCGATGCCGCGGTGCTGGCCGAGGTGCTGTTGCAAGCAGCGGCACGGGGCGAGCGGTTGGCGGATGTGAAAGTATTGAGCCGCTACGAACGCCGGCGCATGCCCCACAACCTGGCGTTAATGGCGGCGATGGAAGGCTTCGAGCGCTTGTTCCAGGCCGATCCCTTGCCCGTGCGCTGGTTGCGCAATACCGGCTTGAAGCTGGTCGACCAGATGCCCGAGGCCAAGGCGCTGTTCGTGCGCCAGGCGCTGGGCTTGAGCGGTGATCTGCCGGAGCTGGCCAAGGCTTGAGGGGGCGGTTGGGGCGAGCCTCCGCGAGGCCGTGCAACATCTGGTAACTCCTCCACAGAGGGATCGGTTGAGATGGCAAATGTGACTCCTTATCATTTGGCCTCATTTCTGATATCGAGAGACCGCTCCCATGTTGGCACCGAAGCGTCTACTGACAGCCATCGCCCTGACCCTGATTGGCACCACGGCGCAGGCCGCCGACGAAGTGGTGGTCTACTCCTCGCGTATCGATGAGCTGATCAAGCCGGTCTTCGATGCCTACACCGAGAAAACCGGTGTCAAAGTGAAGTTCATCACCGACAAGGAAGCGCCGCTGATGCAGCGCATCAAGGCCGAAGGTGAAAACGCCACCGCCGACCTGCTGCTGACCGTCGACGCCGGCAACCTTTGGCAGGCCGAGCAGATGGGCATCCTGCAGCCGTTCACCTCGAAGGTGATCGATACCAACATTCCCCTGCAATACCGCGCCGCGTCCCACGCCTGGACTGGCCTGAGCCTGCGTGCACGGACGCTGGCCTACTCCACCGAGCGGGTCAAGCCTGAGGAAATGACCACCTACGAAGCCCTGGCCGACAAGAAGTGGGAAGGTCGCCTGTGCCTGCGCACGGCGAAGAAGGTCTACAACCAGTCGTTGACCGCGACCCTGATCGAAACCCATGGCGCCGGCAAGACCGAGGAAATCATCAAGGGCTGGGTCAACAACCTCGCCACTGACGTGTTCTCCGATGACACCGCCGTGCTCGAAGCCATCGCCGCCGGCCAGTGCGACGTCGGCATCGTCAACACCTACTACTACGGCCGCCTGCACAAGCAGAAGCCGGAACTGCCGGTCAAACTGTTCTGGCCAAACCAGGCCGACCGTGGCGTGCACGTCAACCTGTCGGGCATTGGCCTGACCAAGCATGCGCCACACCCGGAAGCCGCCAAGGCCCTGGTGGAGTGGATGACCACTGCCGAAGCCCAGAAGATCTTCGCCGACGTCAACCAGGAGTTCCCGGCCAACCCGAACGTCAAGCCGTCGGCTGAAGTCGAGGCCTGGGGCAAATTCATCCCGGACACCCTGCCGGTCGAAGTGGCTGGCCTGCGCCAGGCCGAAGCGATTCGCCTGATGGACCGCGCTGGCTGGAACTGAGTTATCAAGGGGGGCAACCCCTAGCTATTTGTAGGAGCGAGCTTGCTCGCGATGGCGGTATGCCAGACAACATTGATGTTGAATGACACACCGCCATCGCGAGCAAGCTCGCTCCCACTGGTTTTGTGCAGGACCTATGGGGGGCAATCTCCTCTGCACAAAACAAAGCTGTTAGCCTTCGCTCCCCCGGCCCCGCCTTTTTCGAGACATCCCTTGGCCCATCCCGCACAACGTCGCTGGTATCCGCTGGTTTTCACTGTCGCCGCCCTGGTGCTGCTGCCGCTGAGCGTACTGCTGCTGTCGTGGCAGAGCGTCGACCTGCAGATCTGGTCGCACCTGTGGGACACCCAGATGCCGCGTCTGCTGGGCAACACCTTGACCCTGATCCTCGGGGTTGGCGTTGGCGTCACGCTGCTGGGCGTCAGCCTGGCCTGGCTCACCAGCCTTTGCGAGTTTCCCGGCCGGCGCTGGCTGGACTGGGCATTGATGCTGCCCTTTGCCATTCCGGCCTACGTCCTGGCCTTCGTATTTGTCGGCTTGCTGGACTTCTCCGGCCCGGTACAGACCCTGCTGCGTGAATGGTTCGGCAGTGGCCTGCGCCTGCCACGGGTGCGCTCCACTGGCGGGGTGATACTGGTGCTGGTGCTGGTGTTCTATCCCTACGTCTACCTGCTCGCCCGCACGGCGTTCCTGGCCCAGGGCAAGGGCTTGATGGAAGCGGCGCGGGTGCTCGGCCAATCCCCCTGGCAAGCCTTCTGGCGAGTGGCCCTGCCTATGGCGCGACCGGCGATCGGTGCCGGTGTGGCCTTGGCATTGATGGAGACCCTGGCGGACTTCGGCGCGGTCTCGGTGTTCAACTTCGATACCTTCACCACTGCGATCTACAAGACCTGGTATGGCTTCTTCAGCCTGTCCAGCGCGGCCCAACTGGCCAGCCTGTTGCTGCTGGTGGTGATGCTGTTGCTGTACGGCGAGCGCCGTGCCCGGGGCGCCAGCCGAGCGAGCAACGAGCGGCCACGGGGCAAGGCGCTCTATCACCTGCATGGCTTCAAGGCGCTGGCGGCCAGCAGTTGGTGTGTCCTGGTGTTCGCCTGCGCATTTGTCATTCCCGTGCTGCAACTGCTGGCGTGGTTCTGGCAGCGCGGGCGCTTCGATCTCGACGAGCGGTATGCCGGGCTGATCCTGCACACCCTGTACCTGGGCGCCATGGCCGCGCTGATCACCGTTAGCGTCGCGCTGCTGTTGGCGTTCGCCCGGCGCCTGGCACCGACCCGGGCGATCCGCTCCGGGATCAGCGTGGCCAATATCGGCTACGCCTTGCCCGGTTCGGTGCTGGCGGTGTCGATCATGCTGGCGTTCAGTTACCTGGACCGTGAACTGGTGGTGCCCCTGTCGAGCTGGCTGGGCGGTGCCGGTAAACCGCTGCTGCTGGGCAGTCTGTCGGCCTTGCTGCTGGCGTACCTGGTGCGGTTCATCGCGGTGGCCTACGGGCCGCTGGAAAACAGCCTGGCGCGGATTCGCCCCTCATTGCCGGAAGCCGCCCGCAGCCTGGGGGTGAGTGGGCCACGACTGTTTTTCAAAGTGTATCTGCCATTGTTGCTGCCCGGCACCCTGAGCGCAGCGCTGCTGGTGTTCGTCGATGTGCTCAAGGAAATGCCGGCGACCTTGCTGATGCGCCCGTTTGGCTGGGACACGCTGGCTGTGCGGATTTTCGAAATGACCAGTGAAGGCGAATGGGCGCGGGCCTCGTTGCCCGCCTTGAGCCTGATTCTGGTGGGCCTGTTACCGGTGATTGGCTTGATCCGGCGTTCGGCTCAGAGAATCGGTTAGGTGCCAGTCCTACATCATGCGGCTACAATGCGCGGCATTCGGTGTGGATCGTCCTTCAGACCAGGTTCCTGAAATTGACTGAAAGCCTTCTATTTCAAGGCCTTCAACCAACCAGCGCCTGTCCGCACCTTCGCCACGCCCGGAAGGAGAAACCCATGGGACAGCGTACGCCTCTGTATGACCTTCATCTCGCCCTCGGCGCGAAGATGGTCGATTTTGGCGGTTGGGATATGCCACTGCATTACGGCTCGCAGGTCGAGGAGCACCATCAGGTGCGTCGCGACTGTGGGGTTTTTGATGTGTCCCACATGACCGTGATCGATGTCAGCGGCCCCCAGGCAAAGGCCTGGCTCCAGTATTTACTGGCCAATGATGTCGAACGCCTGCACAACTGCGGCCGTGCCCTGTACAGCACCATGCTCAATGAGCGGGGTGGGGTGGTCGACGACATGATCGTCTATCGCCTGGAAGACTGTTACCGCCTGGTAGTGAACGCTGCCACTCGGGACCAGGACCTGGCCTGGATGCAGGCGCAAGTCGGCGACTATCAAGTGCAACTGCACGAGCGCAGCGAACTGGCGATGCTGGCCATCCAGGGCCCGCACGCTCGGCAGAAAATTGCCGAGCTGGTAACGCAGGCGCGCGGTGCATTGATCCAGCAACTCAAGCCCTTCGAAGGCCAGTACGACGGTGACTGGTTCATCGCCCGTACCGGCTATACCGGCGAAGACGGCCTGGAAATTGCCATGCCGGCCAGCCAGGCGCCGGGCTTTTTCAACGATCTGGTCGGTGCCGGCATTTCGCCCATCGGTCTCGGCGCGCGCGACACCTTGCGCCTTGAGGCGGGCATGAACCTTTATGGCCAGGACATCCACCAGGATGTTTCGCCACTGGCCTCGAACATGGCCTGGAGCATCGCCTGGGCACCGGCCACTCGTCAGTTCATCGGCCGGGCCGCGTTGGAGGCCGAGCTTGCCGCCGGCGTACAGCACAAACTGGTCGGCCTGGTACTCGAGGAACGTGGGGTTTTACGGGCGCACCAGGTGGTTCGTATCGCCGATGTTGGCGAAGGAGAGATCACCAGTGGTAGTTTCTCTCCTACGCTTAGCAAATCGATCGCCCTGGCGCGGGTGCCGATGGCTACCGCCGACCGCGCCGAAGTGGAAATCCGTGGCAAGTGGTACCCGGTCCGGGTGGTAAAACCGACCTTCGTGCGTCATGGCAAAACCTTGATCTAACTATTTCCGGCGGACCAATACCGCTGACATTTCTTCTTGAGGACACAGAACATGAGCGATATCCCTGCCGACCTGCGTTTTGCCGAAAGTCACGAATGGGCCCGTCTGGAAGCCGATGGCAGCGTGACCGTGGGCATCAGCGATCATGCCCAGGAAGCCTTGGGTGACGTGGTCTTCGTTGAGCTGACCGAAGTGGGCACTGCGTTCGGCGCTGGCGATCAGGCGGGCGTGGTGGAGTCGGTCAAGGCTGCCTCGGACATCTACTCCCCGGTTGCCGGCGAAGTGATCGCGATCAACGAAGAACTGAGCGCCAACCCCGAGCTGCTCAACTCCGACCCGTACGGTGCGTGGATCTTCAAGCTCAAGCCAAGCAACAGCGCCGACCTCGACAAATTGCTCGACGCGGCTGGCTACAAGGCGGCCATCGGCGAGTAATCACGCCAACCTGTGGGGTGCATGCACAACCTGCAAGCACCCACAGTGTCATTTTTGTAGAACTGCTTTTACCGCCGCGACAACCCGCTCGACATCATCGGTGCTCATGCTCGTGAACATCGGCAGCGACACGATCAGCCGGCCAACCCGCTCGGCCACCGGGAACATCCCGTCCTTGAAACCGCGCTCGCGGTACAGACTCAGCAGATGAATCGGCGGGTAGTGATAACCGACGCCAACTCCCAGTGCCTGCATCTTTTCCATGAACGTGGCCCGTGCCGGTTGGCCATCCGCACGTTCTGGCAGCACCAGCTGGAACAGGTGCCAGTTGCTCTGGGTGAAATCGGCCGGCGGTAGCTGTGCACCGTACCGGGCCTCGAAATCACCGCCAAAACACGCGAAGTAATGTTGCGCCAGCATGCGGCGATGGGCGGTGATCGCCTCGATCCCGGCAAACTGACCCAGGCCGATGGCGGCGGCGACGTCGGTCATGTTGAACTTGCCACCCAGCACGTCCACGTCCAGGCCATCAAAACCGCTGCGGGTCACGCCTTGCAGACGGTACTTCTCGGCCAGCCGCGCTTCTTGCGCGTTGTTCAGCACCAGGCAGCCGCCCTCCGAGCAGGTGACGTTCTTGTTCGCCTGGAAACTGAACGACACGAAGTCCCCCGTCGCCCCGATGCGCTGCCCATTCCAGCTGGAGCCCAGCGCTTGGGCGGCATCCTCGACGATGCGCAGGCCGTGCTTGCGCGCAATGCCGTACAGGCGCTCCATGTCCAGCGGCAACCCGGCCAGGTACACCGGGATTATTGCCTTGGTGCGCGGGGTGATGGCGGCTTCCAGCTGGTCCAGGTCGATGTTGCGGGTGATCGGGTCGATGTCGGCGAACACCGGGGTGGCGCCGACTTCGAGAATCACGTTGGCCGTGGCCACCCACGAGATCGGTGTAGTGATCACTTCATCACCGGCGCCGATCCCGGCGATGCGCAAGGCGATCTCCATGGTGCAGGTGCCCGAGTTGAACGTACGCACCGGCCGTCCGCCGAAATACTCGGACAGCTGGGCTTCGAAGGCCTGGACCTTGGGCCCGCTGGTGATCCAGCCGGAGCGCAGGACATCGCCCACGGCGGCAATAGTGGCTTCATCAATGACGGGTTTGGAAAACGGCAGAAAAGGCTGTTGGCTCATGGCGATCTGGGGACCCGAGTGGCGGACGTGGGTGATGCGCTGCACAGAATGGCTCCGATTGGCCGAAGACACCATACCGTGCGCACAGGGCAGCTATGCTGCCAGAACCGAGTTGAACAGACGCTGAGCGCCATTCAAGAGAGAGCCCGTCATGTCCCAGTTGCCCAGCTTGAGCCAGTTACGCGATCCCAATGCCTTCCTGCGCCGCCACCTGGGGCCGGACGCCACCGAGCAGCAGGCCATGCTCGACAGCCTCGGGCTTGGCAGCCGGGTCGAGTTGATCGAGCAGACGGTACCGCCGGGCATTCGCCTGAATCGACCGCTGGACCTGCCGCCGGCCCTGGACGAGCAGAGCGCCCTGGCCAAGCTGCGCGGTTATGCCGAACAGAATGAGGTCTGGACCAGCCTGATCGGCATGGGCTACCACGGCACCCTGACGCCCGCCGTGATCCTGCGTAATGTGCTGGAAAACCCCGGTTGGTATACGGCCTATACCCCGTACCAGCCGGAAATCGCCCAGGGCCGGCTCGAGGCGCTGCTCAATTTCCAGCAATTGACCATCGACCTGACAGGCCTGGAGCTGGCCAACGCTTCGCTGCTCGATGAAGCCACGGCGGCGGCGGAAGCCATGGCCCTGGCCAAGCGTGTGGCCAAGTCGAAAAGCAATCTGTTCTTCGTCGACGAAAACTGCCATCCGCAGACTATTTCCGTGGTGCAGACCCGGGCCGAGGGGTTTGGCTTCGAACTGATCGTCGACGCTGTGGATAACTTGCCCCGGCACCAGGTGTTTGGCGCGCTGCTGCAGTACCCCGACACCCACGGCGAGATTCGTGACCTGCGGCCCCTGATCGACCATCTGCACGCCCAGCTGGCCCTGGCCTGCGTGGCTGCCGACCTGCTGAGCCTGTTGTTGCTGACCCCGCCCGGTGAAATGGGCGCCGACGTGGTGTTCGGTTCGTCCCAGCGCTTTGGCGTGCCCATGGGCTATGGCGGCCCGCATGCGGCGTTTTTCGCCAGTCGTGACGAATACAAGCGGGCGATTCCCGGGCGCATCATCGGTGTCTCGAAAGACGCCCGGGGCAATGTTGCCCTGCGCATGGCCTTGCAAACCCGCGAGCAACATATCCGCCGCGAGAAGGCCAACTCGAACATCTGCACCGCCCAGGTGCTGCTGGCCAATATTGCCAGCTTCTATGCGGTCTACCACGGCCCGCAGGGCCTCAAGCGCATTGCGCAAAGGGTGCACCGCCTGACGTGCATCCTCGCCGCCGGCCTTGAGCGCAACGGCATTACCCGGCTCAACCAGCAATTTTTCGACACCCTGACCCTGGAAGTCGGAGGCAGCCAGACGGCAATCATCGAATCGGCCAAGGCGGCGCAAATCAACCTGCGGATTCTCGGTCGCGGCCAGGTCGGCCTGAGCCTCGACGAAAGCTGCGACGAAAGCACGGTGGCGAAGCTATTCGACGTGTTCCTCGGTGCCGACCATGGACTGCAGGTGGCCGAACTGGATGGGCAGGCGCTGGCCTCGGGCATCCCGGCAGGGTTGCTGCGCACCAGTGGTTACTTGCGCCACCCGGTGTTCAACGCGCACCACAGCGAAACCGAGATGCTGCGCTACCTCAAGCAACTGGAGAACAAGGACCTGGCGCTTAACCAGTCGATGATCCCACTGGGCTCCTGCACCATGAAACTCAACGCCACCAGCGAGATGATCCCCATTACCTGGCCAGGTTTCGCCAACCTGCACCCCTTTGCCCCGAAAGAGCAGGCGACGGGCTACGGGTTGATGATCGACGAGCTGGAGCGCTGGTTGTGTGCGATCACCGGTTTCGATGCGATCTGCATGCAGCCCAACTCCGGCGCCCAGGGCGAATATGCCGGGTTGTTGGCGATCCGCAAATATCACGAAAGCCGTCAGCAGGGTGCGCGCGATATCTGCCTGATCCCGGCATCGGCCCATGGCACCAACCCGGCGTCGGCGCAGATGGCCGGGATGCAGGTGGTGATCGTCGAGTGTGACGCTGCCGGCAACGTCGACCTTGACGACTTGAAGAACAAAGCCGCAGCGGCCGCTGACAAGCTGGCCTGCCTGATGGCCACCTACCCCTCGACCCATGGGGTGTACGAGGAGGGCATCAGCGCGATCTGCGAAGTTATCCACAGCCACGGCGGCCAGGTGTACATGGACGGCGCCAACCTCAACGCGCAGGTCGGGCTGGCGCGGCCGGCGGATATCGGTGCCGATGTGTCCCACATGAATCTGCACAAGACCTTCTGCATTCCCCACGGTGGCGGCGGGCCGGGGATGGGACCGATTGGCGTGCGCGCGCACTTGGCGCCGTTCGTGGCCAATCACCCGGTAGTGCCGCTGGATGGGCCGGACCCGAAGAACACTGCAGTCAGCGCCGCGCCCTGGGGCAGTGCAAGCATCCTGCCGATCAGTTGGATGTACATTGCAATGATGGGCCCGCAACTGGCCGATGCCAGCGAAGTGGCGATCCTGTCGGCCAACTACCTGGCCGAACACCTGTCTGGCGCCTTCCCGGTGCTGTTCAGTGGGCGTAACGGGCGGGTGGCCCACGAATGTATCCTTGATCTGCGACCGCTCAAGGCCCAGACCGGGATCAGCGAAGAGGACGTGGCCAAGCGTCTTATGGACTACGGCTTCCATGCGCCGACCATGTCGTTCCCGGTGGC
Organism: Pseudomonas sp. NPDC087626; assembly: GCF_044743405.1. Classification (NCBI taxonomy): domain Bacteria; kingdom Pseudomonadati; phylum Pseudomonadota; class Gammaproteobacteria; order Pseudomonadales; family Pseudomonadaceae; genus Pseudomonas; species Pseudomonas sp. NPDC087626. Next base: position 28,741 of record NZ_JBIUWJ010000001.1, read on the forward strand.
GGGGACCTTGATGGTCGAGCCCACCGAAAGTGAGTCCAAGGCGGAGCTGGACCGTTTTATCGGTGCGATGTTGAGTATCCGCGCGGAAATTACCGAAGTGCAGAACGGCAACTGGCCGGCCGACGACAACCCGCTGAAGCGCTCGCCCCATACCCTGGCGGACGTTACCGGGGTCTGGGAGCGGCCCTACAGCATTGAACAGGCGGTGACCCCGGATGCCCACACCCGGGCGCACAAGTACTGGCCGACGGTGAATCGGGTGGACAACGTCTACGGCGATCGCAATCTATTCTGTGCCTGCGTGCCGCTGGATGAGTATCGATAAGGGCTGATTGCCAGGCAAAAAAATGCCGCTCGAACGAGCGGCATTTTGCTTTCGACAACGAGTTACTGTTGCGCGAGGGTGTTGTTGGCCAGGATCGCGTTGGCCAATTCCATGTCGGTGGCCTGTAGGCCCGGGTTGTCGGCACGGACTTTTTGCAGCGCCGACTCGAGGAACGGGCCACGAATGTTGCCATCACTGGCCACGAAGCTCCCGGCGTCGTCCTGGGCGGCAAGCACCATCTTGTGGTCCTTGGAGGTCAGGTAGGTGGAAGCGGTGGTCGCCCCCGAGGAGATGACATTGCGCCAGAAAGTATCGGCCATAGCGGACCCGGCAGACAGGGAGAGCAGGGCAAGGGTAGCGGCAGCTAGTTTTACACGCATAAGTAAGTTGACTCCAATGGGATAAATGACTGGCGGTTATGATCGGAAAACCGCAACTGAGTTCCGTGACGCTAATCAACCTGCTCAATCAGGATCGCCATCCCATCAAGGTCCACTGCATGTGCTCTGGTCCCCTCCTGGGTGTCGGGCCTCCTGGCCACGCAGGCAATAAAGGTACAGGCCCGAGTCTAGTGGCGCGGGCTTGCAGCAGACACGCTTTACTTTGCTTCAGTTTGTGGCGTGACCCGCAGCACTTCTTCGACGGTGGTCAAGCCTTGCGCGACCTTTTCCGCACCCGCCAGGCGCAGGCTGCGCATGCCGTCCCGGGCGGCCTGGCGGCGGATGGCCGGCAGGTCGCTGTCGGCGCCGATCAGGGCCTTGAGACTAGCGCTCAGTAGCATGATTTCGTAGACCCCGACGCGGCCGCGATAGCCGCTGTCGCGGCACTCCAGGCAACCGACGGCGTGGCACGCCTGGTGGGGCATAGGCACGTGACTGGGTTGGTTCAGGCTGTGCCAGGTGTCGGCGTCCAGGGCCAGCGGTGCCTTGCAGTGCGGGCACAGGGTGCGCACCAGGCGCTGGGCCATGACGCCGAGCACGGTGGCCTTGATCAGATAGGGCGCGATACCCAGTTCCAGCAGACGGCTGATGGCGCTTGGCGCATCGGTGGTGTGCAGGGTCGATAGCACCAAGTGTCCAGTGAGCGCCGCCTGGATGGCCATCTCGGCGGTTTCCAGGTCGCGGATTTCACCGATCATGATGATGTCCGGGTCCTGGCGCATCAGGGCGCGTACGCCGCTGGCAAAACTCAGGTCAATGTTGTGCTGGACCTGCATCTGATTGAACGCCGGCTCGAGCATCTCGATCGGGTCCTCAATGGTGCAGAGGTTGATCTCGGGTGTCGCGAGTTGCTTGAGGGTGGTGTAGAGCGTGGTGGTCTTGCCCGAGCCGGTGGGTCCGGTGACCAGGATGATGCCATTGGGCTGGCGGGTCATGTCCTGCCAGCGGCGCAGGTCGTCGGTACCAAAGCCCAGTTGATCGAAGTCCTGGAGCAGCACCTGGGGGTCGAAGATGCGCATCACCAGTTTCTCACCGAAGGCGGTGGGCAGCGTCGACAGCCGCAATTCCACTTCACCGCCTTCTGGCGCCCTGGTCTTGACCCGGCCGTCCTGGGGTTTGCGTTTTTCGGCGACGTTCATCCGTCCCAGGTTTTTCAGGCGACTGACCATTGCCAGGGTGACCTGCGGCGGGAACTGGTAGACGTTGTGCAGCACGCCGTCGATGCGAAAGCGCACGGTGCCTTGTTCGCGCCGCGGTTCGATGTGGATATCGCTGGCGCGTTGCTGGAAGGCGTACTGGAACAACCAGTCGACGATATTGACGATGTGCGCGTCATTGGCGTCGGGCTCCTGGTTACTGGCGCCGAGGTTGAGCAGTTGTTCGAAGTTGCCCTGAGGGGTGGGAGGCTGATCCCCATGGCTGGCGCCGATGACCGATTTGGCCAGGCGATAGAACTCCACACAATAGCGCCGGATCTCCAGCGGATTGGCCACCACGCGCCTGATTGGCAGTTGCAGGACATGGCTCAGGTCGGCTTCCCAGCTGCGCACGTAGGGCTGCGCGCTGGCCACAGTGACAGCCTCGCGGTCGATTGCCAGCGCCAGAATTGCGTGGCGTTGGGCAAAGGCATAGGACATCAACGGGGTGATGCGCGCGACGTGGATTTTCAACGGGTCGATGCGCACATAGGGCTGGCCGGCCTGCTGCGCCAGCCATTGGGTCAAGCGTTCGAGGTCCAGCGGCTTACCGCCGTGCAGGGAGTCGGCCAGGTGTTGGTCGGCGAGTAGCTCCAAGGGGTGCAACTGATGGTTCGCGGCGCTGCGGCGTGCGCTCAGAGCCTGTTCGGCCGCGGCCTGGCCGATCACGCCTTGAGCGATCAGGTCGCGCAGCAATTGATTGAAATCCAGCCAGCGATCCTGGGGGGCGAATTGAACGGACATCCGGACTCCTTGGGTAATAACCCTGCACTCGGCGCTGTCGATCGCTGTGTCGGCAGCTCTGAATGCCAAGCCTAGTCCCCGTGCGGGCCGTCCGTTCGAGCCTGGCCCGATCAAGCGTTGCGAGGTTTTACCGCGAGGTTCAGCCTGCCGCCTGTACCGGTGCAAGCCATTGTGAATCAGCCGGTTGCAACTGGACCGAGCAGACGCTGATCAAGTTACGTAGTTTTTCTGCGAGCACCTCGGCGCGGTGCCAGCTCAGGCCGTCGATCACGATATCGAGGGACAGCAAATCATTCTCGCGGGTCATGTGGACGGCTTGTGGCAGTAGTAACTGCAGGGCAAACAGGTTCAGTGCCCGGCACAACAGGTCGGGTTCGGCTTCGGCGAGCACCTGGTAGTGCACGCAGCAGTGGGCGTTGCCGGCATGCCAGGCATCGGCGCGGCTAGGGGTGGTGCTGACGGCTTCGAGTGGGGGCATGGTAGGTCTCCAGATCAATGGAGGAATTTTTACATTCGAAGCCGGGTATTTCTTATCTATGATGGGGCATATTGGCTTGATATCGAATCAAGCAATTCATCAATTACGTATTCAAGGGTTTTTTTATGCACAGTGAGCTGGACGTCTATGACCGCCGCATCCTCGCGCTATTGCAAGAGGACGCCTCGCTGTCCAGCGCGCAGATTGCCGAGCAGGTCGGTTTATCGCAGTCACCTTGCTGGCGCAGGATCCAGCGGATGAAGGAGGAGGGGGTGATTCGCGGGCAGGTGACGCTGCTTGACCGCAAGAAGATTGGCCTCAACACGCAGATCTTCGCCGAGGTCAAACTCAACGCTCACGGGCGCTCCAACTTCACCGAATTCACCGAGGCGATTCGCGGTTTTCCCGAGGTGCTGGAGTGTTATGTGCTGATGGGCGCGGTAGATTTCCTGCTGCGCATCGTCACCGCCGACATTGAGGCCTACGAGCGCTTCTTCTTCGAGAAGCTGTCGATGGTGCCGGGGATCCAGGAAGTGAACTCGATCGTGGCCTTATCGCAGATCAAGTCGACGACCAGTTTGCCGGTGTTGCGGGGGTAAAGATTTTTGGTGAATGTGCGGGCCTCATCGCGAGCCGGCCGCAAGCGGGCGGCTCGCGATGACGGTGTTACATGCGCAACAGCATTTTCCACGCACGGTTCTGATACACCGCGATCGCCTGCTGCTTGCGTGCGTCCAGCGCTTCGTCGGTGATTGGCTCGTTGGCCAGTTGCGCCAGTTTGTTCAATTCACCGTACAGGCGATCCATTTCCGGGATGTCCAGCACCGCGCGGGCATGGTGCAACCAGGCCTGGATGCGCTCGATGCGCGGCAGTTGCTCGGCGAGGTCTTCGGGTTGTTGCTGGTAGCGTTGCAATTGCAGCGAAGTGGCTTCTTCACCCAGCAGGCGCGGCAACCAGTTACCCAGTTGCGCGGCGCCCTGGCGATTGCCGCGGGTGTTGCGCTCGGCAGTCCAGGTGCGGGCCAGCAGCCAGCGCGAGGCGTTCAGCGAGAACTGGCCCCAGCGCGGATCTTCGAGTTCTTCGAGGAACTGTTCCGGTGCGGCCTTGCGCACGTCTTCGTCGTCCTGGCCGAACTGCACCAGCGGACGCCAGTCTTCGAGCAAGGCATCCAGGGCCACACGCAGGTCGTGGGTCGACTGACGCGGGGCGGCCTGGCCCAGGCTGCCGATCAGGGCGCGCAGTTCGGCGAGGCTCTCGACCCAGTCTTGCAGCAAGCGCCAGTGACCATTGAAGCGATACTGCTCGGCCAGGCGCTGGCTGCTACCCAGCAGGTACCAGCCCAGCGCGGCGAAGGCGTCGTCCAGCGGCAGTTCGAAGCTCAGTTGCGGGGCCGGCAGGCTCAGCGAATAGCTGTGGGCGTCGAACAGGCGATAGCCACGTTCAGCCTTGCTGATGTCGCACGGCATCAGTGCCAGGGTCGCGGCCAGCTCGGCGGCCAGTTCCAGCAATGCAGCCGGCTCGCCTTCGCGCAGTTCCAGCTCCAGTTCGCAGATTTCTTCTTTCTGTTTGCCGACTACCACGTGGCCGAGGTCCAGGGCGGCTTCGATGACCACCTTGGCCTTGCCGCGACCCCAGGCGATTTCGGCGCGCTCGCGGACGAAGTCGGTGGTGAAGATCGGCTTGAGGGTTTTTTTGTCCAGTTCTGCCAGCTCTTCAGGCCAGCATTCGCCGTCGAGTTTTTTCACGTCGAGCTTGGCTTTGGCCAGGCTCCAGTCGTATTCGTTACGCTCGGACAGGCCGGCGATGCTCTGGCCACGGGTCTTGAGGGTCTGAATCACTTCTTCGCCGTCGCGGCGCAGGCGCAGGGCAACCTTGGCACGGGCCAGGTCACGCTCTGGCGTGTCGAAGTACTGGTTCATCAACTCACGGCGTTCCCAGCCACTTTTGTTGCGTTTTTTCAGTAACGGGTGCTCGCGCAGGGCGGCGAGGGTTTCGCGGCTGACGCGGAGTTTGATTTCGGTTTCTTTCTGCATGGCCGGAAAATCCAGGATCGGGAGCGCAGCCGGGGAAATGTGTGGCTGCCAAGGCCGTGCAGTGTACAGCACTCACTAAACCTGCGCGCCGCGGCGGTTTATTCCGGTGACCGGATGGTTCTATGATGGACTTCAATCCGGGAGTTGGAGTCAGCGATGCCTTTGCCATCCATGAAAGACCAGTTCGCTGCACTGATCGCCGCGCCGTCCGTCAGTTGCACTCAAGCTCACCTGGATCAGAGCAATCGGCCGGTCATTGATTTGCTGGCCACCTGGCTCGGCGACCTGGGTTTTGCCTGTGACATCCAGCAGGTCAGCCCCGGCAAATTCAATCTGCTGGCCACCTTCGGCACCGGCCCTGGCGGCCTGGTGCTGGCCGGGCACAGCGATACGGTGCCCTTCGACGGTGCGCTGTGGCAGACCGACCCGCTGAAACTCACCGAAGTCGACGGCCGCTGGGTCGGCCTGGGCAGCTGCGACATGAAAGGTTTTTTTGCCCTGGCCATCGAAGCCGTACTGCCGTTGCTCGACCAGCCGTTCAAGCAACCGCTGATGATTCTTGCCACCTGCGACGAAGAAAGCTCGATGTCCGGTGCCCGCGCCCTGGCGGCGGCCGGCAAACCCTTGGGCCGGGCGGCGGTGATCGGTGAGCCGACGGGGCTCAAGCCGATCCGCCTGCACAAGGGGGTGATGATGGAGCGCATCGACATCCTCGGGCAAAGCGGTCACTCCTCCGACCCACGCCTGGGTCACAGCGCCCTGGAAGCCATGCACGATGCGATGGGCGAGCTGCGCGGCTTGCGCCTGCTGTGGCAGCGCGAGTTCCGCAACCCGCAGTTCAGCGTGCCGCAACCGACCCTCAACTTTGGCTGCATCCATGGTGGCGACAACCCGAATCGCATCTGTGGCCAGTGCTCCCTGGAGTTCGACCTGCGGCCCTTGCCCGGCATGGACCCCAACGCCCTGCGCGATGCCATTCGACAGAAGTTGGGACCGGTCGCCGAACGCCATCAGGTGAAGATCGACTACGCACCGCTGTTCCCCGAAGTGCCGCCATTTGAGCAGGCGCAAGATTCGGAACTGGTACAGGTGGCTGAAAGACTCACCGGGCATAGCGCCGAAGCAGTAGCGTTCGGCACTGAAGCGCCTTATCTTCAGCGCCTGGGTTGCGAAACCCTGGTGCTCGGTCCTGGCGATATCGCCTGCGCCCATCAGCCGGGGGAATACCTGGAAATGTCACGTTTGACGCCTACCGTGCATCTATTACGGCAACTGATCGAACATTACTGCCTGACCCCGGCTTGAATCCCGGGGCCAACCACCCGTATTCATGAGGAGAGCGCGCGTGTCGCCAAGCCTGTTCCGACGATAACCACCAGCCCGCTGTGCGTTTTGCTTCGTCCTTTTTTCGGCTGTTATTTATTACAGGTGCAGGTGTTATGCCCGAATACGTCAACTGGCTTCGTCACGCTTCCCCTTACATCAACGCTCACCGCGATTGCACCTTTGTCGTCATGCTGCCCGGCGACGGCGTCGAGCATGCGAACTTCGGCAACATCGTCCACGACCTGGTGCTGCTGCACAGCCTCGGGGTACGCCTGGTGCTGGTACACGGTTCGCGCCCGCAAATCGAAACCCGCCTCGCCGCGCGCGGCCTGACCCCGCATTACCACCACGGGATGCGCATTACCGATGCCGCGACCCTGGAATGTGTGATCGATGCCGTGGGCCAGTTGCGCATCGCCATCGAGGCCCGACTGTCGATGGACATGGCGTCCTCGCCGATGCAGGGCTCGCGCCTGCGGGTAGCCAGCGGCAACCTGGTGACGGCACGGCCGATCGGCGTGCTCGAGGGGGTCGACTATCACCACACCGGCGAAGTGCGCCGGGTCGACCGCAAGGGCATCAACCGCCTACTGGATGAGCGCTCCATCGTGCTGCTGTCACCGTTGGGCTACTCACCCACCGGAGAAATCTTCAACCTGGCCTGCGAAGACGTCGCTACCCGCGCCGCCATTGACCTGGGGGCCGACAAGCTACTGCTGTTCGGCGCCGAAACGGGGCTGATCGATGAACACGGTCGTCTGGTCCGTGAACTGCGCCCGCAACAGGTACCGGCTCACCTGTTACGCCTGGGTGCCAACTACCAGGCCGAACTGCTGGACGCTGCCGCGCAAGCCTGCAGCGCCGGTGTCGGTCGCAGCCACATCGTCAGTTATGCCGAAGATGGCGCGCTGCTCACTGAGCTGTTCACCCGTGATGGTGGCGGTACGCTGGTGGCCCAGGAGCAGTTCGAACTGCTGCGCGAGGCGGCCATCGAAGACGTCGGTGGTTTGCTGGATTTGATCAGCCCGCTGGAAGAGCAGGGGATCCTGGTGCGTCGCTCGCGCGAAGTGCTGGAACGCGAGATCGAGCAGTTCAGCGTGGTCGAGCGCGAAGGGATGATCATTGCCTGTGCGGCCTTGTATCAGATTGCCGACTCGGATGCCGGCGAGCTGGCGTGCCTGGCCGTGAACCCGGAATACCGGCACGGCCGGCGTGGTGATGAACTGCTGGAACGGATCGAAAGCCGAGCCCGGGCCCAAGGCCTCAAGACCCTGTTTGTCCTCACTACGCGCACTGCGCACTGGTTCCGCGAGCGCGGTTTTGTGCCGAGCAGCGTTGAGCGCCTGCCGTCGGCGCGGGCCTCGCTGTACAACTACCAACGCAATTCGAAAATCTTCGAAAAAGCCCTCTGATCCCCCCGCTGATGCCCCGGCTTTTGTTGACAAAGGTCGGGGCTGGCGGCTGCCGTGTGCCCGAGTGAGAAAATATTTCACTCGACACACAAACTGTAACAATCCCCTTGGATGATGCGCGCTTCGCCCAATGAAGTCGCGTTTTTGATCGTGATTGACGATTGATTAAGGTCTATTCAGACAAACGATCTAAGGGCACTCCGATAAATACCTTTTAGGAATTACACACTTTGTCGCTACCCTGCGTCGCTTCGGCGAGTGTGGATTTGCTATATTCCCGAATCGTATGAAAAACGATGAAATAATTCTTTTTGGGTTTATCAAAAATTCATTAACCTGAACAGACCGAATCATGCGGTTAGACCTTGGTCGTAGACACGCCTTGTTACGATTGACTTGGCGGTCACGCTCTGGCGCTAATCGCGCATCTGTGGATCCGGGGCATCAGACCCTGGACCAAGAAACACAAAAATTAGAAACGAGAGGAGTGAAACATGAACAAGTCCACCTTGGCCCTGGCAGTGGCCGTAGGGGTTGTCGCGCAGCAGGCAGGCGCCGCCGGTTTTATCGAAGACAGCAAGGCCACCCTGGGCCTGCGCAACTTCTACATCAACACCGATAACCGCGACAACAACACCAAAGCCGCTGGTGCACAGAACAAGCAGGAAGAATGGGGCCAAGGCTTCGATCTGCGCTTCACCTCGGGTTACACCCAGGGCACCGTGGGCTTCGGTCTGGATGCCATCGGCCTGGTGGGCGTGAAGCTGGACTCCGGCGGCGGCACCAACGGCGCCACCGCAACCTCCTACGGCGGCACTGTGTTCCCGAGCAAGTCCAACGGTGAAGCCGTGGACAACTTCTCGAGCCTGGGCCTGACCGCCAAGGCCAAGATCTCCCAGACCGAACTGAAACTCGGCACCCTGCAGCCAAAACTGCCGGTGATCGTGACCAACGACGGTCGCCTGCTGCCGCAAACCTTCCAGGGCGGCCAGATCACCACCAACGAGATCAAGGACCTGACCCTGGTCGGTGGCCAGATCGAGCACGCCAAAGGTCGTAACTCCAGCAACAACGAAGAACTGTCGATTGCTGGCGCCAACAGCCCAACTGCTTCGGGTCGCGACAGCAACAAGTTCATCTACGGCGGCGGTGACTACAAGATCACCAAGGACCTGACCGCACAGTACTACTACGGCAACCTGGACGATTTCTACAAGCAACACTTCCTGGGCCTGGTACACAACTGGGCAATCGGCCCGGGCGTGCTGAAGTCGGACTTCCGTTACTTCAACAGCCGCGATGACGGTGCCAACGGCAACGATCCGGCCTACTACACCACCGGTGACTACGGCACTGGCATCACCAAGGGCAAGGTCGACAACAACCTGTTCAGCGGCTTGCTGCTGTACACGGTATCCGGTCACACCTTCGGTGGCGGTTACCAGGTCAGCAACGGCGACAGCGATTTCCCTTGGCTGAACCAGGGTGATGGCTCGTCGGCTTACCTGACTACCGACATGCAGATTGCCAAGTTTGCCCGTGCTGGCGAACGTACCTGGCAAGCTCGCTACTCCTATGACTTCGCTCAAGTGGGCGCACCTGGCCTGACCGCGGGTATCGTCTACCTGCGTGGCGACGACATCGACACCTCGGGTAACGTCGGCACCAGCAAACCACAGACCAAAGTCAACGCCACTGGCGCCAGCGAGTGGGAACGCGACCTGACCGTGGCTTACGTGATTCCGCAGGGCCCGCTGAAGAACCTGGGTCTGACCTGGAAAAACGCCATGTGGCGCAACGACATCCCGGGTCAACGCGACCAGGATGAAAACCGCCTGATCGTCAGCTACTCGATCCCGCTGTTGTAACAGCGCTCGCCAGACTGATAAAAAAAGCCCCGCCAGGCATTGCGCCTGGCGGGGCTTTTGTTTGCCGGCAGACCCACCCCCGTGTGCCCGCCAGCTTCCCTCTTTACAGCAACTCAAGGCCTTCTCGAACCTTGGGCAGCAGCGTGGTCGCTGCGGGCGCGGGCGTCCAGTGAACAGATATTTAATATTCGTTACAGTTATAAATAAATCGATATTTATTCTTTTTAATTAGCAAAAATTCTAGGCACAGTGGGCTCATTCCGCACTCATCAGGAGCAGCACCATGAGCCTCAGACTGGGCGACATCGCCCCCGATTTCGAACAGGATTCCAGCGCCGGCACCATTCGCTTCCACGAGTGGCTGGGCGATAGCTGGGGCGTGCTGTTTTCCCATCCGGCGGACTTCACACCGGTGTGCACCACGGAGCTGGGGTTTACCGCCAAGCTAAAGGATCAATTTGCCCAGCGCGGGGTCAAGGCCATTGCCCTGTCTGTCGACCCGGTGGACTCACACCACCGCTGGATCGAAGACATCAACGAAACCCAGGACACCCAGGTCAACTTCCCGATCCTGGCGGACGCCGATCGCAAGGTCTCGGACCTCTACGACCTGATCCACCCGAACGCCAACGACACCCTGACCGTGCGCTCGCTGTTCGTGATCGACCCGAACAAGAAGGTTCGGCTGACCATCACCTATCCGGCCAGCACCGGGCGCAATTTCAACGAAATCCTGCGGGTGATCGACTCGCTGCAACTCACCGACCATTACAAGGTGGCCACGCCGGCCAACTGGCAGGACGGTGATGAAGTGGTGATTGTGCCCTCGCTCAAGGACGAAGCAGAGATCGCCCAGCGCTTTCCCAAAGGTTACCGCGCGGTGAAGCCGTACCTGCGCCTGACGCCGCAGCCTAATCGGTAATTCGCCAGCTCTCGTGGCGCGCCTTATAAACCCATCGCGGGCAAGCGGAACGCAATGCATCGCACATAACCTGTGGGAGCGGGCCGGGCGGCGCTCCGCTTGCCCGCGAAGGGGCCGGACCAATCACCGTAAGCATCCGCCGGAACCAGAATCACAATGCAGGGGGTTTTCAGGCCGTTTCGACGGCCTTTTTTTATGCCCGCGTAAAGGCAGTTTTGTATATTCATTTTGAGTATAAACAAATGAATAAATATGATTTATAGATATATGAATCACCTGTTAAGGTCACTCCAACACCGCGAGATCGCAAGCTGCGAATCGCCCACTACATGCAAGGAATCAAGGTAATGCTGGTCGTCTCACTCGGAGGAAGTCCCAGCCAACGCTCCCGCTCCGGAGTGCTGCTGGATCGCTCCCAGCGTTGGTTGCAACAACAGGGGGTGGAAGTGGTGAGTTACCAGGTACGGGACTTCCCGGCCGAAGACTTGCTGCATGCCCGCTTCGACAGCCCGAAGGTGATCGACCTGCTGCAACAGATTGCCAATGCCGATGGCCTGCTGATCGCCACGCCGGTCTACAAGGCGTCCTTTTCGGGCGCACTGAAAACCGTGCTGGACCTGCTGCCTGAGCGCGCCCTGAGCCACAAGGTGGTACTGCCAATGGCCACGGGTGGCAGTATCGCCCACATGCTGGCGGTGGATTACGCCCTCAAGCCGGTGCTGTCGGCGCTCAAGGCCCAGGAAATGCTGCATGGCATCTTTGCCGAAGACAACCAGATCGCCTATGGCGAAGGCAGTGCCCAGGCGAAGTTGGCACCGGAGTTGGAGCAACGGTTGAACGAGGCCCTGGAGCAGTTTTTCAGCGCCATGGCCCGCCGTCCGAAGCCGCTCGATCCACACCTGTTGAATGAACGTTTGTTGAGTGCTCGCTGGAGCATTTGAGTCCTACCCGAAGTTTGAAGTACTGGCCTTACTCGCCCGCTAACGGGCAAGCAGGTGCAGCCACAACCCCACTGCAAAAAGGAGAGCGCCATGCGCCCTGTCATTTTGCGTCGCGGTCTGGTCGCTCTGTTTGCTGCGGCTGTGTCCTTCGGCGCCATTACTCAAGCTCAGGCCGAGACGTTACGTATCGGCTATCAGAAATACGGCACCCTGGTGCTGCTCAAAGCCAAGGGCACCCTGGAGAAAAGCCTCGCCGCCCAAGGCGTCGACGTGCAATGGACCGAATTCCCCGGTGGCCCGCAACTGCTCGAGGGCTTGAACGTCGGCTCCATCGACTTCGGCGTGACCGGCGAAACCCCGCCAGTGTTCGCCCAGGCCGCCGGTGCCGATCTGCTCTATGTCGCCTACGAGCCGCCCGCTCCCCACAGTGAAGCGATCCTGGTGCCGAAGGACTCGGCGATCAAATCGGTACAGGACCTCAAGGGCAAGAAAGTCGTGCTCAACAAGGGCTCCAACGTGCACTACCTGCTGGTGCGCGCCCTGGAAGACGCCGGCCTCAAATACAGCGACATCCAGACCGTATTCCTGCCCCCAGCCGATGCCCGTGCGGCATTCGAGCGTGGCAGCGTCGACGCCTGGGTGATCTGGGACCCGTACCAGGCTGCCGCCGAACAGCAACTGCAGGCACGCACCCTGCGTGATGGCAAAGGCATCGTCGACAACCACCAATTCTACCTGGCCACCAAGCCTTACGCCGAGCAGCACCCGGCCGTGATCAAGACCCTGGTGGAGCAAGTGCGCGCCGTCGGTGAGTGGTCCCAGGCCAACCCCGAGGATGTGACCAAACAGGTGGCGCCACTGCTCGGCCTGCCCGCCGACATCACCCTGACCTCGGTGAAGCGCCAGGGCTACGGTGCGCACTTCCTGACGCCGGAAGTGGTCGCGGCGCAGCAGAAAATCGCCGACAGCTTCTACCAGCTCAAGTTGATCCCTAAACCCTTGAGCATCAAAGACGTGATCTGGACGCCGCCGGCGACCGTTGCCAAAACCCAGTAACCCGACTTTCCAAGGAGACCACTCCATGAGCCTCAATATTTTCTGGTTCCTGCCTACCCACGGCGACGGCCATTACCTTGGCACCGCCGAAGGCGCGCGCGCCGTTGACCATGGCTACCTGCAACAAGTCGCTCAGGCGGCGGATCGCCTGGGTTTTGGCGGGGTGTTGATCCCTACCGGACGCTCCTGCGAAGACTCGTGGCTGGTGGCGGCCTCGCTGATCCCGGTGACCCAGCGCCTGAAGTTCCTGGTCGCCCTGCGCCCAGGGATCATTTCGCCGACGGTGGCGGCGCGTCAGGCGGCGACCCTGGATCGGTTGTCCGGGGGCCGGGCGCTGTTCAACCTGGTGACCGGCGGTGACCCGGAAGAGTTGGCGGGCGATGGCTTGTTCCTCAGTCACGAAGAGCGTTATCAGGCCAGCGTGGAATTCACCCGGATCTGGCGCCGCGTGCTGGAAGGCGAAACCGTCGATTACGACGGACAACACATCAGCGTCAAAGGCGCCAAATTGCTCTATCCGCCGATCCAGCAACCACGTCCACCGCTGTACTTCGGCGGCTCTTCCGAAGCGGCGCAGGACCTGGCGGCCGAGCAGGTTGAAATGGTCTTGACCTGGGGCGAGCCACCGGCCGCGGTTGCCGAGAAAATCGCGCAAGTGCGGGAGAAGGCAGCCAAGCTGGGCCGTACCGTACGCTTCGGCATTCGCCTGCACGTGATCGTGCGCGAAACCAATGACGAAGCCTGGCAGGCCGCGGACCGGCTGATTTCCCATCTGGATGACGACACTATTGCCCGGGCGCAGGCATCGTTGGCGCGCTTTGACTCGGTGGGCCAGCAACGCATGGCTGCGCTGCACGGTGGCAGCCGCGACAACCTGGAAGTCAGCCCGAACCTGTGGGCCGGTGTCGGCCTGGTCCGTGGCGGTGCCGGCACGGCGCTGGTCGGCGATGGCCCGACCGTGGCAGCACGGGTCAAGGAGTACGCGGACCTGGGCATCGACACCTTCATCTTCTCCGGTTATCCACACCTGGAAGAGTCGTACCGGGTGGCCGAACTGCTGTTCCCGCACCTCGACATCGAACGTCCCGAGTTGCCAAAAACGGGCGGTTACGTCAGTCCGTTCGGTGAAATGGTCGCCAACGACATTCTTCCCAAAGCCGCGTCCCAGAGCTGAGGCGCGCCATGAAGAAGCAAACCCTTATCCACAGTCTCGCGCCCTGGGCCCTGCCGGTGCTGTTGCTGGCGGTGTGGCAGTTGTCGGTGTCGGCGGGCTGGTTGTCGACGCGGATTCTGCCGGCTCCGATCGCGGTGATCGAGGCGGGCGTGAGCCTGGTGCAAAGCGGCGAAATCTGGAAACACCTGGCCATCAGCGGCTGGCGTGCTGGCCTCGGATTTGTCATCGGCGGCGGCATCGGCCTGGTGCTGGGTTTCATCACCGGCCTGTCAAAGTGGGGTGAACGCCTGCTCGACAGTTCGGTGCAGATGATCCGCAACGTGCCGCATCTGGCGCTGATTCCGCTGGTGATCCTGTGGTTCGGCATCGACGAGTCGGCGAAGATTTTCCTGGTGGCCCTGGGCACGTTGTTCCCGATCTACCTCAATACCTACCACGGCATTCGTAACGTCGACCCGGCGCTGGTGGAAATGGCGCGCAGCTATGGCTTGAGCGGTTTCAGCCTGTTTCGCCAGGTGATTCTGCCGGGTGCGTTGCCGTCGATTCTGGTGGGGGTGCGTTTTGCCCTGGGCTTCATGTGGTTGACGCTGATCGTGGCCGAAACCATCTCGGCCAGCTCCGGCATTGGCTACCTGGCGATGAATGCCCGGGAGTTCCTGCAGACCGACGTGGTGGTGCTGGCGATTGTGCTCTATGCGGTACTCGGCAAATTGGCCGACCTCGCGGCCCGAGGCCTGGAACGGGTGTGGCTGCGCTGGCATCCGGCCTATCAAGTGGCCAAGGGAGATGCAGCATGACGGCTCAACAACCGCCGCGCCTGCTGCGCGGGATTCCCCTGGTGGTGCGCAAGCTGCAAAAGACCTTTGGTGCGCGGCAAGTGCTGCGCGACATCGACCTGCATATTCCGGCCGGTCAGTTCGTCGCGGTGGTCGGTCGTAGCGGCTGCGGCAAAAGCACTTTGCTGCGCTTGCTCGCCGGCCTCGACCAGCCAACGGACGGACAATTGCTGGCGGGCTCGGCAGCGCTCAGCGAGGCCCGGGAGGACACCCGGCTGATGTTCCAGGAGGCGCGTTTGCTGCCCTGGAAAAAGGTCATCGACAACGTCGGTCTCGGCCTCAAGGGCAACTGGCGCCAGCAGGCCCTGGATGCCCTGGAAGCGGTGGGCCTGGCCGACCGCGCCGATGAGTGGCCGGCGGCATTGTCCGGCGGGCAGAAACAACGGGTGGCCCTGGCCCGGGCACTGATCCACCAGCCGCGCCTGCTGTTGCTCGATGAGCCGCTGGGTGCCCTGGACGCCCTGACCCGGATTGAAATGCAGCAACTGATTGAGCGCCTGTGGCAGCAGCATGGTTTTACCGTGTTGCTGGTGACCCACGATGTCAGCGAAGCCGTGGCGATTGCCGACCGGGTGCTGCTGATCGAAGAGGGCGAGATTGGCCTGGACCTGCACGTCGAGTTGCCGCGCCCTCGGGTTCGCGGTTCACATCGACTGGCAGCGCTGGAAACCGAAGTGCTCAACCGAGTGTTGGCCCTGCCGGGCGTACCGCCCGAGCCGGAACCTGTTTCACCCTTGCCCACGCAATTGCGCTGGGCTCAATGAAGGAGCTTCGAGCTTCGAGCGGCAAGCTACAAGCTGCAAGTAAAAGCGCTGTGCTTTTGCTTGTCGCTTGAGGCTCGCAGCTCGCAGCTCACAGCTTGTTTCGACCTCAGGAGAAATATCATGACTATCAAAGCCATTAACGTTCGCAACCAGTTCAAAGGCACCATCAAGGAAATCGTCGAAGGCGATGTGTTGTCGGAAATCGACGTGCAAACCGCTTCCGGTATCGTCACCTCGGTGATCACCACCCGCTCGGTCAAGGAGCTGGAACTGGTGATCGGCAGCGAAGTGATCGCCTTCGTAAAGTCCACCGAGGTCTCGATCGCCAAGTTGTAAGCCGTGCGCTACGAACAACCCCGAAGGGTGTGAGCCCTTCGGGGTTTTTTTATGGGCTTGCTGGGGGATTACCAGCGCGTTTAGGCAGGTAAGGCGGCAGATACAACCCCAGGTACGCATCAAACACCCGCATCCCTTCCTCCGCCATGCGCGGGGTGATCTGCCCATGCTGCTGCACCGAGCGCGCATACACCCGATCACCCAGCTCCATGGCCAGGGCAAACACGTCGACGTCGGTGGGCAGCGCTGGCAGTGCAAAGTGCTGGTCGAAGAGGGTGTGCATCAGGTCGCCCAGTTCGAGGTCGTGCTGGCGGTCGGCCTGGGTGACTTCGGTGAGCCCGTGCTGGGCCAGGATCAACTGGCGGGCGGCGGCGTCTTCGCTGTAGATCTGCAGCATGCGTTGCTCGACCAGCCGCGACAGATCACGCCAGCCACTGAGGGTGTCATGGTCGATAGGTGCTTGCAGGCAGGCGCGGAACGCGGCGTGGACGTCGGCCGTCAGGGCTTCGAGCAAGGCCGGGACGCTGGCGAAGAAATGGTAGACGGAGGAGGGCGGGATCTCCGCGCGCTCGGCGACACTGTAGATCGACAAACTGGCCACGCCTTCGGCGGCCAGCAGTGTGCGGGCGGCATCGAGGATCGAATCGATTCGCGCCTGGCTGCGGGCGCGTGGTTTACGAAGAGTGGCGGGCCGGGTCATTGAAGTCTCCTGCAGGGCAGGGGGCATTGTACGAGTCGGGTTGTGTGTTGTCTCGTCGGCCGCCATCGCGAGCAAGGATCTGCTACGCACGCAGTATCCGGGTGCTAAACAAGGCCCTGTGGGAGCGAGCTTGCTCGCGATGGCGGCGCTCCGACGATTCGCCAAAGGCGGCCATAAAAAAAACGCCATCGGCCAATTAGGCACGATGGCGTTTTTTTTACTGCAACCGCTTACACGGTATGCAGGTACCAGTTGTACTCGAGGTCGGAGATGGAGTGTTCGAATTCCTCCAGCTCGCTCTCTTTACAGGCCACGAAGATATCGATGTATTTCGGATCGATGTACCTGGCCATGACTTCGCTGTCGTCCAGCTCGCGCAATGCATCGCGCAGGTTGTTCGGCAGGCTTTGCTCGTTCTGCTCGTAGCTGTTGCCTTCCACCGGTGCGCCAGGCTCGATCTTGTTGACCAGGCCGTGGTGCACGCCTGCCAGGACCGAAGCCATCAGCAGGTACGGGTTGGCATCGGCGCCGGCCACGCGGTGTTCGATGCGCACGGCATCGGAGGAACCGGTTGGCACACGAATCGCCACGGTGCGGTTGTCCAGGCCCCAGCACGGCGAGTTCGGCACGTAGAACTGTGCGCCGAAACGACGGTAGGAGTTGACGTTCGGGCAGAGGAAAGCCATCTGCGCCGGTAGGGTCTCGAGCACACCGCCGATCGCGTGACGCAGTGCGGCGTTCTGCTCGGGATCCTCACTGGCAAAAATATTCTTGCCGTCTTTATCAAGGATCGAGATGTGGACGTGCAGACCATTACCCGCCTGGCCTGGGTAAGGCTTGGCCATGAAGGTGGTGTCCATCTCATGGTCGTAGGCGATGTTCTTGATCAGACGCTTGAGCAGTACCGCGTAGTCGCAGGCCTTGATCGGGTCGGCAACGTGGTGCAGGTTGACTTCGAACTGCGCCGGAGCACTTTCCTTGACGATGGCGTCAGCCGGGATGCCTTGCTCCTTCGCACCTTCCAGGATGTCCTGGAGGCAGTCGACGTATTCGTCGAGGTCGTCGATCAGGTAGACCTGTGTCGAGTGCGGGCGTTTGCCGGAAACCGGCGAGCGAGGGGGTTGCGGGCGACCGTTCACGTTCTCCTGGTCGATCAGGTAGAACTCCAGTTCGAAGGCGGCGCAGATAGTCAGGCCCATTTCGTCAAACTTGCGCACTACATTGGCCAGTACTTCACGCGGGTCGGCGAAGAATGGCTCACCTTCGAGTTCGTGCATGGTCATCAACAGTTGCGCGGTAGGGCGCTTTTGCCAAGGCTCATTGCACAGGGTGTCGGGGATTGGATAGCAGATTCGGTCAGCATCGCCGATGTCCAGGCCCAGGCCGGTGCTTTCCACCGTCGAACCATTGATATCCAGAGCAAATAGAGAGGCCGGCAGGTTGATGCCTTTCTCGTAAACCTTGTGGAGACTGGTGCGTTCGATGCGCTTGCCGCGCACCACACCATTCATATCCGCAATCAGAAGGTCAACGTACAGAACCTCAGGATGTTCCTTAAGGAACGCGTTCGCTTCGTTAAGCTGAACGGCACGCGGGGGTACCGACATGATGCAACACCTTTGTTGTTAAAAATATCAATCATTGATCTTTTCAGATTCCAGTCAACCCGAACGGCATGCCGAAGTCAAGCGAGGCCTTTTTTGCCCTAAAAAAGCGCTCGAAGGGCATTTTTGAGGCAGTTTGGGGCGTTTTGATCCCTTTCCCTTCGTCGCCGCCCGCAGGCTTGAGCGGGCCGTGTTGTATTTTTTACGGGGGTGTTGTGTAAAAAAATGAACAAGGCTAAGCTCGAATCAAACCCATAACAGCAATAATACCGGGGTGCTTCATGTCTCGCCTGCCGTCAATCGGCGTGACCACCTGCTCCAGGCAGATCGGTCTGCATGCGTGCCACATCAGTGGCGACACGTCCGTCCGCGCGGCGGCCAAGGGCCTGCCGGCGTTGCCGGAGCAGCTATCCCCGTCCGATATTCTGGACGTTGTGGAAGCCCCTCTCTTTAGTGGCACTTCCTCCAATATAGATCCTGTTCACTATAGCGGTCCTGCGAGTACGCCGGGAACTGCTCATGATTCTGCACGCGTTGCCACTCCCTGCCCATTGATTCGCGCCGGCGTTGGTGTTCCTGCACGCACGGCTTTTGCTGCAAGTGTGCAAACCAGGCCCCAATGGCAGGTAAGCTTTAACCCGCATGGCTTGACCATGGCCCAGACACGACAACGCGACGCGGATGCGTCAAACATCGCCTGACTCTTAATGAAGTCAGGACACTCAGCCCAGAGGCATTTATGAGTAACAACCTCGACCAGCTCACCGATTGGTTGAAAGACCACAAGATCACAGAAGTCGAATGCATGATCGCCGACTTGACCGGGATTACCCGCGGCAAGATTTCGCCGACCAACAAGTTCATTGCCGAAAAAGGCATGCGCCTGCCCGAGAGTGTGCTGCTGCAAACAGTGACGGGCGACTATGTCGAAGACGACATCTATTACGAGCTGCTCGACCCGGCCGACATCGACATGATCTGCCGTCCCGACCAGAACGCAGTGTTCCTCGTGCCCTGGGCCATCGAGCCGACCGCCCAGGTGATCCACGACACCTACGACAAGCAGGGCAACCCGATCGAGCTGTCGCCGCGCAACGTGCTCAAGAAGGTCCTCAAACTCTATGCCGACAAGGGCTGGCAGCCGATCGTGGCGCCGGAAATGGAGTTTTACCTGACCAAGCGCAGCGACGACCCGGACTATCCGCTGCAACCGCCGATCGGCCGTTCCGGGCGTCCGGAGATCGGTCGCCAGTCGTTCTCCATTGAAGCGGCCAACGAATTCGACCCGTTGTTCGAAGACGTCTACGACTGGTGCGAACTGCAGGAGCTGGACCTGGACACGCTGATCCACGAGGACGGCACGGCGCAGATGGAAATCAACTTCCGTCACGGTGACGCACTGTCCCTGGCCGACCAGATCCTGGTGTTCAAGCGCACCATGCGCGAAGCCGCGCTCAAGCACGACGTGGCAGCGACGTTCATGGCCAAGCCGATGACGGGCGAGCCGGGCAGCGCCATGCACCTGCACCAGAGCATCATCGACATCGAGACTGGCAAGAACGTCTTCTCCAATGAAGACGGGACCATGAGCCAGCTGTTCCTCAATCACATTGGTGGCCTGCAGAAGTTCATCCCTGAACTGCTGCCGCTGTTCGCCCCCAACGTCAACTCGTTCCGCCGCTTCCTGCCGGACACCTCGGCACCGGTCAACGTGGAATGGGGCGAAGAGAACCGCACCGTGGGCCTGCGGGTTCCGGATGCGGGGCCACAGAACCGTCGGGTGGAAAACCGCCTGCCGGGCGCCGACGCCAACCCGTACCTGGCGATTGCCGCGAGCCTGTTGTGCGGCTACATCGGCATGGTCGAAGGCCTCAACCCAAGCGCCCCGGTAGTTGGACGTGGTTACGAGCGACGCAACCTGCGTCTGCCGTTGACCATCGAAGACGCCCTGGAGCGTATGGAAAACAGCAAGACCATCGAGAAATACCTGGGTCACAACTTCATCACTGGCTACGTCGCGGTCAAGCGGGCCGAGCATGAAAACTTCAAGCGCGTGATCAGTTCGTGGGAACGGGAATTCCTGCTATTCGCCGTCTGACACGCCGGGTGCGGCCCACCAGCCGCACCCTCACCTCACTAGGAAGGAGCGCTTTATGACTAGCAACAACCCGCAAACCCGTGAATGGCAAAGCCTGAGCAACGACCATCACCTGGCGCCGTTCAGTGACTTCAAGCAGCTCAAGGAAAAAGGCCCGCGCATCATCACCAGCGCCAAGGGTGTTTACCTGTGGGACAGCGAAGGCAACAAGATCCTCGACGGCATGGCCGGCCTGTGGTGCGTGGCGATCGGCTACGGTCGCGACGAACTGGCGGACGCCGCCAGCAAACAGATGCGCGAGCTGCCGTACTACAACCTGTTCTTCCAGACCGCTCACCCACCGGTGCTGGAACTGGCCAAGGCGATTGCCGACATTGCCCCGCAAGGCATGAACCACGTGTTCTTCACCGGTTCCGGCTCCGAAGGCAACGACACCATGCTGCGTATGGTTCGCCACTACTGGGCGATCAAGGGCCAGCCGAACAAGAAAGTCATCATCAGCCGCAAAAACGGCTACCACGGTTCGACCGTGGCCGGCGCCAGCCTGGGCGGCATGACCTATATGCACGAACAGGGCGACTTGCCGATCCCGGGCATCGTGCACATTCCGCAACCCTACTGGTTCGGTGAAGGTGGCGACATGACCCCGGAAGAATTCGGGATCTGGGCTGCCAACCAGTTGGAAGAAAAGATTCTCGAAGTCGGTGTCGACAACGTCGGCGCCTTTATTGCCGAGCCGATCCAGGGCGCCGGCGGTGTGATCGTGCCGCCTGAAAGCTACTGGCCGCGCATCAAGGAAATCCTCGCCAAGTACGACATCCTGTTCGTCGCCGATGAGGTGATTTGTGGTTTCGGCCGTACCGGTGAGTGGTTCGGTAGCGATTTCTACGACCTCAAGCCCGACATGATGACCATCGCCAAGGGCCTGACCTCAGGCTACATCCCGATGGGTGGCCTGATCGTGCGTGACAGCGTGGTCGAGGTACTCAACGAGGGCGGTGATTTCAACCACGGCTTTACTTACTCCGGTCACCCGGTGGCAGCAGCAGTGGCCCTGGAAAACATCCGCATCATGCGCGACGAAAAAATTATCGAGCGCGTCCACGCAGAAACGGCACCGTATTTGCAAAAGCGTCTGCGTGAGCTGAACGACCACCCTTTGGTGGGCGAAGTTCGCGGAGTAGGGCTGTTGGGGGCAATCGAACTGGTTCAGGACAAGGCCACGCGCAAACGTTACGAAGGCAAGGGTGTGGGCATGATCTGCCGGCAGTTCTGCTTCGACAACGGGCTGATCATGCGCGCAGTGGGCGACACCATGATCATCGCTCCACCGCTGGTAATCACACCGGCAGAAATCGATGAGCTGGTGGCCAAGGCACGCAAGTGCCTGGACCTGACCCTGAGTGTGTTGCAGGGCTAAGTGCTAGGCTCTGAGCGGGAGTTGTATGAACTTTCGCTTAGAGCGGTCAGAAAGCTTGGCCTTTCCTTGAAAGACCGCCATGGATGTTGCCAGACTAGCCACGGTTCCAATCGCCCGGGTTCGGCGCGGAACAGGTGGTTCAAAAAAGAAAAATTTGGAGCATTACGCATGAAGGCACTCGGTAAAAAGCTCGCAGGCAAGACACTCCTTGCCATGTCCCTGATGGGCGTGATGGCGGGCGCGGTTCAGGCAGATGACAAAGTACTGCACGTTTACAACTGGTCCGACTACATTGCGCCGGACACCGTCAAGAAGTTCGAGGCGGAGTCGGGCATCAAGGTTGTCTACGACGTCTTCGACAGTAACGAAACCCTGGAAGCCAAGTTGCTGGCAGGCAAATCCGGCTACGACATCGTCGTGCCGTCGAACAACTTCCTGGCCAAGCAAATCAAGGCCGGTGTCTACCAGAAGTTGGACAAGTCCAAGCTGCCGAACTGGAAAAACCTCAATACCGACTTGCTCAAGGCCGTTTCGGTCAGCGACCCGGGTAACGAGCACGCCTTCCCGTACATGTGGGGCTCGATCGGCATCGGCTTTAACGCCGAGAAGGTCAAGGCTGCACTGGGTGACGACGCACCGACCAACTCCTGGGACTTGATCTTCAAGCCGGAAAACGCCGCCAAGCTCAAAGCATGCGGGATCAGCGTCCTGGATTCGCCAACCGAGATGATTCCGGTGGCACTGCATTACCTGGGCTACCCAACCGACAGCCAGGATAAAAAACAACTGGCCGAAGCTGAAGCGCTGTTCCTCAAAGTGCGTCCTTCGATCGGCTACTTCCACTCCTCCAAGTACATTTCCGACCTGGCCAACGGCAACATCTGCGTGGCTATCGGTTACTCGGGCGACATCTACCAGGCCAAGACCCGCGCCAGTGAAGCCGGTGACAAGGTCAAGGTCAGCTACAACATTCCCAAAGAAGGTGCAGGCAGCTTCTACGACATGGTCGCCATCCCTAAAGATGCCGAGAACGTCGAAGGCGCCTACAAGTTCATGACCTTCCTGCAGAAGCCGGAAATCATGGCCGAGATTACCAACGCCGTACGCTTCCCGAACGGTAACGCCGCTGCAACCCCACTGGTCGATAAAGACATCACCGGCGACCCGGGTGTTTATCCACCGGCGGACGTCCTGGCCAAGCTGTACGCGATTGCCGACTTGCCGGCTGCGACCCAGCGGATCATGACCCGCAGCTGGACCAAGATCAAATCGGGTAAATAACAAGTAGAACCCTTGTAGGAGCGGGTGCCCGCTTGCGGTTTGCTCGCGATGAACCTGAGAGCGCCGCGGGGTGTCAGGAACCCATCGTTATCGTTGACGACCATCGCGAGCAGGCTCGCTCCCACAGGTGTATCTGCATAAAAGTTTTGCTGGATCGGTTTATCGAGGGTAAGTTGCGCGCCGGTTTTGTTGCCAGGCAGCCATGGCTGTCATGTAACGCTGGGCAACTTGGGCCCAACTATTTCAGAGGACCTCCACTTGCCTATTTCTTTGTTTCGTAAAACCATGCTGATTGGCGCCGGTCTGACACTCGCAGTCAGTGTGCAAGCCGCCCCCACCGTGCATATTTATAACTGGTCGGACTACATCGGCGAATCGACCCTGGCGGACTTCGAAAAAGCCACGGGCATCAAGCCGGTGTATGACGTGTTTGATTCCAACGAAACCCTGGAAGGCAAGTTGCTGGCCGGCCGCACAGGTTATGACGTGGTTGTGCCGTCCAACCACTTCCTGGGCAAGCAGATCAAGGCCGGGGCTTTCCAGAAGCTCGACAAGTCGCAACTGCCCAACTACGCCAACCTCGACCCGGTGCTGCTCAAGCGCCTGGAACAGAACGACCCGGGCAACTTGTACGCCGTGCCGTACCTGTGGGGCACCAACGGCATCGGTTACAACGTCGATAAAATCAAGGCGGTACTGGGGGTCGACAAGATCGATTCCTGGGCAGCGGTATTCGAGCCCCAAAACATCAAGAAACTGCAAAGCTGTGGCGTTGCGTTCCTCGACTCCGCCGATGAAATGATGCCCACGGTCCTCAACTACATGGGCCTGGATGCCAATAGCACCAACCCTGCCGATTACAAGAAGGCCGAAGCCAAGTTGCTCGCGGTGCGGCCTTACGTGACGTACTTCCACTCCTCCAAATACATCGCGGACCTGGCCAACGGCGACATCTGCGTGGCCATCGGGTTCTCTGGCGACATGTTCCAGGCCAAGGCCCGGGCTGCAGAGGCCGGCAAAGGCGTGAACATCGCCTACTCGATCCCGAAAGAGGGCGGTGCCCTGTGGTTCGACATGCTGGCGATTCCCAAGGATTCGTCCAACGTCAAAGAAGCCCATGCCTTCATCAACTACTTGCTCAAGCCTGAGGTGATTGCCCAGGTCAGCGATTACGTGGGCTATGCCAACCCGAACCCGGGGTCGGACAAATTGATGGAACAGTCGATCCGCGAAGACGAGTCGGTGTATCCGCCCCAGGCGGTCCTCGACAAGACCTACGTGTCGATCGAGCTGCCACCGAACATTCAACGTTTGATGACCCGCAGCTGGACCAAGGTCAAGTCGGGTAAATAGTGACAAAGGCTCAAACTATCCAAGGGTTCGCCCGTATTGGGCGAACCGCACTCTTTTTGTTGGGAGTTTCGTAAATGGCAGTTGCCTCCGGCGCCTACAAGAAAGCCCTCGAGGGCGACCAGACACCTAAACAGGTGCTGGTCAAAATCGACCGGGTCACGAAGAAGTTCGACGAGACGATTGCCGTGGACGATGTGTCCCTGGAAATCAAGAAAGGCGAAATCTTCGCCTTGCTCGGCGGTTCGGGTTCGGGCAAATCGACCTTGCTGCGCATGCTCGCCGGTTTCGAGCGGCCGACTGAGGGGCGGATTTTCCTCGACGGCGTGGACATCACCGATATGCCGCCGTACGAGCGGCCGATCAACATGATGTTCCAGTCCTACGCGCTGTTCCCGCACATGACCGTGGCACAGAACATCGCCTTCGGCCTCAAGCAGGACAAGATCCCGGCCGCCGAAGTCGACGCCCGGGTGGCCGAGATGCTCAAGCTGGTGCAGATGAGCCAGTACGCCAAGCGCAAGCCGCACCAGCTCTCCGGTGGCCAGCGCCAGCGTGTCGCCTTGGCCCGCTCCCTGGCCAAGCGGCCGAAACTGCTGCTGCTCGACGAACCGATGGGCGCCCTCGACAAGAAACTGCGTTCGCAGATGCAACTGGAGTTGGTGGAGATCATCGAGCGGGTCGGCGTGACCTGCGTCATGGTGACCCACGATCAGGAAGAGGCCATGACCATGGCCGAGCGCATCGCGATCATGCACCTGGGCTGGATTGCCCAGATCGGCAGCCCGATCGACATCTACGAAACCCCGACCAGCCGCCTGGTCTGCGAATTCATCGGCAACGTCAACATCTTCGAAGGTGAAGTGGTGGACGACGCCGAGGGCCATGCACTGATCACCTGCAAGGACCTGGACCGCAACATCTACGTCGGCCACGGCATCAGCACCTCGGTGCAAGACAAGTCGGTGACCTACGCGATTCGTCCGGAAAAACTGCTGGTCACCGCTGACATGCCAACCTGCGAGCACAACTGGTCGAGCGGCAAGGTCCACGACATCGCCTACCTGGGCGGGCACTCGGTGTTCTACGTCGAATTGCCGAGTGGCAAGCTGGTGCAATCGTTCGTGGCCAACGCCGAGCGCCGGGGCCAGCGTCCGACCTGGGGTGACCAGGTCTACGTCTGGTGGGAAGACGACAGCGGCGTGGTACTGCGCTCATGAACATGCGAAAACTCAAGCGTCGACTCAGTCGAATAATTCCCGGTGGCCGCCAGTTGGTCATCGGCGTTCCTTTCCTGTGGCTGTTCCTGTTCTTCATGTTGCCGTTCTTCATCGTGTTGAAGATCAGCTTCGCCGAAGCAGACGTGGCCATTCCGCCGTACACCGAGATCTACAGCTTCGTTGAGCAGAAGCTGCAGGTGCTGCTCAACCTGGGCAACTACGCGATGCTCAGCGAGGACGAGCTGTACATTGCCGCTTACCTCGGTTCGTTGAAGATGGCGCTGATCAGCACCATTTTGTGCCTGTTGATCGGCTACCCGATGGCCTACGCCATCGCCAGTGCGCGCAAGGAAATGCAGACCGTCCTGGTACTGCTGATCATGATGCCGACCTGGACCGCGATCCTGATCCGCGTGTATGCGTGGATGGGCATCCTCAGCAACAACGGCCTGCTCAACGGCTTCCTGATGAGCATGGGCTTTATCGATGAGCCGCTGCAGATCCTCAACACCAACCTGGCGGTCTATATCGGCGTGGTCTATTCCTACCTGCCGTTCATGATCCTGCCGCTCTACGCCAACCTGGTAAAACACGACACCAGCCTGCTGGAAGCTGCGTCCGACCTGGGTTCGAGCACCTTCAACAGCTTCTGGAAAATCACCATTCCGCTGTCGAAGAACGGCATCATCGCCGGCTGCATGCTGGTGTTCATCCCGGTGGTGGGTGAGTTCGTGATCCCGGAACTGCTGGGCGGTCCGGAAACCCTGATGATCGGTAAAGTGCTCTGGCAAGAGTTCTTCAATAACCGTGACTGGCCGGTGGCGTCCGCCCTGGCGGTGGTGATGCTGGCGATCCTGATTGTGCCGATCATCCTGTTCAACCGCAGTCAGGCCAAGGAAATGGAGGGTAAAGAATGAAGCGCTTCCGTTTCTCCAGCCTGATGCTGGTAGTGGGTCTGTTGTTCATCTACCTGCCGATGCTGATCCTGGTGATCTACTCGTTCAACGCCTCGAAACTGGTGACGGTGTGGGGCGGCTGGTCGATCAAGTGGTATGTCGGCCTGCTGGATAACAGCCAACTGATGGGCTCAGTGGTGCGCTCGCTGGAAATCGCCTGCTACACCGCGATTGCCGCGGTGGCGCTGGGGACCCTGGCGGCATTCGTGCTGACCCGGATCACCCACTTCAAGGGCCGTACGCTGTTCGGCGGCCTGGTCACCGCGCCGTTGGTGATGCCGGAAGTGATCACCGGTCTGTCGCTGTTGCTGCTGTTCGTGGCCATGGCGCAGATGATTGGCTGGCCCCAGGAGCGGGGCATCGTCACCATCTGGATCGCCCACACCACGTTCTGTGCCGCCTATGTGGCGGTGGTGGTGTCGGCACGCCTGCGTGAGCTGGACCTGTCGATCGAAGAGGCAGCCATGGACCTGGGCGCGCGGCCATGGAAGGTGTTCTTCCTGATCACCATCCCGATGATTGCGCCTTCGCTGGCAGCGGGCGGCATGATGTCGTTTGCCCTGTCGCTGGACGACCTGGTATTGGCCAGCTTCGTCTCGGGCCCGGGTTCCACCACCCTGCCGATGGAAGTGTTCTCGGCGGTGCGCCTGGGGGTCAAACCGGAGATCAACGCCGTGGCCAGCCTGATCCTGTTGGCGGTGTCGATCGTCACGTTCCTGGTCTGGTTCTTCAGCCGCCGCGCCGAAGAAAACCGTAAGCGGGCGATCCAGCAGGCCATCGAAGAAAGTGCTGCCGACTCCTGGAAACAGCCGGACGCACGTCGGGCCCAGGCGCCGGAAGCGGCTTGAGTCGGGAGGGTTGACCACAATCCTGTGGTCAACCTCTCTACCCCGCCTCAGCGTGATTCAGGTTGCTCGCGGATCCCGCATACACCCATCAACCCTGTGGGAGCGAGCCTGCTCGCGAAGGACGTCAGGACACCGCGCTTAGCCTGGCTTGGCGCGTCATCGTTGACGACCTTCGCGGGCAAGCCCGCTCCCACAGTGGTTTTTGGTGCTCACATTTCCTGCACACCCTCAGTAGTTTTTGCTGCTCACGGATCCCGCATACACCCACCGTTGTTTACGAGACCCAAGGGGATTGGCGGATGACCTGGACGAAGTTCATCGGCTGGAACCCCGGCTCCTGATCCACCAGCACATCCGTCTTGACGTTGCCGAAGGTCGTCTGAGGACGATGGCGCAAGCCGTCGGCAAAGGCGCAGATGATGCACTCCTTGAACCCTTCACCCCGTGGGTGGGCATGCACCACCGCGCTGCGCTGCGTGCTGGTAAAGGCCGCGTAGTCCAGGCCCAGCACGTCCATCTCGACTCCGGCGGTCACCAGTGCGACGGTCGGGCGCAGGTGTTTGGGTACGCCGGGGGTGGTGTGCAGGGCGATCGACAGCCAGACCTGCTCGATGTCGTCATCGCTCAAGCCATAGGGTTTGAGAAAGGCCGCTGCGGCGTTGGCGCCGTCGACTTCAAAGCGCTCATCGTCACTGCGATACCCAGCCACCAGGCCGAGGTCATGGAACATCGCGCCGACGTACAGCAACTGCGGATCGTAGGCCAACTGCTGGCGTTCGCCGCTCAAGGCACCGAACAGGAATACCCGGCGTGAGTGGTGGTACAGCAGGTCGGACTCGATGTCGCGGATGTACTCGGTGGTGGCTTTGGCCAATGCGCTGTCAGGAATCTTGATGCCGGCAATGGTGGTGCTCATGGGAGTTTCCTCATGGTGAGCGCCATGGCGGCGCTGAGGTCACCAGTCTGTTCGCCCCCCTGAAACCGGACAATCGATCCATGGCTGCAATCCCGGCCAATGAGCATGCATATCGCGCCAGCCTCGCTTGTTGGGCCTGGATTGGCTACGGTGCATGCAGACCCTGTAGGAGCGAGTGCCCGCTTGCGGCTTGCTCGCGATGGACGTCAACGATGACCTCGGCTGTCGGGGTGAACGCGGCGTCCTCACGCACATCGCGAGCGTTGCAATCTATGCCATGAGAGGCGTTTCGAACCATGAGTAAAACCGTTGCCATCGTGGTGTTCTCCGGCGTCCAGGCGCTGGACGTGACCGGCCCCATGGATGTGTTTTCCGAGGCCAACCGCTTTCTCGAGCCCGAGGAGCATTACCAGTTACAGGTGATCGGCGTCGAACAGGGTCTGCTGCCATGTTCCAACGGCCTGACCCTGCAGGCTCACCAGCACTTCAGCGCGGCGCTGCAGGCCTACGATTTGCTGCTGGTGGCCGGTGGGCCGCAATTGCCCTTTGTCGATTTTGGTCCGGCGTTCGACCATTGGCTGCGCGATGCCAGCGCCCGGGCCCGGCGCTTTGGCTCGATCTGCAACGGCGCCTTCCTGCTGGCCCGCGCGGGATTGCTCGACGGCAGGACGGTCACCACCCATTGGGGCGATGCCGCGGCGTTGGCGGCACTGTGCCCGACTACCCGCGTCGAGGCCGACCGGTTGTATGTCGAGGACGGCGAGCTGTTCACTTCGGCCGGGGTCACGGCCGGGATCGACCTGTCGCTGTACCTGCTGGCAAAGGACCACGGTCCGCAGGTGGCCTTGAGCGTGGCCAAGCGCCTGGTGGTGTTTACCCAGCGCGCGGGCGGGCAGTCGCAGTTCAGCCCGTTCCTCACGCCCTATGCCGAGGAAACCTCGCCGGTGGCGCGGGTCCAGCATTACGTGATGGCGAACCTTACGGGCGACCTGGCCATTGTCGACCTGGCAGTGGCGGCGAACATGAGTGCGCGCAATTTCTCCCGGGTGTTCACCCGAGAAGCCGGGGTGACCCCGGCCGAGTTCGTGGAGCAGGCGCGGGTGGACGCCGCCCGGGTGATGCTGGAAAGCTCGCGGGCGGCACTCAAGACCGTCGCTTACCAGTGTGGATTTCGCGATGCCCAGCACATGCGCAGCGTGTTCAATCGACGCCTGGGCGTGACGCCGCTGCAGTTCCGGCTGAACTTTTCGTCGGTGCTTTGAGAGGCTGCGCCTGCCCGCCGTGTGCCTGCAACGTCAACGCGCCGGCAATAGCTTCAAGGTGCTGCGAGTATTGGCGGTCACTTCTTCTTCGCTGAAATGCGCCTGGTGGTAGACACCCTCGATGTACGCCTCGGCCTGGTCTTGATAGTGCGCATCGAACGGCACGCCGCTCTGGCCGATCGGGTTGATGGTCAGGCCGTGGGCCGGGTCGGCGAAATCGATGATGCGTCGGGTCGACGGGCCATAGATCACGGTCCAAGGCGCCGGGCCGATTTTCGCCGAGAGGTTGTTCGGCACCTCGTGACTGCCCGGGGCTTCGAACGGGCCGACGTTAAAAATCCGCTCCAGGGGTTTCTGCGTGCCCAGCGGATGGCCGTGGGTGAGGGTGTGGGCCTTGCCCCATTGCCATTGCGTGGCGTCTGCGCCGAGGGTGGTTTTCAGGTGGGCGATGCTGGCGTGCCACGCGGCCTTGACCACGTCGGCACGGGTTTCCTGACCCAGGGTGTCGCGGTTGTCCCACCAAGGGGAATCGGGGTTGGCCGCAAGCCTGGGCAGGGCGGTATCGATCACCCGGGTCGTGAGCAGAGTGTCGAAAAAGCTATCGCCCAGTTCATCGTGCAGCGCCCCGTCGGCCAGGTTGAACAGGAACTGATTGAACAGCGTGGCGCTAGTCGACTCCAGCGGGTAATCGCCTTGCCAGGCGCTCAGTTGATCCAGCCACTGGCGTTCCTGCGGGTCGCTGACCACCTCGCGCAATACCGGCAGCAACGGCGCCAGCAGGCGTTGACCGTAGGCGGTCGTGGTGCCCAGTTGCAGCTCCTGGGTGTTGTCCAGGTCCCACTTGAGGTTCTTGTCGCTCAGTTGCAGATTGAGCTGCTGACCGCGATCGGCCAGGTTGTAGTAGCCGGGAATCTCCATGCCGGTCGGTGACAATGGCTGGAAGTTGGCGGAGACGATGTAGCCACGGGTCGGGTTCTCTTCCTGCGGGTTGGCACTGAACGGGTAGAAGCCGTCCTTGTCTGCCTGGTTGCTGCTGCCGTCAAGAA
The DNA here is from genome assembly GCF_044743405.1 of Pseudomonas sp. NPDC087626. Taxonomy (NCBI): domain Bacteria; kingdom Pseudomonadati; phylum Pseudomonadota; class Gammaproteobacteria; order Pseudomonadales; family Pseudomonadaceae; genus Pseudomonas; species Pseudomonas sp. NPDC087626. The sequence continues at coordinate 59,294 of NZ_JBIUWJ010000001.1, forward strand.
TGAAGCCTGGCTTGACCCCTGCCGGGCGTTTGGGCAGTTGCGCGGCTGCCCACCAGCCGATATCCCCCTTGGCATTGGCCCAGACGATGTTCAACCCAGGAGCCTGGACCTTGGCGGACGCGGCTCGGGCCTTGGCCAGGGTATCGGCGCGGTTGAGTTGGTAAAAACCTTCGAGGATCGGGTTCTGGGTATCGAGGAACGCCCACCACATCGCGATTGGGGTCTTGCCGGCGCTGGCGCCCAGGACATCGTTGATGATCGGGCCGTGGGGCGATTGCCGCAGGGTCAGGGTTACGGGGGCCTGGCCCTTGACGGCAATCTGTTGCTCGCTGTTGATCAGTTCGACCCACTTGCCGCGGTACCAGACCTGATTGGCGTTGTCCGGATTGACCTTCTCGGCGATCAGGTCGAGGTCGTCGTTCTGGAACATCGTCAGGCTCCAGCCGAAGTCCAGGTTGTGGCCAAGGAAGGCAAACGGCACCAGTGCCTGGTGGTGCCCATAGAGTTCGAAACCAGGGGCCGACAGCTGCGCTTCGTACCACACCGAAGGCGTCGCGAAGCGAATGTGCGGGTCGCCGGCCAACAGCGGTTTGCCGCTCTTGGTGCGACTGCCGGCAACTACCCAGGCATTGCTGCCCTCGAATTGCGGCAGGCCGTGCTCGGCCAGTGCCTGCTGGCTGAGGCGGGCAATGGCGTTGAGGTCTTGCCAGTCGGCGCTGCTGAGGGCCGGTGCGCTGCTGTGTTGCTGGGCCAGCACGCCTTTGGGCTGCCAGTCGAGGTCGAAGATGTTCAGGTAGTCGTTGCCCAGTTGATCGCGCACGTAGGTCAGCAACGGCTCGGTACGAAAGGCCGCGGCAAAGCTGTAGGCCATGTAGCCGGCGACGCTGACGCTGTCCTGGGCGGTGAACGGCCGCTTGGCGATGCCCAGCACATCGAACTCCACGGGCGCGGCGTGCGTGTCCTGATACTGGTTGATCCCGTCCAGATAGGCCTGCAGGGCCTTCCACGCCGCAGATTCCTTATCCAGCGCGGCCACATAAGTCTCGGCACGCTCGCGAATGCGCAGGCTGCGGAACAGTTTGTCGGTATCCAGCAGCTTGGGCCCGAGCACCTCGGCCAACTCACCCCGGGACAGGCGCCGCATGATTTCCATCTGGAACAGCCGGTCCTGGGCCTGGACATAACCCAGGGCGCGATACAGGTCGATCTCGTTGCCGGCACGCAAGTGCGGGATGCCACGTTCGTCGTAGCGCACGGTCACGGAGCCCTCCAGGTGCTGCAACTGCACCTGACCGTGACGCGATGGTTGTTTGCTGTACACATACCAGCCGGCTGCGGCGGCCAGCAGCACGAGTACCAGGGCCAGTGAGCTCAGGGCGCGTTTCATGGTGACTCCTTGTTCTTGTCAGGGTACCGCCTGTCGGGGCGGTCAACATGTAGCACAGAGCTGGCGCGCCGGGCAGCCACTACTTTGAAAAGTCCGGAATGCCCTAGGGTGCGTCACTGGCCCATGGGCAATAACAACCCACCGCCAAAGTGTTGATGGCATTCACCGGACGATCGTCGCTCAGGGCCTGCAGGATCGGCTCGATAAAGCTGTTGCTGGAGTTGCAGGTCAGGCCTTCGCTGTAGGGGCCGAAGTACGCCAGTTTGCCGCCGCGGTCCCAGATCGCTACGGCGGGGCTGGCGGGGACTTGCTCGGAGCCTGGGAGGAGTTCGAGGGGTTTGAGGTTGCTCAAGGTGCTGGGCAGTTGGCCCTGGCTGCCGGGCTTTTGCACCGCGTAGAACTGCACGCCTTGTGGCCCGTAGTGCTCGAGCAGTTCGGCGAGGTGCTGTTGATTACCGACGTTGCAGGGGCAGGCCGGGTCCCAGAAATGCACCACGCGAATCGCCCCGGGGCCGGCCAGGTGCTCGGGAAGGCGCAAGGGGTCACCGGAAAACACCGCCGTGTGCGAACTGAAGGCCCGCAGGTAGCGTCCCTGGAACCAGTCATAGGCCGCCCACAGGACGCCGGCGCATAGCAGGGCGAGCAGGGTGGCAAGCAGTGTCGTGCGGGCGTGCGGGCGCATGGGAAAGCTTCCTCGAAGGTCGCGTAGCTTGCCATGCTTGCCGCGACAGAAGAATATCGCAGGCCCATAAAGTCCGTTTCGCGCTGGAATCCCGATATGCCTGCCACCTTCAATGCCGATCATTTGCGCGCCAGCCTGCAAGCCCTGGCCTGCGCGCAGCCGTTGTCGGAGGAGGGCCGGGCCTATCAGCGGTTCTACGGCCTGGACTTTGCGGGCCGTACCCTGCGTACCGGGCTGGGGCGGTTCGAGGTCGATGGTTATGAGCTGGTCAGTCAGTTCTGGTGGCCCGAGCAGGCCAAGGCGACGCTGTTTCTGTTTCACGGTTTCTACGACCACACCGGGCTCTATCGGCATGTGATCGAGTGGGCGCTGGATCAGGGGTTTGCGGTGATTGCCTGCGACCTGCCGGGGCATGGCCTGTCCAGCGGCGAGCGCGCGAGCATCCGCGATTTTGCCGAGTACCAGGACACCCTGCAGGGGCTGTTCGTCGAGGCGCAATCCATCGATTTGCCGCAGCCGTGGCACCTGTGCGGGCAGAGTACCGGCGGGGCGATCGTGATCGATCATGTGCTCAACCAGGGACAAGACAGCCCGGCGCAGGGTCAGGTGGTGCTGCTGTCGCCGCTGGTGCGGCCGCGTGCCTGGGGTTGGTCGCACCTGAGTTACTACCTGCTCAAGCCCTTCGTCAAAGGCATCGCCCGGCGCTTCAGTGAAAACTCCAACGACCCGGCTTTCCTGCCGTTCCTGCAAGCCGACCCGCTGCAACCGCTGCGTCTGCCGACCGCCTGGGTCGGCGCGCTAGCCCGCTGGATCAAGCGTATCGAAGCGGCCCCACGCAGCCACCGGCGGCCGCTGATCATTCAAGGCCAGGCGGACATGACGGTGGATTGGCAGCACAACCTTGAAGTGTTGGCGGGCAAGTTCGATCGGCCCCAGGTGTTGAAGCTGCCCGAGGCTCGGCATCATCTGGCCAATGAAACCCTGGCGTTGCGCCAGGAGTACTTCGGGTTTCTGACCAAGCGGATCAAGGGGCGTAATCCGTAACGCCCCTGCCGGCATCGACCTTTACTGATTCAGGTTCGAGGTGCTTTGGCCTACGGCCAGGCCTGCGCGGATCGCGGCCAGTGCTGCCTGGTAATACGCCTGGCCTTCGGCCGATTCGGCAAAGCTGGCGAACTCTTCCAGTTCCGCGTCCGATAGGTCGCGATAGACATACAGCAGGGTGTTGTTCAGGTCGCTGCCGATCTGTTCCATCAGGCGCTGGCGCTGGCCGTTCAACATGCTCTGGGCCTGACCGCCGCCGAGCAGGCCGGGAATCATCTGGCTCAGGCTGTCCGCCGCCACGCCGGCGATCGCCAGGCTGACCTCGGCACCGGCTTCACGGGCCGGCAGTGCACGGGCCAGATGACCAATGATCAACTGACGGGTGTCGCTGGCTTCGATTTTCGGCAGGCCCTTGGCGTTCTTCGCCAGTTGGTCGCGCCGGGTCGCCAGCAGTTCGGCGGCAATGATCTTGCGACCCAGCGGCGATTGGAAAAACCCCAGCGCGGGCTTGGGGTCGGCGAGGTTCTTGCGCAATTGCGCTTCGGCCCGACGATCCATGGCCTGCGGCGCAAAACGCTGATTGCTGTTATTGACCAGCGCCTGGAACACCGCCGGCGGCAAGCTGCTTTGGTAGCGTTGCTGGGCGGCGCTGAGGGCATCGCTAAAATGCGCGCGCTGGTCGGGCCAACCGGCGACCTTGTACAACTGGTCGTGGCCGTCTGCCCAGGAGGGGAAAGTGCAGAGCATCAACAGTGAAAAAAGCAAACGGCGCATAAGGACTCCTGTCGGCAGGCGACTATTCTCCGGGGCCAGACACAGGTTGTCGAGAATTCGTATCATGTTCATCAGCTTATCCGACGATCCTCCGCTATGTGGTGCTGTCGGATTTGCTGGCGCAGGAATACTATGCGCGCCATGCAAATACCCTCCGATCACCCGCTGCTGTTACGTATCGTGGACGACCTCGCTGTGCGCGGCTGGTCGCAGCAGCCCATTTTCCTGCCTCAGGTTCTGACCGGAGCACTGGCGGCTGAGTGCCGTAAACGTGCGGCCGAAGGTGAACTGGCGCCGGCGGCTGTCGGGCGCGGGCCGTTTTCGGAGATTCGCGAGGGTATCCGTGGCGATCACATCCAGTGGCTGGAACCGGGCCAGGTCGAGGCGTGCGACCTTTACCTGGGCTTGATGGACAGCCTGCGCGAAGCCATGAATCGCGGCCTGTACCTGGGCCTTGAGGATTTCGAAAGCCATTTCGCGCTGTACCCACCTGGGGCGTTCTACCTCAAGCATGTCGACCGCTTTCGCGACGACGACCGGCGCATGGTTTCGGCGGTGATCTACCTCAACGACGCTTGGCTGCCGGAGCATGGCGGTCAGTTGCGCATGTACCTGGAGGAGGGCATGGAGCACGATGTGGTACCCATCGGTGGTTGCCTGGTGGTATTCCTGTCGGGTGAAGTGCCCCATGAAGTCCTGCCCGCGACCCGCGATCGCCTGTCATTGACCGGCTGGTTTCGTCGTCGCGGTAACGAGTTGTTCTGATGATGCAGAAAATCCTGGTCAGCCGCTGCCTGCTCGGCCACCGCGTACGTTACGACGGTGGGGCCAGCGGCCCGTTCGATCAATTGCAGCAGTGGATCGCCGAAGGGCGGGTGGTCGCGTTGTGCCCGGAAGTCGCCGGTGGCTTGCCCACGCCACGGGCGGCGGCGGAGATTCCCGGCGGTCAGGGTGCGCAGGTGCTGGACGGTCACGCTCGGGTGATCACCACTGAAGGCGAGGATGTCAGCGCCGAGTTCCTGTCAGGTGCACAGCAGGCCCTGGCGCTGGTGCAGCAGCACGCCATCCGGATCGCCGTGCTCAAGGCTAACAGCCCGTCCTGCGGCAATCTGCTGACGTATGACGGGACCTTCAGCGGGGTCAAGGTCAGCGGTGAAGGCGTCACCGCAGCCCTGCTGACCCGGCATGGGGTGCAGGTGTTCAGCGAGCTGCAACTGGCTGAAGCTGCGGCTGCGCTGGCTGGCCTTGCCTGACGGGCTGTGCAGATTCGCTGTGGGAGCGCGCCGGGCGGCGTTCCGTCTGCTTGCTCCCACAAGGACCCATCGACAATTAAGGTTTTGGCGGCTGGGTCGCGTCCATGCCGAACCATTTTTCCGACAGCGCCATCAGGCGCCCATCTTTCTTGATCCGTTGCAGGGCCTGGTCGAGGCTGGCCTGGAAGGCCGGGTTGCCCTTCTGGAAGGGTATCGCCAGGCTCAGGGTCGGGCCGACCTTGGCGCCTTCCTTGACCGGCAGCCGGCTGTCGCGGATGGCATAGGGGATCAGCAGGCGATCGCTGATGGCGGCGTCGAGCTGTTTGTCGGCCACGTCCTTGAGGGGCTGCTGCGCGTCGGGGTAGCTGTGCAGGTCGATGCCTTCGACGCTGCGGGCCTGGTCGACGAACTGGCTGCCTTGCGCCACGCCCAGGGCCTTGCCGTTGAGGGCCAGGAGGGAGCCAAGCGGACGTTGTTCTTCCTGGCGCACGATCAGTTGTGCACTGGAATAGCTGTAAGGTTCGCTGAAATCGAAACGATCCTTGAGTTCCGGGGTCAGTGCTATGTGATTGATGGCGATGTCGTACTTGCCGCTCTCGACGCCTGGCAGCAGGTCCGTGGAATCGGTCACCACGAAGTCGGCGCGTACATCCAGTTCCCTGGCCAGCAGTTGGCCGAGCTCGACTTCGAAGCCGGTAAGCCGGCCGTCATCCTTGAAGTTGAACGGCGGGGTGTCGGCTTCCAGCGCAATGCGCAGTTCGCCACGGTCGTTTACATCGTCAATCAGTTCAGCATGAGCCAATGGGCTCACAAGGGGCAGCAACAGTATCAGGCCAGGCAAAAAGCGCATGGTCACTCCTTGAATTCGTTATGTGCGGCGCGCTGCTGCGGCGCGCTTTGCTATGGTGTTGAGGTCCTTCGACAACGAATCGCCACGAAGTTGTCACACTCATAAAGATTAAGCGTAAAACTGGAGAAAAGAATGAAAACCTTTATGTCACGTGCTGTTTTGGCCAGTCTGTTACTCGGTGCTTCTATGATGGCCAGCGCTGCGACCCCCGCCCCGGCTGGGGCCAAGGCGTTTATCGTCACCCCGGAAAATGGCGCCACCGTGGACAAGACCTTCAAGGTCAAGTTCGGCATTGAAGGCGTAGCGCTGGCTCCGGCGGGCGATGCCACCAAAAACACCGGCCACCACCACCTGCTGATCGACACCGGCCCGATCGCCGCAGGCCAGGTGATTCCGGCTGACGCCCAGCACGTGCATTTCGGCAAGGCCCAGACCGAAACCGAACTGACCCTGACTCCCGGCACACACACCTTGCAGCTGGAGTTGGGCGACAAGAATCACATGGCCTTCGAGCCACCGATCATTTCGGAAAAAATCACTGTGACGGTGAAGTAATCCGTCCAGGCATAAAAAAGGGAGCCCCGCGGGGCTCCCTTTTTATTGACGCTTGAGCGTTAGAACAACACGCGGCAACGAATGGTGCCGTTGATGTGTTGCAGCTTCTCTTGCGCCAGGTCCGAGTACTCGGCGTCGACGTCGATCACGACGTAGCCGACTTTCTCGTTGGTCTGCAGGAACTGACCGGAAATGTTGATGCCGTTTTCGGCGAAGACCTTGTTGATCTCGCTCATCACACCCGGGATGTTCTCGTGGATGTGCAGCAGGCGGTGCTTGCCAGGGTGAGCCGGCAGGGCCACTTCCGGGAAGTTGACCGAGGACACCGACGTACCGTTGTCGCTGTACTTGACCAGCTTCTCGGCCACTTCCAGGCCGATGTTGGCTTGCGCTTCAGCGGTGGAGCCGCCGATGTGCGGGGTCAGGATCACGTTGTCCAGGCCACGCAGCGGGCTTTCGAACTCTTCGTCGTTGGAGCGTGGCTCCACCGGGAATACGTCGATGGCAGCGCCGATCAGGTGCTTGTCCTTGATCGCTGCGGCCAGGTGGTCCAGTTCAACCACGGTGCCGCGAGCGGCGTTGATCAGGATGCCGCCCTTCTTGATGGCGCGGATTTCCTTCTCGCCGATCATCCACTGGGTCGCAGCAGTTTCCGGAACGTGCAGGGTGACGATGTCGGACATGCCCAACAGCTCGTGCAGGTTGCCGACCTGGGTGGCGTTACCCAGTGGCAGCTTGGTCACGGTGTCGTAGAAGTAAACCTGCATGCCGAGGCCTTCAGCCAGCACCGACAGTTGAGTGCCGATCGAACCGTAGCCGACGATACCCAGCTTCTTGCCCCGGATTTCGAAGGAGTTGGCCGCACTCTTGATCCAACCGCCACGGTGGCAGGAGGCGTTCTTCTCCGGGATGCCGCGCAGCAGCAGGATCGCTTCGGCCAGCACCAGCTCGGCAACGGAGCGGGTGTTGGAGTACGGCGCGTTGAACACAGCGATACCGCGTTCGCGGGCAGCGTTCAAATCCACCTGGTTGGTGCCGATGCAGAAACAGCCGACGGCGACCAGCTTCTTCGCGTGATCGAAGATCTCTTCGGTCAGTTGAGTGCGTGAGCGAATGCCGATGAAGTGCGCATCAGCGATCTTTTCCTTCAACTGGGCTTCCGGCAGAGAACCGGTGAGGTACTCGATGCTGGTGTAGCCAGCCGACTTGAGAACGTCGACAGCCGATTGGTGGACGCCTTCGAGAAGAAGGAACTTGATCTTGCTCTTATCGAGAGAAGTCTTGCTCATCTGCGTAAACCTGTATCCCGGAGAAAAATGGCAGGGAGGGGAGCAGCCCAGAGCTGACCCGAACGGCAGGAACGCCGTCACCGCAGAACAGCCTTTGGGCACTACCCTGCGGGGTCGGTATGCTAGCATATGCACCCCGCTAAACACTCATTCCTGCGACGTGAAGCGTTCTCAGGATGACCATGAATTGTTCGAGAGTTCTTTCGATGACCAATCCTGCCCTGATTGATGAGCTGAAGACCCTGGTTGAGCCTGGCAAGGTGTTGACCGACGCCGACTCCCTGAATGCTTACGGTAAGGATTGGACCAAGCATTTCGCCCCAGCCCCGACGGCTATCGTGTTCCCCAAGACCACCGAGCAGGTCCAGGCCATCGTGCGCTGGGCCAACCAGCACAAGGTTGCCCTGGTGCCGTCCGGCGGGCGTACCGGGCTGTCGGCTGCTGCGGTGGCCGCCAATGGCGAAGTGGTGGTTTCGTTCGACTACATGAACCAGATCCTCGATGTGAACCTGACTGATCGCACCGTGGTGTGCCAGCCAGGCGTGGTCACCGAGCATCTGCAGAACGTGGCTGAAGAAAAGGGCTTGTATTACCCGGTGGACTTCGCCTCGGCCGGTTCCAGTCAGATTGGCGGCAATATCGGCACCAATGCCGGCGGGATCAAGGTCATTCGCTACGGCATGACCCGCAACTGGGTGGCGGGCATGAAAGTGGTCACCGGCAAGGGCGACCTGCTGGAGTTGAATCGCGACCTGATCAAGAACGCCACCGGCTACGACATGCGCCAGCTGTTCATCGGCGCCGAAGGTACCCTGGGTTTTGTGGTCGAAGCGACCATGCGCCTGGATCGCGCGCCGAAAAACCTCACTGCGATGGTCCTCGGTACCACCGATTTCGATTCGATCATGCCGGTGCTGCACGCCTTCCAGAGCAAGCTGGACCTGACCGCCTTCGAGTTTTTCTCCGACAAGGCCCTGGCCAAGGTCCTCGCTCGTGGCGACGTGCCGGCGCCGTTCGAGTCAGAATGCCCGTTCTACGCGCTGCTGGAATTCGAAGCGACCACCGAGGAAGTGGCCAACCACGCCCTGGAAACCTTCGAACACTGCGTTGAACAGGGCTGGGTGCTCGATGGCGTGATGAGCCAGAGCGAATCCCAACTGCAAAACCTGTGGAAACTGCGCGAGTACATCTCCGAGACCATTTCCCACTGGACTCCGTACAAGAACGACATTTCGGTCACTGTGTCGAAAGTCCCGGCATTCCTGAAGGAAATCGACGCGATCGTCGGCAAACACTACCCGGACTTCGAAATCGTCTGGTTCGGCCACATCGGCGACGGCAACCTGCACCTGAACATCCTCAAGCCGGAAAACCTGAGCAAGGACGAGTTCTTTGCCAAGTGCGCGACGGTCAACAAGTGGGTGTTTGAAACCGTCGAGAAATACAACGGCTCGATCTCGGCCGAACACGGCGTGGGCATGACCAAGCGCGATTACCTGACCTACAGCCGTTCGCCGGTGGAAATCGAGTACATGAAAGCCGTCAAGGCTGTGTTCGACCCGAACGGCATCATGAACCCGGGCAAGATCTTCGCTGTTTGAAGGTGCGGTACCTGAAGAATCCCTAAGGCAGGAGGCGGTAATGAGCTATCAGCACCAGTATGTCGACGGTACCCGTATTCATTTCCCACTGGGGAAAGTGGTGTGCATCGGGCGCAACTACGCCGAACACGCCAAGGAACTGGATAACCCGGTACCGACCGAGCCGTTGTTGTTCATCAAGCCGGGCAGTTGCGTGGTGCCGCTGGAAGGTGGTTTTGCGATTCCGACCGAGCGCGGCTCGGTGCATTACGAGGCGGAAATCGCGGTGTTGATCGGCAAACCCTTGTCAACCAAGCCAAGCCGTGAAGAAGTGCTGGATGCGATCTCCGGGTTCGCCCCGGCCCTGGACCTGACCCTGCGCGACAAGCAGGCCGAGCTCAAGGCCAAGGGGCTGCCGTGGGAAATCGCCAAGTCGTTCGACGGTGCCTGTGTGCTGGCGCCGTTCGTGGTCAGCAGCACCTTTGCCGACCTGACTGATATCGGCATTCGCCTGACCATCAATGGCGAAGTCCGCCAGGACGGTAACAGCAGTGCCATGCTCAACCCGATCGTGCCGATGATCCAGCACATGGCCGGCTGCTTCTCGCTGCAGGCCGGCGACGTGATCCTCACCGGTACGCCGGTGGGCGTCGGCCCGCTGAATGTCGGGGATGAACTGGTCCTGGAACTGCCGGGTGCCGGCAGCTTCGCCAGCAGCGTGCGCTGATCGGCACAGCACTGAACCTGTGGGAGCGGGCTTGCCCGCGATAGCGGTGTATCTGACACATTGATGCTGAATGTGCCTACGCCATCGCGGGCAAGCCCGCTCCCACAGGTTCCTCCTATGCCATTAAGCTTGAATTCATCAACGCGTGATATTTCATCCGCCCGATTGCTTTTTGAGCTCGCCCCATGCGCCGACTTGCCCGCCCCAAGCCCCTTGCCCTGCTCGTGTTGATCGCCGCCTTGCTGGCGTTGGCCATGCTGGGCCAGTACTACCGCCTTTACGAGCGCAGCTGGTTCAACCTGCAAGCCTGGTTGCACCCGGCCGGTGAGCATTCGATGGCGCTCAACGACTATAGAGTGGTGATCGAGGCGAAGCCGATCGAAGGCCTGGACGATGACGTCTCGGCCTTGACCTTTGATCCGGTGCGTAAAAGCCTGTTCACCGTCACCAACAAGAATTCCGAACTGGTCGAGATGTCCCTCGACGGGCGCATCCTGCGCCGGGTCGCGCTGATCGGCTTTGGCGACCCGGAAGCCGTGGAGTTCATCAGCGCCGACACCTACGTGATCAGTGATGAGCGCCAGCAAAGGCTGATCAAGATTCATCTCGAAGACGACACCACCTTCCTCGACGCCGCAGATGCCGAGCAGATGACCCTGGGCGTGCACATGACCCGCAACAAAGGGTTCGAGGGTCTGGCCTACGACTCCAAGGGCAAGCGCTTGTTTGTCGCCAAGGAACGCGACCCGATGCTGATCTATGAAGTGCAGGGTTTCCCCCATTACAACCCGGAGAAATCCTACGCCGTGCACGTGATCAACAATCCCAAGCGTGATGCCGGGCTGTTTGTGCGCGATCTCTCGAGCCTGCAATACGATGAGCGCAGCGGCCATTTACTGGCGCTGTCGGACGAGTCGTTCCTGGTGTTGGAACTGGATATCGACGGGCGGCCGCTAAGCACCATGTCGTTGAACAAGGGGCGTCAGGGCCTGCAAAAGACCGTGCCGCAAGCGGAGGGGATCGCCATGGATGACGACGGGACCTTGTACCTGGTGAGCGAGCCGAACCTGTTCTACGTCTTCAAGAAGCCCAATCCGTAGGAGCAAGCCTGCTCGCGATGAGGCCGGCACCGCCAACATCCATGGTGCCTGGCATACCGCTATCGCGAGCAGGGTGGCGCCTGCCTCAGGCCTTGAGGGTCTTCACGCCTTCGCTGGTGCCCAGCAGCAACAAGTCCGCCGGACGGGCGGCGAACAGGCCGTTGGTGACCACGCCGACGATGGCGTTGATCTGCTGCTCCAGCTCCACCGGGTTGGTGATCTGCATGTTGAAGACGTCGAGGATGATGTTGCCGTTGTCGGTCAACACGCCTTCACGGTACACCGGGTCGCCGCCCAGTTTCACCAGCTCGCGAGCCACGTGGCTGCGGGCCATCGGGATCACTTCGACCGGCAACGGGAAATTGCCCAGCACCGGCACCAGCTTGCTCGCGTCGGCGATGCAGATGAAGGTCTTGGCCACGGCCGCAACGATCTTCTCGCGGGTCAGGGCAGCGCCGCCGCCCTTGATCAGGTTCAGGTGCTCGTCACTTTCATCGGCGCCGTCGACGTAGAACTCCAGGTCGCTGACCGTATTGAGCTCATACACCGGGATCCCGTGGCCCTTGAGGCGCGCGGCGGTGGCTTCGGAGCTGGCGACCGCGCCGTCGAAGGCGCCCTTGTGCTGGGCCAGGGCGTCGATGAAGCAGTTGGCGGTGGAGCCGGTGCCGACCCCGACGATGCTCTTGTCGTCGAGTTTGGGAAGGATGAAATCGACGGCGGCCTGCGCCACTGCCTGTTTGAGTTGATCCTGGGTCATGCGGGCTCCGAGGTGCCATGAGGGGGACAGAAGGCCGGCATTATAGCGCCATGGCCGGCTAAAACCTCTGCATTCGTGTGGTCGCCCGGGCAAAAGCCGGGTTAGACTCCGTGGTCCTGCCCAACCCGCTCAGTGATGCTTTCCGATGCTTGAACAGTACGTCAAAAAGATCCTCACCTCGCGCGTTTATGACGTTGCCGTAGAAACCCCTTTGCAGACTGCCCGCCAGCTCTCCGAGCGGCTGGGCAACAAGATCTGGCTCAAGCGCGAAGACTTGCAGCCGGTGTTCTCGTTCAAGATTCGCGGCGCTTACAACAAGCTGACCCAGTTGACCGACGAAGAGCGTGCGCGCGGCGTGGTCACCGCCTCGGCGGGCAACCACGCGCAAGGCCTGGCCCTGGCGGCCAAGGTGCTGGGGGTCAAGGCGACCATCGTGATGCCCAAGACCACCCCGGAGATCAAGGTCGAAGGCGTGCGTTCGCGCGGCGGCAAAGTAGTGCTGCACGGGGATTCGTTCCCAGAGGCCCTGGCCTATTCCCTGAAGCTGGTCGACGAAAAAGGCTACGTCTACATTCACCCCTACGATGATCCGCACACCATTGCCGGGCAGGGCACGGTGGCCATGGAAATCCTGCGCCAGCATCCGGGTCCGCTAGACGCGATCTTCGTGCCGGTGGGCGGTGGCGGCCTGATCGCCGGGATCGCGGCCTACGTCAAATACCTGCGCCCGGACATCAAGATCATCGGCGTCGAGCCGGATGACTCCAATTGCCTGCAAGCGGCCATGGCCGCCGGCGAGCGGGTGGTGCTGCCGACCGTGGGGATCTTTGCCGACGGTGTTGCCGTGGCGCAGATCGGCCAGCACACCTTCGATATCTGCAAAGACTATGTCGATGAAGTGATCACCGTCAGCACCGATGAAATCTGCGCGGCGATCAAGGACATCTACGACGACACCCGCTCGATCACCGAGCCGGCCGGCGCCCTGGGCGTAGCCGGGATCAAGAAGTACGTCGAATTGCGCGGCGTCACCGGGCAGACCCTGGTGGCCATCGACTCCGGCGCCAACGTCAATTTCGATCGCCTGCGCCATGTGGCCGAGCGCGCCGAGCTGGGCGAGGGTCGCGAGGCCATTATCGCGGTGACCATTCCGGAGCAGCCGGGCAGCTTCAAGGCGTTCTGCGAAGCCATCGGCAAGCGCCAGATCACCGAATTCAACTACCGCTACAACACCGGCAGTGAGGCGCACATCTTTGTCGGCGTGCAGACCCATCCGGAGAACGATCCGCGCAGTGCGCTGATCGCCAGCCTGAGCGAGCAGGGTTTCCCGGTGCTCGACCTGACCGACAACGAACTGGCCAAGTTGCACATTCGCCACATGGTCGGCGGTCGTGCGGCCCACGTGGTCGATGAAGTGATCCTGCGTTTCGAATTTCCGGAACGCCCGGGCGCGCTGTTCAACTTCCTCAACAAGCTCGGTGGGCGCTGGAACATCTCGATGTTTCACTACCGTAACCACGGCGCAGCCGACGGCCGAGTGGTCGCGGGCCTGCAGGTGCCGCACGACGAGCGCCACCTGGTGCCGGCGGCGTTGGCGGAAATCGGCTACCCGTATTGGGATGAAAGCGACAATCCGGCCTATCAGCTGTTTCTGGGCTGAACGGCTACGCTGATGCACAGGACTTGAGGGAATTGACGTATGGAAACTCTAACCGCGCTGAAAATGGCTCATATGGTGGCAACCGTGTTGCTGCTGGCCGGTGCTCTGGGCCTGGCGGTCTGGGTCTGGCGGACCCAGCGCAATGGTGATGCCACGGCGCCGGTGCGCACCTTGCAACGGCCACGGCTGTTCGTCTGGCTGCTGATGGGCCTGGCGCTGCTGAGCATGCCGTTCACCGGCTGGTGGATGGTGCACCTGATTGGTTGGCCGCTGGGGCAAACCTGGTTGCTGGCCTCCAGTGTGCTCTACACCGTGGCGGCGCTGAGTGGTTTCTGGTTGCTGGCGCGGCTCAATCGCCAGCGCACGGCGCCGGTTGGTAGCGGCAGATTCACCTTTGCCCTGGCGTTGGTCAGCTTGGTCAGCTTGATCGCGATTGCCGGCTTGATGGGTGCCAAGCCGGTTTAGCAGCTTGGTACCGAGGTGACCCTAATCGCGGGCAAGCCCGCTCCCACAGGTTTTTCCGGGTGGCATAGATTGCATGCACACCCAAGCCCCCTGTGGGAGCGGGCTTGCCCGCGATGGCATTCTCAGTCGCGCAGCGAAATTACCGGCCAAGCCCGCTCCCACAGGTTTTGCCGGGTGGCATAGATTGCATGCACACCCAAGCCCCCTGTGGGAGCGGGCTTGCCCGCGATGGCATTCTCAGTCGCGCAGCGAAATTACCGGGCAAGCCCGCTCCCACAGGTTTTGCCGGGTGGCATAGATTGCATGCACACCCAAGCCCTCTGTGGGAGCGGGCTTGCCCGCGATGGCATTCTCAGCCGCGCAACGAAATCACCGGCCAACCACGCTTCTCGGCTTCGGCCCGCAGATTCGGGTCCGGATCAACCGCCACCGGGTTGGTCACCTGCTCCAGCAGCGGCAGATCATTCATCGAGTCGCTATAGAAATAACTGCCTTCCAGCGACAACCCAGTCTCCTCCAGCCAACGATTCAAGCGTGTCACCTTGCCTTCGCGAAAGCACGGTACATCGGTGCTGCGCCCGGTGTAGCGGCCCTCGTGCATTTCGCATTCGGTGGCGATCAGGGTTTCCACTCCCAGGTGCTCGGCAATCGGTGCGGTGACGAAACGGTTGGTGGCGGTGATGATTACCAACTTGTCGCCGGCGGCGCGGTGCTTGGCCAGCAGTTCCACAGCCTTGGGCAGCATGAGCGGCTCGATGCAGTCGCGCATGAAGTCGCGGTGCCATTCATCGAGCTGGGCCATCTCGGTGCGGCCGAGGATTTCCAGGCAGAAGTTCAAGTACGCGGCATTGTCCAGCTTGCCGGCCAGGTAATCCTGGTAGAACTCGTCGTTGCGCGCTTTGTACGCGATGGGGTCGAGGATCTCCCGTTCACACAGGTAATCGCCCCATGCGTGATCGCTGTCACCGCCCAAAAGTGTGTTGTCCAGATCGAATAAAGCCAGGCGCATTGCAGTTACCCGCTGATAAGTCAGTAAAAAGGGGTTAAGAATACGGTCTTTTCACAAGAGTGCACATAAGGTAGGAAGCTTCGTTGCCGCCTTCACAACCTTTGTGGAACAATGCGGCGACATGCGTTTGCGAGGTTGTTGCCGTGATCGACCCCGATGGTTTCCGCCCCAATGTGGGGATCATTCTGACGAATGATGCCGGCCAGGTGCTATGGGCTCGCCGTATCAATCAAGATGCCTGGCAGTTTCCTCAAGGTGGAATCAACCCTCAGGAGACGCCGGAAGACGCCTTGTATCGCGAGCTGAACGAAGAAGTCGGCCTGGAGCGCGAAGATGTTGAAATTCTCGCCTGCACGCGCGGCTGGTTGCGCTATCGTTTGCCGCAACGTCTGGTCCGTACCCACAGCCAACCGCTGTGCATCGGCCAGAAACAGAAATGGTTTCTCCTGCGCCTAGTCTCCAACGAGCAGCGGGTGCGGATGGATTTGACCGGTAAACCGGAATTCGATGGCTGGCGTTGGGTCAGTTATTGGTATCCGTTGGGCCAGGTGGTGACATTCAAGCGCGAGGTTTATCGCCGCGCTCTCAAAGAGCTTGCCCCGCGCCTTCTAACGCGCGACTGACGACGGAGTTCGACCCCGAGCCATGCTCAATACGCTGCGCAAGATCGTCCAGGAAGTTAACTCCGCCAAGGATCTCAAGGCGGCGTTGGGCATTATTGTATTGCGCGTCAAAGAGGCCATGGGCAGCCAGGTCTGCTCGGTCTACCTGCTCGACCCCGAAACCAACCGTTTTGTGCTGATGGCCACCGAGGGCTTGAACAAGCGCTCGATCGGCAAGGTCAGCATGGCGCCCAACGAAGGCCTGGTGGGCCTGGTGGGCACGCGTGAAGAACCGTTGAACCTGGAAAACGCCGCCGACCACCCGCGCTATCGCTACTTCGCCGAGACCGGTGAAGAGCGTTATGCCTCGTTCCTCGGCGCGCCGATCATTCACCACCGCCGCGTTGTCGGCGTCCTGGTCATCCAGCAAAAAGAGCGGCGGCAGTTCGATGAGGGTGAAGAAGCCTTCCTCGTGACCATGAGCGCCCAGCTCGCCGGCGTAATTGCCCACGCCGAGGCCACCGGTTCGATCCGCGGCCTGGGGCGCCAGGGCAAGGGCATCCAGGAAGCCAAGTTCGTCGGCGTCCCGGGTTCGCCGGGCGCTGCGGTCGGTACCGCGGTGGTCATGCTGCCACCGGCGGACCTCGATGTGGTGCCGGACAAGACCATCACCGACATCGACGCCGAGCTGGGCCTGTTCAAGACCGCCATCGAAGGTGTGCGCGCCGACATGCGGGCCTTGTCGGCCAAGCTGGCGACCCAGTTGCGCCCGGAAGAGCGCGCACTGTTCGACGTCTACCTGATGATGCTCGACGATGCTGCGCTGGGCAGCGAAGTCACCACCGTGATCAAGACCGGCCAGTGGGCCCAGGGCGCGTTGCGCCAGGTGGTCACCGATCACGTCAACCGTTTTGAACTGATGGACGACGCCTACCTGCGTGAGCGGGCCTCGGACGTCAAGGATCTCGGCCGCCGCCTGCTGGCTTACCTGCAGGAAGAGCGCCAGCAAAACCTGGTCTACCCGGAAAAGACCATTCTGGTCAGCGAAGAACTGACGCCGGCAATGCTCGGCGAGGTGCCGGAAGGCACGCTGGTCGGCCTGGTCTCGGTCCTGGGTTCCGGCAACTCCCACGTCGCGATCCTGGCGCGAGCCATGGGCATCCCGACGGTGATGGGCCTGGTCGACCTGCCGTATGCCAAGGTCGATGGCATCGAATTGATCGTCGACGGCAATCGGGGCGAGGTCTACACCAACCCCAGCGACGTGTTGCGCAAGCAATTCGCCGAGGTGGTCGAAGAAGAGAAGCAACTGGCGCTGGGGCTCGACTCCCTGCGCGACCTGCCCTGCGTGACCCTCGACGGCCACCGCATGCCGCTGTGGGTCAACACCGGCCTGCTGGCGGACGTGGCGCGGGCGCAGAAGCGCGGCGCCGAAGGGGTGGGCCTGTATCGCACCGAAGTGCCGTTCATGATCAATCAACGGTTCCCTAGCGAAAAGGAGCAGCTGGCGATCTATCGCGAGCAACTCGCCGCCTTCCACCCGCAACCGGTGACGATGCGCAGCCTGGACATCGGCGGCGATAAGTCACTGTCGTACTTCCCGATCAAGGAAGACAACCCGTTCCTCGGCTGGCGCGGGATTCGCGTCACCCTCGACCACCCGGAAATCTTCCTGGTCCAGACCCGCGCCATGCTCAAGGCCAGTGAAGGCCTGAACAACCTGCGCATTCTCCTGCCGATGATCTCCGGCACCCACGAACTCGAAGAAGCCCTGCACCTGATTCACCGTGCCTGGGGCGAAGTGCGCGACGAAGGCACCGATGTGCCGATGCCGCCCGTGGGCGTGATGATCGAGATTCCGGCGGCGGTCTACCAGACAAAGGAATTGGCGCGGCAGGTGGACTTCCTGTCGGTCGGCTCCAACGACCTGACCCAGTACCTGCTGGCCGTGGACCGCAACAACCCGCGGGTAGCGGACCTGTACGACTACATGCACCCAGCGGTGCTGCAGGCCCTGCAGACCGTGGTGCGCGATGCCCACGCCGAAGGCAAGCCGGTGAGTATTTGCGGCGAGATGGCCGGCGACCCGGCTGCGGCCGTGCTGTTGATGGCGATGGGTTTTGACAGCCTATCGATGAACGCCACCAACCTGCCGAAAGTGAAGTGGATGCTGCGCCAGATCAACCTCAGCTGGGCCAAGGACCTGCTGGCCGAGCTGATGACCATCGACAACCCGCAAGTTATCCACAGCTCGCTGCAACTGGCGCTGAAGAACCTCGGCCTGGCGCGGATGACCAATCCGGCGGCGATCAAGCCGCTCTGAACCTGCGGCGGTGTCATCGCGGGCAAGCCCGCTCCCACAGGGTTTGGTGTTGATCACAAAATAGTGGGCCTACACAAATCCACTGTGGGAGCGGGCTTGCCCGCGATGGGGCCAGTCCAGGCAACACCACACCACCTCAAAGCCTGATCTGCACTTCCCCAAGATGCCCGCCATACGGCCCGAAACTGCGCTCCACCATCACCCGTGAACCATCCGCCTGGACAATCAGCGCGGTACTCGCGCGCGTGCCGTAGGTGGTACTGGCAATAAACACGCTGGACAGCAGGCTCTCGGTCGCCAGCCCGACCCCAGTATCCGGCAAGTCACCGAACGGTGCCGTCTGGGGATCGCCCAGCAAAGCCAGCAGCGCTTGCGGCTGCGGATCATCGAGTACTTCGCTCAGCGCCGCCTTGGCCTTGAGCAGCTTGGGCCAGGGGGTATCGAGCCCGGCGTTGGACACACCGTAGACTCCGGCCGTCAGTTGGCGCGGCGCGGTCTCTTGCGCGTTGTAGTGCCAGAGTTCCTGGCGATTGCCGATCAGCAGGTTAAAGCCGGCATACTCCAGCGATCTGCCGACAACATCGGCCAAATACTGGTCTATGGGCAATTCGCCGGTGAGAAACCGCGCCACCAGTTCGCCACGGGATTTGCGCGCCGGCGGCTGGTGCGGATTGCGGATGTTGGTCAGGGCGGCAAAACGTCCGTCTGCGCCAATGCCCAGCCAAGTACCTCCGGCCTCCAGGTCGCGCCCGGCATGCACCTGCGGCGCTTCGGGCCATGCCGCCAGCGGCAGGCTGGGGCGGGCATAGAACTCGTCACGGTTGGCCGCGACGATCAGGGGAGTGCCGTGGTCCGGGCGCCAGGCAAAAACAATCAGGCACATAAGGTGGTCCTTGTGTGTTTTTCTGCCCACTGTACGCAGACATCGCTCATCGATCCATCGTCATCCACAGTGGAGCCTGGGGCCCCGCATCCGTTACCATGCGGCTGCTTTTTTTGCGAAGCGGACAAGGACGATCATGGAATTTTTGCTCTATTTGCTGCTGGGCGCCTGTGCAGGCGTGCTGGCCGGGCTGTTTGGGGTGGGTGGCGGGATCATCATCGTGCCGGTGTTGGTGTTCAGCTTTACCTTGCAGGGTTTTGATGCGTCGGTGCTGACCCACCTGGCCGTCGGCACTTCGCTGGCCACCATCATATTCACCTCGATCAACGCGGTGCGTGAACACCAGCGCAAAGGCGCGGTGCGCTGGCCGATTTTTGCCTGGATGACCCTGGGGATCCTGCTCGGGGCCGGCTTCGGCGCGCTGACCGCCGAGGCGATTTCCGGTCCGCACCTGCAGAAGATCATTGGTGTGTTTGCCCTGGTGATCGCCGTGCAGATGGCCCTGGAGCTCAAGCCCAAGGCCAGTCGAACGGTTCCCGGCAAGTTCGGTCTGACCGTGGCCGGTAGCGTGATTGGCTGGGCCTCGGCGATCTTCGGGATTGGTGGCGGCTCGCTGACCGTGCCATTTCTGACCTGGCGCAGTGTGCCGATGCAGCAGGCCGTGGCGACGTCGTCCGCCTGCGGGTTGCCGATCGCCTTGGCAAGTGCATTAAGTTTCATGATTCTGGGCTGGCATGATCCCCTGTTGCCCGCTCATAGTCTGGGTTTCGTTTATTTGCCGGCGCTGCTGGGCATTGCCCTGACCAGCATGGTCTTCGCCCGCTTTGGCGCGCGACTGGCCCACCGGTTGTCGCCGCGATTGCTGAAACGGCTGTTTGCCGCTTTGCTGCTGTGCGTGGGCACCAGTTTCCTGCTCTGAGGCAGGGCGCAATCCTGGCTTAATCTCGGCGTGGCAGGGTCGCGCCAGGAATTTTAGGTTTCAACTCTAACGAGGAGTCGCAATGCTGCCTTACCCGCAGATTGACCCGGTGGCCCTGGCCATTGGCCCGCTGAAAATCCACTGGTACGGCCTGATGTACCTGGTCGGCATCGGCGGTGCCTGGCTGTTGGCGTCACGCAGGTTGAACCGCTTCGATCCGACCTGGACCAAGGAAAAACTCTCCGACATGGTCTTCTGGATGTCGATGGGCGTGATCGTCGGCGGCCGCCTGGGGTATGTGCTGTTTTACGACCTGAGTGCCTACCTCGCCAACCCGACCTTGATTTTCGAGGTGTGGAAGGGCGGCATGTCGTTCCACGGTGGTTTCATCGGCGTGATGCTGGCGGCCTTGTGGTTCGGCAAAAAGAACGGCAAGTCGTTCTTCCAGCTAATGGACTTCGTCGCCCCGATGGTGCCAATCGGCCTGGGTGCCGGGCGGATCGGTAACTTCATCAACGCCGAGTTGTGGGGCAAGCCGACCGACGTGCCGTGGGCCATGGTCTTCCCGTCGTTCAGCGACCCGGCCCAGCTGGCGCGCCACCCGTCGCAGCTGTACCAGTTCGCCCTCGAAGGCGTGGCGTTGTTCGCCATCCTCTGGCTGTTCTCGCGCAAGCCGCGGCCGACCATGGCGGTCTCCGGGATGTTCGCGCTGTTCTACGGAATCTTCCGCTTTATCGTCGAGTTCTACCGCGTGCCGGACGCCCAGTTGGGCTACCTGGCGTGGAACTGGCTGACCATGGGCCAAGTATTGTGCATCCCGATGATCGTTGGCGGACTGTTCCTGATCTGGCTGGCCTATCACCGCGCACCCAAGGCACCGGCTGTCCCGGCCGCTTGACGCTTTATATTCGAAGCGCAGGGCCGCGAGCCCTGCCTTCAAGGACACAGGTAATACATGAAGCAATATCTCGATCTGGTCGCCCACGTCATCAAGAACGGCACCAAGCAAGCCAACCGCACCGGCGTCAACACCATCAGCTTCCCCGGTGCGATGCTGCGCTATGACCTGAAAGAAGGTTTTCCGGCGATCACCACCCGCAAGATGGCCTTCAAGTCGGCCATCGGCGAGATGTGCGGTTTTCTGCGCGGGGTCAACAACGCCGCCGAGTTCCGCGCCCTGGGCTGTAAGGTCTGGGACCAGAATGCCAATGAAAACGCGCAGTGGCTGGCCAACCCGTTCCGCCAGGGCGCAGACGACCTGGGCGAGATCTACGGTGTGCAATGGCGCAAGTGGCCGGCGTACAAGCAGATCCCCCTGAGCAACCCGGCCGCCATCGAGCAGACCCTGGCCCAGGGTTACCGGCAGATTGCCGAAGGCGAAGAAGACGGCCAGGCCTACGTGGTGCTGTACAAGGCCATCGACCAGGTTCGCCAGTGTGTCGATACCATCATCAAGGACCCGGGCAGCCGGCGTATCCTGTTCCACGGCTGGAACGTCGCCCAGCTCGATGAAATGGCCCTGCCGCCGTGCCACTTGCTGTACCAGTTCCACCCGAATGTCGAGACCAAAGAGATCTCTTTGACCCTCTACATCCGCTCCAACGACCTGGGCCTGGGCACGCCGTTCAACCTAACCGAAGGCGCCGCGTTGCTGAGCCTGATCGGTCGCCTGACCGGTTACACACCGCGCTGGTTCACCTATTTCATCGGCGATGCCCACGTCTACGAAAACCACCTGGACATGCTCAACGAACAGCTCAAGCGCGAGCCGTTCCCGATGCCGCACCTGAAAATCGCCGATCGTGTGCCGGAGTTCGCCAAGACCGGGGTGTACCAGCCGGAGTGGCTGGAACTGATCGAGCCGGGTGATTTCTCGCTGGAAGGTTACGAACACCACGCGCCGATGACCGCGCCAATGGCGGTCTGACAAGCAATACGCAACACCCCTGTGGGAGCGGGCTTGCCCGCGATGGGGTCGGCACAGCCAATATTTATGGCCCCTGACCCACCGCCATCCCGGGCAAGCCCGGTCCCACAGTGTTTTGTGGTGTTCCTAGTGGCCGTGGCTGCGGCCTACGTGGGAATGTTCGACTTCCGTTGCAACCACTCCACCACTCACTTCCAAGCGCTGCAAGATCCCGCACTGTTCGATGTCCGGCCCTTCGCTGCAGCGTTGGCGCAGGTCGATGAGTTGCGCCTGCAGGGCGAGCAAGCCGTCGATCCGTGCCTTGACGTGGTGGATGTGTTCGTCGATCAGCGCATTCACGCTTTCGCACTGATCCTGCGGACTGTCGCGCAGGCCCAGCAGGCTGCGGATTTCTTCGAGGGTCATGTCCAGGGTGCGGCAGTTGCGGATGAAGGTCAGGCGCTCGGCATGGGCCTGGGTGTAGACGCGGTAGTTGCCGTTGCTGCGGGCCGGTTCTGGCAGCAGGCCTTCACGTTCGTAGTAGCGGATGGTTTCGACGGCGCAATCGGTCAGTTTCGCCAGTTCTCCGATCTTCATCGCGACAATCTCCAAATGGGTGCTTGACCCTATAGTGGCTACAGGGTCTTTACTTGGCAACAGGCACCTACATGGACGCGACCTGATGAGCGATTCCCAGCACACCCACAAACCCGGTACTGCGCATGAGCACAATCATGGGGCAACACTTCAGCCGGTAAAAAAACACGACCACGCCAGCCACGCCGGCTCCTGCTGCTCCAGCGCCGCAGCGCCGGCACTGGTGCGGATCAGCGAGGCGCCCACCGACGGTGCGCGCCTGAGCCGTTTCCGCATCGAGGCCATGGACTGCCCGACGGAACAGACGCTGATCCAGAACAAGCTCGGCAAGCTGGCCGGCGTGCAGCAACTGGAGTTCAACCTGATCAACCGGGTGCTGGGCGTGACCCACGACCTGCCAAGCACGGCGCCAATCATCGAGGCGATCAAATCCATCGGCATGTTGGCCGAGCCGATCGAAGACGGCGCGCAGGCGGATGACAGTCGCGCGGCGCCGGTGAAAAAGCCCTGGTGGCCGCTGGCGCTCTCCGGCGTCACGGCACTGGCCGCCGAAGTGATCCACTTCACCAGCGCTGCGCCGACCTGGGTGGTGGCGCTGGTCGCGCTGGTGTCGATCCTCAGCGGCGGTCTGGGCACCTACAAAAAGGGCTGGATTGCCCTGAAGAACCTCAACCTGAACATCAACGCCCTGATGAGCATCGCGGTGACTGGCGCCGTGCTGATCGGCCAGTGGCCGGAAGCGGCGATGGTGATGTTCCTGTTTACCGTGGCCGAGTTGATCGAAGCCAAATCCCTCGACCGCGCGCGCAACGCCATCAGCGGCCTGATGCAGATGACCCCGGAACAGGTCACCGTGCAGCAGCCTGATGGTTCGTGGGTCGAACGAGAGGCTAAAAGTGTCGAACTGGGTGCGTTGGTGCGGGTCCGCCCGGGTGAGCGCATTGGTCTGGACGGCGAAGTAGTTGCCGGCAACTCGACCATTGACCAGGCGCCGATTACCGGGGAAAGCCTGCCAGTCGAGAAGACGCTGGGCGATAAGGTGTTTGCCGGCACCATCAACCAGGCCGGCGCGCTGGAGTACCGGGTGACCGCGGCCGCCAACAACTCGACCCTGGCGCGAATCATCCACGCCGTGGAAGAAGCCCAGGGCGCGCGTGCGCCGACCCAGCGTTTTGTCGACAGCTTCTCGAAAATCTATACCCCGGTGGTATTCGTCTTTGCCCTGGGCGTGGCGCTGATCCCACCGTTGTTCATGGGCGCGGCCTGGTTCGACTGGATTTACCGCGCGCTGGTGCTGCTGGTGGTGGCGTGCCCTTGTGCGCTGGTGATCTCCACCCCGGTAACCATCGTCAGCGGCCTGGCGGCGGCGGCGCGCAAAGGCATCCTGATCAAGGGTGGCGTGTACCTGGAGGGCGGCTACAAGCTCGACTTCCTGGCCCTGGACAAGACCGGCACCATCACCCACGGCAAGCCGGTACAAACCGACTACCTGGCACTGGACCCTACGGTCGAGAGCCGCGCTCAGGTGCTTGCTGCCAGCCTCGCTGGACGCTCCGATCACCCGGTATCGCTGGCCATCGCCAAGGCGGCTGTGGATAAACACTTGAGCCTGCTCGCTGTGGATAACTTCGCAGCCCTGGCCGGTCGCGGGGTGCGCGGCGAGATCGACGGCCAGGTCTACCACCTGGGTAATCATCGCCTGGTGGAAGAGCTGGGCTTGTGCTCGCCAGCGCTGGAAGAGCGACTCTTTGCCCTGGAAGAACAAGGCAAGACCGTGGTCCTGTTGCTTGATGCCTCGGGCCCGCTCGCCCTGTTTGCCGTCGCGGACACGGTCAAGGAGTCCAGCCGCGAGGCCATTGAGCAGTTGCACGCACTGGGGGTGAAAACCCTGATGCTGACCGGCGACAACCCGCACACGGCAAGGGCGATTGCCGCCCAGGTGGGCATCGACCAGGCCCAGGGTGACTTGCTGCCGACCGACAAGCTCAAGGCGATCGAGGCCTTGTATGCCCAGGGGCACCGAGTCGGCATGGTCGGCGACGGGATCAACGACGCGCCCGCGCTGGCCCGGGCGGAGATCGGTTTTGCCATGGCGGCGGCCGGTACCGATACCGCCATCGAGACCGCTGATGTCGCCTTGATGGACGACGATCTGCGCAAGATTCCTGCGTTTATCCGCCTGTCTCGCCAGACTTCCCATATCCTCACGCAAAATATCGCCCTGGCCCTGGTCATCAAGGCGATCTTTCTTGGGGTAACCTTCTTCGGGCTGGCCACTATGTGGATGGCAGTGTTTGCCGACATGGGCGTGGCCCTGCTGGTGGTGTTCAACGGTCTGCGCCTGCTGCGCAAATAAATCAAGAGAGGCTGATGTGCTGAGTGCCGAGCTGAAGGCTTTTTACATGGTCGCGCGTTTGGGCAGTATTACCCTGGCGGCGAAAAAGCTCGGCCTGAGCCAACCTACGGTGACCACCCAGATTCGCCACCTGGAGAGCCAGTATTCGGTCGAGTTGTTCTACCGCGGCGGGCGCCGCCTGACCGTCAGCGAGGAGGGCGCGCGCCTGCTGCCCATGGTCAAGACGCTGCTGCAGCAGGAAGCCGACATCGAGTTTTTCCTGCGCAACAGTGGTCAGGTCCAGGGTGCATTGCGCATCGCGGCGACTGCGCCGTACTACATCCTCGACTTGGTGAAAACCTTCCGCGAGCGGCTGCCCCAGGTGGACGTTTCGGTGGAAATCGGCAACTCCCAGCAGGTTCTCGAAGCGTTGGAGGAGTACCGGGTGGACCTGGCCGCGTCCTCGCAACTGGTGGAAGACGCCCGCCTGATCCGCCGGGTGCTGGGCACCGACCCATTGGTGCTGGCCGTGCACCGCAACCATCCGCTGGCGGTGCACGATCACGTGCCGCTGAGCGCCTTGGCCGGGCATACCTTGTTAATGCGCGAGAGCGGCTCGACCACCCGCCGCCTGACCGAAGAATTGCTCGCCAGTGCCGGGGTGAGTTTTGGCCCCCTGCTGGAAATCGGCAGCCGCGAATCGATTCGTGAGGCGGTGCTGCGCAATATCGGCATCAGCATCATCGCCCGCCAGGAAGTGCCCCATGACCCGCAACTACGGGTGTTGAGCATCGAGAACGCGCCGCAGATCGCGGAATACCTGTATTGCCTCAAGGAGCGCAAGAACGCGCGGTTGCCGGCGGCGTTTCTTGGCTTGGCGCAGGAGATGGCCCCGGCCTGAGTTCTCCTGTGCCAGGGCTGCCTCATCGCGAGCGAGCGCTCCGACTTGGTTTGGTTTTGTGGGTGTATCCGTTGCTGCGGTAACGGCGGCTATTGGTTCCGCCCTTACGGCGGGTCACTTGGAAAAGCCCCAAGTAACCAAGGGCTCTTGCCCCTGACGTACGGCCCCTCGCTAAGGCTCGGGGTACCTTCGCTACGGTGCCCATCAGGGGGCATCGCCTCCGGTTTGCTTCGCTGCACCTCCTCTCGATGTATGCGGCTTCGCCGCACGGCGCTACGCGCCTCCCCCCAGATGGACACCTTCGCTCAGCCTGCCGATGGGGCGGGTGGATGAAGAGCAAAAGCACGGCGACCTGCCGGTCGGCCTGAGTGGTAAGGGCGGGCGAGGCGGCCTACCGGCCGGCCTGCTTTTTTCTGGTGTTCACTACCCTGTGGGAGCGAGCTTGCTCGCGATGGCGATTTGCGCCACACCACAAATCTCGGCGTGTACAACTCTCCTCTGTGGGAGCGAGCCGGGCGGCGCTCCGTTTGATCGCGATGGCTGACTCACTTGAACCAAAATCCCCCAATACCACTATCAGTGGTTTTTGCCTCACTGCCACACGAACTACGCATTCGCTCCCTAGGATGGCCGACATCTGCTTGATGAGGTCCGTCCATGAACCACTCGAATGCAACTGCCCAGGTATTTCCCGGCACCCCGATGAAGGTGCGCGGTATCGAGAAGCGCTTCGGCGCATTCACCGCGCTGGATAACGTGTCGCTGGACGTGCAGGCCGGTGAGCTGGTGTGCCTGCTCGGCCCCTCTGGCTGCGGCAAGACCACCTTGCTGCGCTGCATTGCCGGCCTCGAGCGCCAGGATCGCGGCGAGTTGTACCTGGGTGATCGTGACGTATCCCTACTGGCCCCACAGGCGCGGGACTACGGGATTCTGTTCCAGTCCTACGCGCTGTTCCCCAACCTCAGCGTCGAAGCCAACATTGCCTACGGCCTGGCCGGCAGTGGCCGCGAGCAAGTGCGTCAGCGTGTGGCGCAGATGCTTGAGCTGGTGGGCCTGACCGGCAGCGAAAAGAAATACCCCGGCCAGTTGTCTGGCGGCCAGCAACAGCGCGTGGCGCTGGCTCGGGCCCTGGCGCCGGCACCTTCACTGTTGCTGCTGGACGAACCGATGTCGGCCCTCGATGCCCGGGTTCGTGAGCATCTGTGCACTGAGTTGCGCCAGCTGCAGCGCAGCCTGGGCATCACCACCCTGATGGTGACCCACAACCAGGACGAGGCCATGCTGATGGCCGACCGCATTGCCGTGATGAACAACGGCAAGGTCGAGCAGTACGCCACCCCGCA
Source organism: Pseudomonas sp. NPDC087626 (assembly GCF_044743405.1). Lineage (NCBI taxonomy): Bacteria > Pseudomonadati > Pseudomonadota > Gammaproteobacteria > Pseudomonadales > Pseudomonadaceae > Pseudomonas > Pseudomonas sp. NPDC087626. The sequence continues at coordinate 86,235 of NZ_JBIUWJ010000001.1, forward strand.
GGAAATCTATAACCGCCCGGCTACCCCATTCGTTGCCGAGTTCGTCGGCCAGGGCAACTGGTTGCCGTTCCAGCGCAGCAGTGACAGCCACGCCCAGGTCGGCGGGATGCCCGTGCGCCTGGCCGATAACAGCGGCAAGGCCGCGTCCGGCCGGCTGTTCTGTCGCCCGGAAGCCGTCAGCGTCAACCCGCTGGTGCATGAGGAAAACCTGTTCCCGGCCAAGGTGCGCGAGATCACCTTCCTGGGCAATCGCTGCCGCATGAGCTTTGAGCTCAACCACCTGCCGGGCCATGCGTTGCTCGCCGAACTGGCGCCCGAAGCCATGCCGCGCCTCGGTGCCCAGGACATCATGGTCGCCTTGCCTCCGCGCAGCCTGCAGGTGTTTGCCTGATGAGCACGCAGATGGCCCTGCCGATTCCGCACAAGCAGGTTCGGCAGACTTCCCGAGCCCAGATCGGCGATCGGATTTTTGTGCTCGGCGGCAAGGTCCTGCTCCTGTGCCTGCTCAGCGTCGCGGTGTTGATGCCGTTGCTGGCGATCTTCTGGCGCGGCTTCAGCAACGATGCCGGGCAGGGCGGTGGCCTGGTCGCCGCCCGCGAGCTGCTGACCAGCGCCAACTTTCACTGGTTGCTCGGTAACAGCTTGAAAGTGTCCCTCAGCGTCGCGGCCATCGTGGTCCCGCTGGCCTACCTGTTTGCCTACGCCCTGCAACGCACGTTGATTCCCGGCAAGCCTATCTGGCGCGGCCTGTCGCTGCTGCCGCTGATGGCGCCGTCGATGCTGCCGGGTATTGCGCTGGTCTACCTGTTCGGTAACCAGGGCCTGTTGCGGGGGCTGCTGTCGGACAATATCTACGGTTTTTGGGGCATCGTGCTGGGCGAGGTGATCTATACCTTTCCCCATGCCTTGATGATCTTGCTGTCGGCGCTGTCCCTGGCGGATGCGCGGCTGTTCGACGCTGCTTCGAGCATGGGTGCCAGTCCGTCCAGGGCCTTTCGCAGCATCACCTGGCCGGCGACCCGCCAGGCCGTGTTCGCCGCGTTCTGCCTGGTGTTCACCCTGACCATCACCGACTTCGGCGTACCGGTGGTGGTCGGTGGCGACTATCAGGTGTTGGCGCTGGAAGCCTACAAGGCGGTGGTCGGTCAGCAGCAATTCGGTCGCGGTGCGCTGATCGGTATGGTCCTGTTGGTGCCGGCACTGCTCAGCTTTGCGGTCGATGCCTGGTTGCGTCGCCGCCATGGCGACTCCATGAGCGGCCGGGCGCAAGTCTTCCAACCGGCGCCTTCGCGGCTGCGTGATGGCTGTTACCTGGGCATCGTGCTGGTGATCTGCGCTGTGCTGTTGCTGGTGTTCGGCATGGCGGTGTACTCCTCGCTGGTGAAATTCTGGCCGTACAACCTGTCGTTGTCGCTCAAGCACTATCAGTTTGGCGACACCGCCGGTGGTGGCTGGCTGGCCTACGGCAATAGCGTGAAGATGGCCCTGTGCACGGCGTTGATCGGCAGCGGGCTGATTTTCACCGGCGCCTACCTGATGGAAAAAACCCGTGGCCAGCGTGGCCTGAACCTGGCGCTGCGCATGCTCAGCTTCGTGCCGATGGCGGTGCCGGGGCTGGTCCTGGGCCTGGGCTACGTATTCTTCTTCAACCTCAACGGCAACCCGCTGCATGTGTTCTACGGCACCATGACCCTGCTGGTGGTGTGCACCATTGCGCACTACCTGACCACCGCCCAAATGACCGCCACCACCGCGCTGCGCCAGCTCGACGCGGAGTTCGAAGCCGCCGCGCTGTCGCTCAAGGCGCCGCTGTACCGCCACTACCTGCGCGTCACCGTGCCGATCTGCCTGCCGGCGTTGCTGGACATCGTGCGCTACCTGTTCGTCTCGGCCATGACCACCGTCTCGGCGGCAATCTTCCTTTACAGCCCCGACACCATCCTTGCTGCGGTGGCGGTACTGAACATGGATGACGCCGGCAACGTCGGCGGCGCGGCCGCCATGTCGACCCTGATCCTGTTCACCTCGGCGGGCGTGTCCTTGCTCCTGGCCTGGGCTTCGCGCGGTTTGCTGCGGCGCTCCCAGGCCTGGCGCCAGACCGCGCCCGGCAACTGAATCGACCCAACCCACAACTCTCTGATCCGCACCTGAAAGGAACCGCACCATGTTCAAGCCCTTGGCTCTAGCCGCTGCTGTCCTCACTGCTTTCAGCATGAACGCCTTCGCGGCGAAAACCGAACTGACTGTCTACACCGCACTGGAAGCCGAACAGCTGAAAACCTACAAGCAGGCGTTCGAAGCGGCCAACCCGGATGTCGAGATCAAGTGGGTACGTGACTCCACTGGCATCATCACCGCCAAGCTGCTGGCGGAAAAAGCCCGTCCGCAGGCGGATGCAGTCTGGGGCCTGGCGGCGTCGAGCCTGGCGATCCTCGATCAGCAAGGCATGCTGCAAAGCTACGCGCCGAAGGAGCTGGGCAAGATCGGCGGCAACTACCGCGATGCCGCCAACCCGCCAGCCTGGGTGGGCATGGACGTGTGGGCCGCGACCATCTGCTTCAACACCGTGGAAGCCGAGAAGCAGGGCCTGAGCAAGCCGGTGAGCTGGCAGGACCTGACCAAGCCTGAATACAAAGGCAAGATCGTCATGCCCAACCCGGCGTCCTCGGGTACCGGTTTCCTTGACGTCAGCGCCTGGCTGCAGACCTTTGGCGAGAAGCAGGGCTGGCAGTACATGGACGACCTGCACCAGAACATTGGCCAGTACGTTCACTCCGGTTCCAAGCCCTGCAAGCTGGCGGCCGCCGGGGAATTCCCGATCGGCATTTCCTTCGAATACCCGGCCGTGCAGTTGAAGCGCCAGGGCGCACCGCTGGACATCGTCCTGCCGAAAGAGGGCCTGGGCTGGGAAATCGAAGCCACCGCGGTCATCAAGGGCACGCCCCATGAAGAGGCTGCGAAGAAACTCGCCGACTTCTCTGCAAGCACCGCGGCAATGGAGCTGTACAAGGAAAACTTCGCCGTGCTCGCCCAGCCTGGCATCGCCAAGCCGCAGACCGAGCTGCCGGCCGACTACGAGCAGCGCCTGATCAAGAACGACTTCGCCTGGGCCTCGAAAAACCGCGATGAGATCCTGACCGAGTGGCGCAAGCGGTATGACGGCAAGTCCGAGAAAGTGGCAGCCAAGTAAGCGCTCTATTGGCTGAGGGGCCCTATCGCGGGCAAGCGGAGCGCCGCCCCGCTTGCCCGCGAAGGCGGCTTTGAATTCAGGACATTTCTTAATGACACAACACAACGACCTGCTGATCGTCGGCGCCGGCATTCTCGGTTTGTCTCACGCCTATGCCGCCGCCAAACGTGGCCTCAAGGTCAGGGTCTTCGAGCGCAGCGCCACGCCTTTGGGCGCCTCGGTGCGCAACTTTGGCCAGGCGTTGGTCACCGGCCAGCCGCCCGGCCAGATGCTCGAGCTGGCCAAGGCCAGTCGCGAGATCTGGGGCCAATGGGCACAGCTCGCCGGTTTGCAGCTCAAGCGCAACGGCTCCTATTTGTTTGCCCGCACCGAAGCTGAAGAGCAGCTGTTGTCAGCCTTCTGCGAAGGCCGCGCGATCGAGCACGGTTACCGCGTCGAACTGCTGCGCGGCGCGGCATTGCGTGACCTGTATGGCGGCCAGTTCAGCCATCACCGCGCGGCGTTGCATGGCCTGGACGATCAGCAACTGTATTCCCGCGAGGCCATCCCGGCCTTGATCGACTACCTGCGTCGGGAGTTGGCGGTCGAGTTCCACTTCTCGACACTGGTACGCGACGTCGAACCCGGGCGGGTGCACAGCACTGCAGGCAGCTTCAGTGGCGAGCAGATCATTGTCTGCTCCGGTCACGACTATCAAACCCTGCTGGCCGAGCCCATCGCCGCGCTCAAGCCACAGGTCTGTCGCTTGCAAATGCTCCGCGCCCGGCCGCTGATCGACCTCAACCTGCAACACGCCTTGCTCACCGGATTGAGCTGCGTGCACTACGGCGCTTTCGCCGACTTGCCGCAAGCGCAGGCCGTGCAGGCGCAGATCCTGCGTGAGACCCCGCACCTGCATGAACAGGGCATTCACCTGTTGATCAGCCCGACACCCCATGGCGAACTGATCATCGGCGACTCCCACCATTACGGCAGCGATCCGTCGCCGTTCAATGCCGAGCAGGTGGATGACTGGATGCTCGAACTGGCCGAGCAGACCCTGGGTTGCAAGGTGCAGGTGGTCGAGCGCTGGCAGGGCGTCTATGGTGCTCAAGGGCCTACGCCTTTTTCGTTTCTGCAGGCCGCACCCGGCGTGCATGCGGCGTTGATGCACACCGGTGTGGGCATGAGTGTCGGGCCGGCGATGGCCGAACGTAATCTCAAGGCGATATTGGGGGAGCACTGATGGATCGCAATGAGCAGGTGATTGCCGAGGTGTTCGGCTTGTACGAGCGCTTCGGTGCCAGTGACTACATCGGCGAGCCGGTGTCGCAGATCGAGCACATGTCCCAGGCTGCCGAACTGGCCATGGCCGAGGGCTTCGACGATGAAGTAGTGCTGGCGGCGTTCTTCCACGATATCGGGCACATCTGCACCGAGAATGCCGAGAACATGGGCGGCTTCGGGGTGGTCAGCCACGAACGCCTCGGCGCCGACTACCTGCGTCGCCTGGGTTTTGGTGAGCGCATGGCGCGGCTGGTGGAGTATCACGTGCAAGCCAAGCGTTACCTGACGCTGACCGAGCCTGGGTACTACGAGCGCCTGAGCGAAGCCAGCCGTCGCACGCTGGAATATCAGGGCGGGGTGATGACACCCGCCGAAGCCGAAGCGTTCAAGCAGGACCCATTGTGCGCTGTCAGTTTGCGCATGCGCCAGTGGGATGAGCAGGCGAAGGAGATGCGGGTGCCGGTAGTCGACCTGGACGTTTTAAAGGGGAAGGCGTTGCAGTTACTGGCAGCTGCTACAGGTTTTGGCCAATGCGCAGAGGTTATTCCCCGATCACCTTCTGCGCCAAAAGCTCCACCTGCTCCTGGCGCTCGGCCTGGCTCAACTTGCCATGGGGATTGAGCGACGACCATTGTGGATGCGCCCGGGCTTTGTTCAAGGCTTCGGGCAGCTTACCTTCGCGCCAGCCTTTATCCTGCGGCGTATCCACCTTGATGCTGTCCATCGCGGCATGCCCGCGCTGGTCGAGGGCCAGAACCAGTTGGCGCTGGCGCAGTGCCAATAGGCGCAACACGCTGTCATCGACGGTCAATTCGCGTTGTCCCTTGATCTTGCCCAGCAAACGACTGCCATAACTGCGTGCGGTTTGCAGGGCGCCGCCGGCAATCGCGCCGGCCAGCGCGGCTGCGCCGAGGGTCAGGCCGCCCACCAGCAGGTCGACGCCTGCCCCAGCCGCCGCTCCTGCAGCGATCCCGCTACCGACCCGCACACCCAGTTGCTTGAGGGTTTCGGGGTTGAACAAATCATCGCCCCAGCGTCCGTCCAGCAGCGGCAAATCGCTGGCGGCGGCGTCCTGCGGGCGGAAGGCGTAGAGTTTGAGCAGTGCCTCGACGCAGCGCTGTTCGCGCTGGCGTACGGCTTTGCGCAGATCGCTGATGGCCTGCTGTTCCTGCCCGGCGTCACTGGCCACGCTGCGGCGGCAGGCGGCGCAGTCGATCAGCAGCTCGGCGATCAAGCGGGCGGCACTTTGCTGGCGCGCCAGGCGTTGCGCCTGCTGGTCGGCGATCAGGCGCTCGAGTTGTCCGCGCGAGTTCTCCAGCATCAGCGCCAGGCTTTCATACAGCCGGCGTTCGCCGTCTTCCGGCGGCGCGACACTGTCAAAGCGCACCAGCGCATGCAGCCCCAGGCGCGCCAGGGCTTCACGCCAATCCGGCTCGCGATGGTCGGCGCTGCTGACGAAATTCAGCACCGGCAGCAGCGGCTTGCCACAGCTGGCCAGCACCTGCAGTTCGTCGCGGTACTTGGCCAGCACCGGTTCGCGGGCATCGATCACATACAGCCCGGCGTCGGATGCCAGCAGTTGGCGCAGCACCTTGGCTTCCTGCTCAAAGCGCTGGCGCGCCTCGCTGCCGTCGAGGAAGCGCGCCAGGCGCTCAGGGCCGTCGAGGCGTTCGCCGGGGCGTTCCAGGTGTTCGAGGTAGTCGAGCAGGGCGATCGCGTCTTCCAGGCCGGGCGTGTCGTAGAGCTCCAGCAGGGCCTGGCCATCGACCGACAAACGCGCGCCTTCGACATGCCGGGTGGTGCTGGGGCGATGGGACACTTCGCCAAAGCCGACATCCCGGGTCAGGGTGCGCAACAAGGAGGTTTTGCCGACGTTGGTGTGGCCGACGACGGCGAGCTTCAGCGGTTTTGGTTGAGCATCAGTCATGACCCGACTCCAGCCAGTTCATCGGTGCGCAATCGGCGAAGGGCAAGCCCAATTGCTGCAGGGCGGCATGCCAGTCCCCCAGGCGGTCGGCGTCCAGCGCCTGGCCGGGCGGTGCCTGCAGCAGCCAGACGCGGGTAGCGCTGGCGCTCTGGGCCAGTTCGGCGATCAGCGCCAGGCTGCCGCGATCCGGAGAGCGCCGGGGGTCGCACGCGATCAGCAGGCGGGCCGGCGGGAAGCGGGTCAGTTGTTCGAGAAGCTTTTGCCGCGACTCGCGGCTGTCGAGGATCCCGGCATCCTTGACGTTCTTCGCCAGGGCCGGCGGCCACGGGCGCTGGTCGTCCAGCTCGATGGCTACCAGCAGCGCGCCGTCACTGTGCAGGGCGCTGCTCGCGCTTTCGACCTGATGCAGGCGCTCTGGCGCGGCATCGCTGACACCAAGGCGCTCGCTGCTGGGCATCAGGCGTTCACGCAATTGGGCGTAGCCGGGCAATTTCAGGTCCAGTTGCAAGCCCGCGCGGCCACGGTTCCAGCGCCACAGGCACAGCAGGGTCAGCAGCAGGCGCGGTAATGCACCGTACACCAGCACCACGCCGACCAGCCAGCCGGCCCAGGCTTGGCGGGCGCTTTCAAGGTTCAGGGCGGCGTCACCGCTGGCGCGGATCATTTCTTCGGTAGGCACGCTGAACCCCAGCAGCGCAGGCAGAGCACCGAGGGCCTGGGTCAGGGCGACGAAGGTTTCACCGCTGAGGATGGTGGTCTCCCAGACAAACCCATAGCGCCGGGTCGCCATCAGCGTCAGGACCATGACTAGCGCACTGAGCATTACCACCAGCCACAGGCCATTGACCAGCAGGCCCAGCAACCAGCGATTGAGTTTGTGCCGTTGTAGCAACAGCAGCAGGGCCGGCGCCAGGTGGGCGGCCTTGGCATCGCGGGCGAGTTTTTCACTGAGCCACAGCCACAGGCGCCCGAGGGTGGCGCCGTAGTCGGCGGCGAGGATCAGCCCCGAGGCCCAACTGAGCAGCAGAATCAGGTTCAGCCCGAGCAGGCTGCCCAGGGCCCAGAACACATTGACCGGAGCCTGGCCATCGCCCAGGGCGGCAAATGCCAGGCCGGCGCCACTGAGGATCGCCAGCACGGCCAGGACCAGCAGTGCCAGGCGCGCGCCTTGTAGCCAATGGCGCAGGGCCGCGGTCAGGCCATCGCGTTCGGCCAGCCAGTGTGCACGGGCCTGGATGCGGCTGGGCAGGTCGCCACCGGCATTGCGGGCCAGGCGGTTGGCTTGCGAATCCTCCAGGGCGCCGGCGTGTTCCTCGCGCAGACGGATGGTTTCGGTCAGCCAGAGTGTGTGCAGATCAGTCACGCGTCATCCCGTCGCTTAAGTGAGTGCTGAGCATAACCGCTGTGGCGCTTATCGGGGAAAGCGAGGCTCTGGTATCCTCCTCGCCATGAAAAAAACACTCCCCCTCAGCCTGATCGCAGCCCTCGGTGAAAACCGCGTGATCGGCGTCGACAACAGCATGCCCTGGCACTTGCCGGGGGATTTCAAATACTTCAAGGCCACTACCCTGGGCAAGCCGATCATCATGGGTCGCAAGACCTGGGATTCTCTCGGTCGCCCGCTGCCGGGGCGGTTGAACATCGTGGTCAGTCGCCAGGCCGACTTGCAGCTGGAGGGCGCCGAGGTCTATCCGTCGCTGGAGGCCGCCGTCGAGCGAGCGCAGGAGTGGGCGCTGGAACAAGGTGTCGATGAGCTGATGCTGATTGGCGGTGCGCAACTGTATGCGCAAGGATTGGCCCAGGCCGATCGGCTGTACCTGACCCGCGTGGCGCTGAGCCCCGAGGGTGATGCGTGGTTTCCGCAGTTTGAGTTGAACCAGTGGAAGCTGGTGTCGAATGTGCCGAATCCGGCCGAAGGCGACAAGCCGGCGTACAGCTTCGAAATCTGGGAAAAAGCCTAAAAGCATCGCGGGCAAGCCCGCTCCCACAGGGATCTGCGGTGAACACATATTTGTGTTCGACCAAGACCCATGTGGGAGCGGGCTTGCCCGCGATGAGGCCCGCTCAGCCGCTCAAAGACTCAAGCGTGCGCCAACTCCTCATGCTCATCAGCCAGCAGCACGTCTTTATCCGTCTGCTGCATGATCTGGCTGGTAATTGCCCCGGCTGTCATCGAACCACTGACGTTCAGCGCCGTGCGGCCCATGTCGATCAGCGGCTCGACGGAAATCAGCAACGCCACCAAAGACACCGGCAAACCCATGGCCGGCAACACGATCAGCGCGGCGAAGGTTGCACCACCGCCGACCCCGGCCACCCCGGCTGAACTCAACGTCACAATCGCCACCAACGTTGCGATCCACAGCGGGTCGAGCGGGTTGATGCCCACGGTCGGGGCGACCATCACCGCCAACATCGCCGGATAGAGACCAGCGCAGCCGTTCTGGCCAATGGTGGCGCCAAACGAAGCGGCGAAGCTGGCGATCGACTGCGGAATCCCCAGGCGGCGGGTTTGCGCTTCGATGCTCAGCGGGATGCTCGCGGCGCTGGAGCGGCTGGTGAAGGCGAAGGTCAGTACCGGCCAGACCTTGCGGAAAAAGCGCAGCGGGTTGATCCCGGCCAGCGCCACCAGCAGGCCGTGGACCACGAACATCAAGCCCAGGCCCAGGTACGACACCACCACAAAACTGCCGAGCTTGATGATGTCCTGCAGGTTGGAACCGGCGACCACTTTGGTCATCAGCGCCAGCACACCGTAGGGGGTCAACTTCATCACCAGGCGTACCAGGCGCATCACCCAGGCTTGCAGGGTGTCGATGGCGTTGATCACTTTCTGACCTTTTTCCACGTCATCCTTGAGCAGTTGCAGGGCTGCAATACCGAGGAAGGCGGCAAAAATCACCACGCTGATGATCGACGTCGGCTTGGCCCGGGCCAGGTCGGCGAACGGGTTCTGCGGGATGAACGACAGCAGCAACTGCGGCACATTCAGGTCGGCAACCTTGCCCGCGTAGTCGCTCTGGATGGTTTGCAGGCGCGCCATTTCCTGGGTGCCGGCCACCAGGCCTTCGGCGGTCAGGCCGAACAGGTTGGTCAGGCCGATGCCGATCAGCGCCGCGATAGCGGTGGTGAACAGCAGGGTGCCGATCGTCAGGAAGCTGATCTTGCCCAGGGAGGACGCGTTGTGCAGCCTGGCAACAGCACTGAGGATCGAAGCAAATACCAGGGGGATCACGATCATTTGCAGCAATTGCACGTAACCGTTACCCACCAGGTCGAACCAGCTGATGGAGGCTTTGAGCACTGGATTGCCGGCACCGTAAATCGTGTGCAAGGCCACGCCAAACGCCACGCCCATGACCAGCGCCAGCAGCACTTTCTTGGCCAGGCTCCAGGTGGTGTGGCGGGTTTGTGCCAGGCCAAACAGCAAGGCCAGGAACACCAGCAGATTGAGGATCAGCGGCAGATTCATCGAGACTCCAAAAAAGACTTGTGCCAATCGCCTCGCGGGGCAATTGCGAACCGGCAAGCCTAACAGCTTGATATCTATAAAATTAATACCAAAAACGCATGGTGACTGTCGTTTTTGGAATAAACGCCTGACGCTGTCGGTTATGCCGGTGACGGAATCAGCACGCAAGCGGTCGTGCTCAGACGAGGGCGGCGATGCAGATTTGTTAGCGTCGATGGCTTTCATTCAGGGAGAAATGCACATGAAAGTCGCTACGCAAGTGTTAGCCGTCGCCATGTGCCTGGGCCTTGCCGGCCAGGTGTTCGCCACCGATCTCAAACATTGGCCCCAGGCACAGGCCAAGCAGCTGGACGCGATGATCGCGGCCAACGCCAACAAGGGTAACTACGCGGTGTTCGACATGGACAACACCAGCTACCGCTACGACCTGGAAGAGTCGCTGTTGCCGTTCATGGAAAACAAAGGCCTGATCACCCGCGAGAAGCTGGACCCCTCCCTGAAACTGATCCCGTTCAAGGACACCGCCGAGCACCAGGAAAGCCTGTTCAGTTACTACTACCGGCTGTGCGAGCTCGATGACATGGTCTGCTACCCATGGGTCGCCCAGGTCTTTTCCGGTTTCACCCTCAAGGAACTCAAGGGCTACGTCGACGAGTTGATGGCCTCCGGCAAGCCGGTGCCTAGCACCTATTACGAAGGCGACGTGGTCAAGACCATCGAGGTCAACCCGCCGAAGATCTTCACCGGGCAAGCCGAGCTGTACAACAAGCTGATGGAAAACGGCATCGAGGTCTACGTGATGACCGCCGCCTCGGAAGAGCTGGTGCGCATGGTCGCCTCCGATCCCAAGTATGGCTACAACGTCAAACCGCAAAACGTGATCGGCGTGACGATGCTGCTCAAGGACCGCAAAAGCGGCGAGCTGACCACCGCGCGCAAGCAGATCACGGCCGGCAAGTACGACGAGAAGGCCAACCTGGGCCTGGAGCTGACCCCATACCTGTGGACCCCTGCGACCTGGATGGCTGGCAAGCAGGCCGCCATCCTGACCTACATCGACGAGTGGAAAAAACCAGTGCTGGTGGGCGGCGACACTCCGACCAGCGACGGCTACATGCTGTTTCACAGTGTCGACGTGGCCAAGGGCGGCATCCACCTCTGGGTCAACCGCAAGGACAAATACATGGCCCAGATCAACGGCATGATGGCCAAGCACGCTGCGGCCCAGGCCAAAGAAGGGCTGCCGGTGACGGCGGACAAGAACTGGGTGATCGTCAAGCCGGAGGAGATTCAGTAACACGCAGGCGCCTGGCTCGTTGCATCGCAGCGAGCTGGGCACCTCTGGGCAAAAACCTACGCTGTGCCAATCACCTCATCGCCTGATTAAAGACGCACCCCACACCAGATAACGAAACGTCTGATAGCCCGCCACATTTCCCTTCGCCTAGCGTGCTTGTCCCTGCAGATCAGACAAGGACAACTCACGCATGAAGCGCTATCACATCACCGTCGGGGCGAAAACCACCGCCGGCGGCACCGTACGCACGGGCTGGGCGTACAGCACCATCGATGGTCAGGCCATTGCCCGCGAAGGCGATGAAGTCGATTGCCCACAGTGCGCCAGCACCGGATTGATCGTTTGCGACGGCCCGCACCTGGTGGACCTGATGGATGGGCGCAACGCCGCCCTCGATGGCGACCTCTGCCAGTGCCAATGTGACCCGCCGCCGCGGTTGATTGCCAACCAGACCCTCAGGAGTCAGTTGTTCGAGGATCGCACCTTGACGCCCCGTGGCCCAACCACAGGCCAGCCGCTCAACAACCACCTCAATCGCCCTGCATCCACTACGCCGGGTACTCACGGCGTTGCGCCCTCGATGCCCTTTGGCGAACGACCTGGGCTGGGCTGCGAGAACCTCTGGCGGGGTTACCAGCAGCGCGCCGAAGCTATCGTGGCGCCCGGCGGCAGGCTGCTCGCCGACCCCCGGGCGCGCAATCGCGCGATCAATGCCGCCTATGCCCGGTTGTGGCTGGATGATCGGCGGTTCCAGTGGGCCGGGCTTGCGGCATTTGCTTCCAAGCAGGTCGGTTGCGGCCTGTTGCACGCGACCGACTCGATCGAAAAGATCCAGGCGCAACACGAAGCGGCACAAGACTTACTCGATAGCGCCGAACGCCGTTGGCAACTGCCGGGGCTGACCCTCTTCGGCAAGACAGATCAACAGGCCCAACACCATTACGAGCAAACCCGCAAAAACAACCCGGTGCCGGGCATCGACCTCAGGCGCGACGGCGAACCGCTGTCGCTGGTGCAGCAGCAACTGCAGTCGGTGCATGACATGCTGGCATTGGGTAATACCACGTTGTTTCTGGATGTGTATCCGCTGCATGTGTTTTACAAGGAGCAGGGGTTGTTGGCGCTCACGACTTGCCTGGACTCACGTCAAAAAATTTATGGTAATGATCAGCATCCAGTCCTGTGGCCGATTGAGCAGCAGAGGTTGAGATTCGGTTATGACCATAAGGAAATCCTGCAAGCCTTCGAGGCCATTGATGCAGGCAGCATTGTCGAAAGTGTTGTTTTTCTTGCCGAGCATGAACAGAAGAACATCCTTCAGCCAGCAATGTACGGTGACCTGAATCTGGTGGCTTTGCTCGTTGGCAATCACCTCTCTTATGTGACGAATTTTCCGTCCGGCGCCGCTGCAGCCGTCGAACTGACTCTGGCCAGCCAATGCCGCCCCAGCGAAGATGGACGCACCGTTGGCTTCAGCAACAATTACTTTGCCAATCTGGCCGACATCCATCAGCGCATGCCCTTCGTACTCAAGGCCGCGGCGCAATTTGATGAGCTGCTGCGGCGCTCTGATCGCCACCTGATTGAACATGCGATTCTCGACATTGCCGCAGGTCTGGGCGTGCGATGAGTCTGCTACGTCGCATAGATTGGCGACGCAAGGTTCTGGCAATGGCAGCCGCGGTTCTGCTGATCGTGGCAGTGATTCGAGCGCTTTCGGATGAGCCTGAAATCGCGTTGATGATTGGCGAGCCTTGGGAAACCATGCGTCAGCGCTCCTCTGCGGTTATCGCTCCGGCTTTCCCTGGGTATTCCTGGTTCAATATGCCCATATCTGATGCGCGTCTACGTTTTATCGACCCTCAACTCGGATTCGAGACCCCGCTAGCTCGTTTTTTCACGGTTAGTTTCGATAGGGGTGGGTTAGTCAGCAGTGTCCGTATGTCCCCGCAGATAGAGCCGCTATTGCTCGACGACACGCTCAAGGTTCTGTTGGATCTGCAAGACCAATGGCGCCAAGGGGGGTGGGCACCAATCCGGCTCAATGACTTTCCATCGTTCGCCGACACACCTCAATGGCGTGCCAGATTACGAGACGTGAACACGGGTGGCACGGCCTACTGGCGAGCTGACGACAAGTACCAGGTGATGCTGGGAGTTAATCGGTTCAGGGACGATAAGCGGCCCACAGAAGAGCGCTACCTCATCACGTTGCAGCTTGCCACTCCATGGGGAAGACCATGAGTCTGCGTTTAGTAAACGTCATCCTTCGGTCAGCTATGTATATGGCTGGAGGTGTCCTGCCTGCCTTAGGGCTGGCGTTACTCAGTTTGGTTTTTATGGGGAGCGGTGGATTTTTTTACGTGTTATTTATCACGCTCGCATGGATAGGAACCTGTGGACTTGTTTTGGCGGCGCTAAACAGGCCCATGACTACTGATTCAAGACGTAGGCTGGCTATAACAGCAATGTTAATGATGGGATTGCTAGCGATGTCTCCTGCGCTGCTGATGTTGTTTACAGACCCTAACCACGACCTATGGATTAGCTGGACAATCCTGGGGCCAACACTATTGGCACTTCACTACATGTGGCAAGTTGTGCAGATCTCCTGCTCCGGAAAATAACGATTTTTTGCCTTTGTCTCAGCAGCGGCAGGGCTATCGACAAAAACATATCAATTGCGAATCACTCGCATCTTCTGCTAGCGTGCGCGCTCCTGAACGACCCTTTCGATCAAGGTAGTGCTGTGTCCTCCTGGAATACGCAGATCGCGCGCCTGTTCGCTGAACAGAAGAAAGCCCTGGAAGCGTTCGTCACCCGGCGCACCGGTAGTGCGCAGGTGGCGGCCGACTTGACCCAGGAATCTTTCCTGCGCCTGGCGCGGCTCGAGTCCGGTGAGAAGATCGACAATCTCCCGGCCTTTCTCTTCACCATTGCCAGCAACCTGGTGCGCGATCATCAGCGCCAGGCGATTCGTCGTGAGCGGGTGGAAGCGGGTGAGCCTAGCGACGAACTGCCTTGCAGCACGCCATCGGCGGTGGACCAGCTATCGGCGCTGCAGGAGCAAAGGCTGATGCATGATGCAATTGCGGCGCTCCCCGAAGCGACTCGAAACATCTTCCTGCTTTATCATGTCGACGAATGCTCCTACCGCGAGATTGGCGAGCGTCTGGCAATCAGTCCGCGCAGTGTCGAGTACCAATTGCGGCGTGCGCTGATCGATTGCCGGGCCTTTATCCAGGCGCGACTGGCCAACGACAAGCGAGGCGCGCGCCCATGACTGACGCGCCTGTGGCTGTGGAAACCCTGATGACCGAACCCGCTGCACCGGACCGCGATGACCTGTTCGCCGAGGCGTCTGGCTGGTATTTCCGCCTCCAGGCCGAAGACGTGACCACGGCCGAGCGCGACCGCTTTGCCTGCTGGCTGGCTCAGGGCGCTGCGCAGTACGAGGCCTGGCAGGAGGTGCAGTTGCTGCTGGGCAGTCTGCGCGAGCCCGCCCGGCAGATGCGCGAGGCCGAGCAGGCGCGCTGGAAAAAACCTGCTGGCCAGCGTTGGCTGCCCAAGGCCTGCGCGGCGGCGGTGGTGCTGATGACGATCGGTCTGCTGGCGGCGCAGACCCCCTGGCTGGATCGCTGGCGCGCGGACTATGCCACCGGTACCGGGGAAACTCGGCGGATCGAACTGGCCGATGGCTCGCGGCTGCAACTCAATACCGACAGTGCCGTGCAGATCCACCTGAGTGCCGGTCAGCGCCAGGTTCGCCTGTTGCGCGGCGAAGCCTGGTTCGAGGTCACCAAGGACCCGGCCCGGCCTTTTGTCGTCGAGTCCGGCACGGGAACGGTGACGGTTGTCGGCACCCAGTTCAGCGTTGCCCAGCGCAACGCTCGCACTCAGGTGCAGGTGGCCCAGGGCAAGGTTGCAGTCAGCGCTGGCGATGGGGCGCCGGTGTACCTGGAGCCGGGCAGGGCGGTCGAGTATCAGGATCGCCGGTTGAGCGAGGTCCACGGCTTCGACCCGGCCGCCGGGTTTGCCTGGCGGCAGCGGCAACTGGTGTTTCGCCAGCAGTCGCTGGCCGACGTGGTGGCGGAGTTGAACCGCTACTGGCCCGGTCGCACCCTGGTGCTCGGTGATGAGCTGCGCGAGCGGCGGGTATCGGGGGTATTCGATATCGATAAACCAGACGCCGTGCTCAAGGCATTGGTCCACACCCTCAACCTGCAGGCCGAGCATTACACGCCGTATCTGTTGGTGCTGCGCGCGGGTTGAAAGCGATTCGCTGTCTTTTGTAAATAATTCTCAAAAACTTTCAGGGTTTCTCCGGGCGTGGTCGTCCTTGATCAGAGACGCGCAAATAATAAGCACTCTCAAGTAGTGCGGCGCTGAATCACCGACTTCGATCTTTGGGGAAACACTCATGGGACATCTGACCGCCACGCGTCGCCTGCCTGGCCTGCCGACTTTGCTGACGCTGGCTATCGGCCTGGCCTCGGGCGCAGCGCCGTTGTACCTGCAGGCGGCGACCGCCGAGCAGACGCAGGTCTATCGCTTCGAGATTGCCGGGCAGTCGCTGGATGGCGCATTGACGGCGTTTTCCTCGGTGACGCGCCTGCAAGTGCTGGTGTCCGCCGACGTCACCCAAGGCGTGTTGTCCCCTGGGGTCAAGGGCAGTTTCTCCGGTGCCGAGGCGCTCTCGCACTTGCTCGCCGGCACCGGCCTGGTGGCTAGCTTCATAGACGATGACAGCGTCACCCTGCACCAGCCGCAGAGCAGCGGTTCGGCCCTGGAACTGGGGGCGACCAAGATTGGTGCCCAGCGTCTGGGGACGACCACCGAAGGCAGTGGTTCCTACACCACCGGTGCCGTGACCATCGGCAAGGGTACCCAGAAGCTCAAGGACATCCCGCAGTCGGTCAGCGTCCTGACCCGCAAGGCCATGGATGACCAGAACATCACCACCCTGACCCAGGCCATCGAAGCGGTGCCGGGGTTGGCGTCGGTCAAGTCCCCGGGGCCGGGGATGTTCATGTTCTCCCGCGGTTTCGACATCGAGGCGCTGCAATATGACGGCGTCCCGGTGCCCCGCAACGTCTATGCGCTGGGCAGCTACATCACCGAGAACATGGTGATCTACGACCGCATGGAAGTGCTGCGCGGCTCTGCCGCTCTGTTGCAAGGCGCCAACAGCCCGGGCGGCGCGATCAATCTGGTGCGCAAGCGCCCACAGGCGGCACCGACCGTGACCCTGAGCGCCAAGGCCGGCAGTTGGGACCGCTATGCCTCGCAGGCGGATGTCGGCGGACCGTTGAATGAAGCCGGCACCGTGCGCGGCCGCGCAGTGGTCAACTACGAGAAGGGCCACTCGTTTTCCGACTATACGTGGAGCTGGGAACAGACTGTGTATGGCGCGCTGGATTTCGACCTGAGTGAAGACACCGTGCTCGGCGTCGGTTTCAGCAACAAGAAAAGTCATGGCCGACCGTACTACATCGCCTTGCCGCGCTACACCGATGGCAGCGCGGTCGACCTGTCGCGCTCCACCTACACCGGCGCCACCTGGAACCGCTCGGAGAACGACCAGACGGCGGTGTATATGGATCTTGAGCACCACTTCAACGACAGCTGGAAGCTCAAGGCGTCGGCGACGGCGATGAACGAGTCCAATGAGGCGACCTATCAATTCACCACTGGCGCGATCACCCCTGGCACTTCGAGCGGTTCGCGGTTCGCTGACTATTCCACCGACTTCTATGGCAACCGTGGCCTGGACATCTACATCAATGGCGATTTCGAGGCGCTGTCGTTCAAGCAGAGCGTGGTGCTGGGCGGCAACTACTCCAAGTACACCACTGATGACAGCTACGCTCGCGCATTTGCCCCGGGCGTCGATATCTTCAACATTGACCACCATCGGCCCTTCCAGAGCTTCGACAGTATCGCCGACAAGGCCAACCTGGCCGTCAGCACCTACGATGTCCGGCAGAAAGGCCTCTATGGTTCGTGGAATATCCACCTGACCGATCCGCTGACCCTGGTGCTGGGCGCGCGCAGCAGTTGGTACGACTTCGATTTTGCCCAGGACAACTATTTCGCCCGCGAGCAATTGGAAGGCGGCGAGAAGAATTCGGTCAAGGCCAGCGGCAAGGTCACGCCTTACGCGGGCCTGATCTATGCGCTCAACGATCAATGGTCGGTCTATGGCAGTTACGCCGAGGTGTTCATCCCTCAGGTCCAGATAACCCAGCAGAAAACCGGCCTGCCACCGGTCGAGGGCAAGAACTATGAAGTGGGCATCAAGGGCGAGCTGATGGACGGCCAGCTCAACGCCTCGCTGGCAATGTTCCGCTATATCCACGAAAACCGCGCAGTGACTGACTTCACTACCGACATTGAAGGCCCCAATGCGTGCGGCGGCTGGTACTGCTCGACGGCGTCGGGCAAGGTGCGCAGCCAGGGCATCGAGGCCGAGTTGAGCGGCGAAGTGCTGCCGAACCTGCAACTGACCAGCAGCTACACCTACAACACCACCAAATTCCTCAAGGACACGGAGCTCGAAGGCAAGATCTTCAGCACCGCGACCCCGATGCACATGCTGCGGGTGTGGAGTGATTACCGCTTGCCGGGTGAGTTGGACCGGGTTCGTGTCGGTGCGGGGGTCAATGCCCAGAGCAGCACCTTGAGTTTCGAGCGCGCTTTCGAACAGGCCGGCTTTGCCATCTGGAACTCACGCGTGGCCTATGACGCCAGCGACGAAGTGACCCTGGCGGTGAACCTGAACAACATGTTCGACAAGAAATACTTCATCCCCTCGTACGCGCAACTCGCCGGCAACAACTACTACGGCGACCCGCGCAACATGATGTTCAGCGTGACCTACAAGCCGCAGTTCTGAATGCCCTGAGACTTGCGCTCTCAAACCAGCGCCTACAAGGGCTGCACAAATGCGCAGTACTTTGTAGGAGCGAGCTTGCTCGCGATGGACCCCAACGATGACGCGTATTACCTGAATAAACGCGTTGTTTTTGAGTTCTTCGCGAGCAAGCCGCAAGCGGGCGCTCGCTCCTACAGTGGATCGGCACAAACAAAAATGCCCCGCACTTGGCGGGGCATTTTCAGTTCAACGGCTAACGATCACAGCCCGTCGAGCATCGCCTTGTTGCGCACGGCACCCTTGTCGGCGCTGGTGGCCAGCAGGGCGTAGGCTTTCAGTGCGGTGGTCACTTTACGTGGGCGCACTTCAACCGGCTTCCAGCCTTTTTTGTCCTGCTCGATGCGGCGTGCCGCCAGTTCTTCATCGCTGACCAACAGGTTGATCGAGCGGTTGGGAATGTCGATCAACACTTTGTCGCCATCCTGCACCAGGCCAATCGCACCGCCGGCAGCGGCTTCTGGCGAAGCGTGGCCGATGGACAGGCCCGAGGTGCCGCCGGAGAAGCGACCGTCGGTGAGCAGGGCGCAGGCTTTGCCCAGGCCCTTGGACTTGAGGTAGGAGGTCGGATAGAGCATTTCCTGCATGCCCGGGCCGCCTTTCGGGCCTTCGTAACGGATGATCACGATGTCGCCTTCTTTGACTTCGTCGGCGAGGATGCCGCGCACCGAGCTGTCCTGGCTTTCGTAGATTTTGGCGCGACCTTCGAACACGTGGATCGACTCGTCGACACCGGCGGTTTTCACCACGCAGCCGTCCAGGGCGATGTTGCCGTACAGCACGGCCAGGCCGCCTTCTTGCGAGTAGGCATGCTCGACACTGCGAATACAGCCGTTTTCACGGTCGTCGTCCAGGGTTTCCCAACGGGTCGACTGGCTGAATGCGGTCTGGGTCGGGATGCCCGCCGGGCCGGCCTTGAAGAAGTGGTGCACGGCTTCGTCGGTGGTCTGGGTGATGTCCCACTTGGCGATGCCTTCGGCCATGGTCTTGCTGTGCACGGTCGGCAGCTCGGTGTGCAGCAGGCCGCCACGGGCCAGCGAGCCTAAGATCGAGAAGATCCCGCCGGCGCGGTGCACGTCTTCCATGTGGTACTTCTGGATGTTCGGCGCGACCTTGCACAGTTGCGGTACGTGGCGCGACAGGCGGTCGATGTCCTTCAGGTCGAAGTCGATCTCGGCTTCCTGGGCTGCGGCCAGCAAGTGCAGGATGGTGTTGGTGGAACCGCCCATGGCGATGTCCAGCGTCATGGCGTTTTCGAACGCCTTGAAGTTGGCGATATTGCGCGGCAGTACCGAGTCGTCGTTGTCACCGTAGTAGCGTTTGCACAGTTCGACGATGGTGCGCCCGGCTTGCAGGAACAGCTGTTCGCGGTCGCTGTGGGTGGCCAGGGTCGAGCCGTTGCCCGGCAGCGCGAGGCCGAGGGCTTCAACCAGGCAGTTCATCGAGTTGGCGGTGAACATGCCGGAGCACGAGCCGCACGTCGGGCAGGCGCTGCGCTCGTACTCAGCGACTTTCTCGTCAGAAGCGCTGGAGTCGGCGGCGATCACCATGGCGTCAACCAGGTCCAGGCCGTGGGAGGCGAGCTTGGTCTTGCCGGCTTCCATCGGACCGCCGGAAACGAAGATCACCGGGATGTTCAGGCGCAAGGCGGCCATCAGCATGCCGGGGGTGATCTTGTCGCAGTTGGAGATGCAGACGATCGCGTCGGCGCAGTGGGCGTTGACCATGTACTCGACGGAGTCGGCGATGATCTCGCGGCTCGGCAGCGAATAGAGCATGCCGTCGTGACCCATGGCGATGCCGTCATCGACTGCAATGGTGTTGAATTCCTTGGCCACACCGCCAGCGCGTTCGATCTCGCGGGCAACCAGTTGACCCAGGTCCTTGAGGTGCACGTGGCCCGGGACGAATTGGGTAAAGGAGTTGGCAATGGCGATGATCGGCTTTTTGAAGTCGTCATCTTTCATCCCCGTGGCGCGCCACAGAGCGCGAGCACCGGCCATGTTGCGACCGTGGGTGGATGTTTTCGAGCGGTAATCTGGCATGAAGCACTCCGGGCGGCTAATCAGGTATCAAAAGGGAAGTGAGCTTCTATTGACGTCTGGAACACTCAGAAATAGCCGGGTGTCCGGAAGTTGCCGAGAACTTTGCGGGATCGCCGCGCGCTTCAGCTTGAGCTCATAAACCCGCCGGGGGATGACTGGCGATGAATCGTTCGATTCTACACCGCTGGCGTCAGGAAGGAATGGCTGCAAGCATTCACAATACGTTCGGCGACCACCCCCGTAGGAGCGAGCTCGCTCGCGATGAACCCGAGAACGCCGCGGGGTGTCAGGTTCCCCGCGTTATCGTTGACCACCATCGCGAGCGAGCTCGCTCCTACAGTATTAAATCCACATGGCATCCCACAGCGGATAGTCTCCAACTCGAGTCACAAGCCCGGCGCGCAAAGGGTTGGCGATGATGTATCGGGCGATGGCTTTCAGATCTTCCTCGCGACGCAAGGCCCGATCGAAGTAACCCTTTTGCCATAGCGTTTCGTGGCGACCTCTTTGCTGGTTGATGGCGCGAGCACTTCTGGATTTGGCCGCCTGCATCAGTCTCGGCAAATCACCGTTGTGCAATTCAACCAGCCAATGAAAGTGATCCGGCATGACGACCCAGGCTATTGAGGTGGCATTGCCGGCTTCATGAGCTCTTCTGAATTCACTCACTACCAAGCGTCCAACGTACAAATCATTGAAGATCGGTTGTCGTTCATGGGTGACAGCGGTCAGGTGATAGATACGACCGGATTGCGAGTGCCGACCTGTGCGTAATCGATGGGCTTTTGGCGTGTTGGACATTCCGTTGTCCTCTTCGGTGATGGGAAGAGAAAACGGTAGGCGTTGGGTGGGAGGTTGTCGCTTCGGCAGTGGATCAGAATGTGTCCTGCACCTGCACCTGCACCTGCACCTGCACCTGGAGCGAGCCCGCTCGCGATGAGTTCAATGACACCGCGGAGTATCAGGTTCCCCGCGTTATCGTTGACCCGCATCGCGAGCAAGCCGCAAGCGAGCAAGCCGCAAGCGGGCGCCGCAAGCGGGCGCCGCAAGCGGGTGCTCGCTCCTACATAGGTTTTGCGTTATCAGCTGTTGGGCAACAGCCGGCAGGTGATGCTCTTGATGTAGCGGGTTTCAGCAATGGCCGGGTGTACCGGGTGGTCCGGGCCCTGGCCGCCGCGTTCCAGCAGCTGGATGTTGCGGTCCAGGTGGCGGGCGCTGGTCAGCAGGATGTTCTGCAGGTCATCTTCGGGCAGGTGCATCGAGCACGAGGCGCTGACCAGGATGCCGTCCTTGTTGAGCAGGCGCATGGCTTGCTCGTTCAGGCGGCGGTAGGCGCCTTCGCCGTTCTTCATGTCTTTCTTGCGTTTGATGAACGCCGGCGGGTCGGCCACGATCACGTCGAAACGTTCTTCGCTGGCTTTCAACTCTTTCAGGGTTTCGAATACGTCGCCCTCGATGCAGGTCATTTTGTCGGCAAAGCCGTTCAGCGCAGCGTTGCGCTCAACGCCGTCGAGGGCGAAGGCCGAGGCGTCGACGCAGAACACTTCGCTGGCGCCGAATGCGGCAGCCTGCACGCCCCAGCCACCGATGTAGCTGTACAGGTCCAGTACACGCTTGCCTTTGGCGTACGGGGCCAGGCGGGCGCGGTTCATGCGGTGGTCATAGAACCAGCCGGTTTTCTGGCCCTGAATGACCGGTGCTTCGAATTTCACCCCGTTCTCTTCCAGCGCAACCCACTCCGGCACCAGGCCGAACACGGTGTCGACGTAGCGCTCGAGGCCTTCGGCGTCGCGCGCGGCGGAGTCATTCTTGAACAGAATGCCGCTCGGCTTGAGCACTTGGGTCAACGCGGCGATCACGTCGTCTTTATGGGTTTCCATGGTCGCCGAGGCGATCTGCACCACCAGGATGTCGCCGAAACGGTCGACTACCAAGCCCGGCAGCAGGTCGGAATCGCCGTAGACCAGACGGTAGAACGGCTTGTCGAACAGACGCTCGCGCAGCGACAGGGCGACGTTCAGGCGGTGCACCAGCAGCGACTTGTCCAGTGGCAGCTTGATGTCGCGCGACAGCAGGCGGGCGCAGATCAGGTTGTTCGGGCTCATGGCGACGATGCCCAGCGGCTTGCCACCGGCGGCTTCCAGGATCGCCTGGTCGCCGGCCTTGAAGCCGTGCAGCGGGGTGGCGGCTACGTCGATTTCGTTACTGTAGACCCACAGGTGGCCGGCGCGCAGGCGACGGTCGGCATTGGCTTTGAGGCGCAAGCTTGGCAGGGACATGACGTCGCTCCAGAAAAAAGAGCGGGAGTATACCCTGTTGCGCAGCCGTTGGCGGGCTCACCGGATGGACTGCGGGAGCGGTTTGAGGTGTCGGCAACCTGCGCTTAAGGGGTAGAATCGCCGCCTGTCCAGAGTGAGTACTTATGTCCCAAGAGCTATCTTCCGAACAGATTCAGCAGGCCCTGCAAGGCATCAGCGTTCCGCCTCAACCGCAAATCATGGTGGATTTGCAGATGGAGCAGTACATGCCGGACCCGGACCTTGAAGTGATCGCGAAGCTGATCTCCCAGGACCCGGGTCTCTCCGGCGCGTTGTTGAAAATCGTCAACTCGCCGTATTTCGGCCTGAGCAACAAGATTGCCTCGATCCAGCGGGCGGTGAACCTGTTGGGCAGCCGCTCGGTGATCAACATGATCAACGCGCAGTCGATCAAGGGTGAGATGAATGACGACACCATCGTCACCCTCAACCGTTTCTGGGACACGGCGCAGGACGTGGCCATGACCAGCCTCAGCCTGGCCAAGCGCATCGGCTCGCAAGCGGTGGACGAAGCCTATGCCCTGGGGCTGTTCCACGACTGTGGCGTGCCGCTGATGCTCAAGCGCTTCCCCAACTATATGGCGGTGCTGGAACAGGCCTATGCCAACGCCGGCGTCGATTGCCGGGTGGTGGACACGGAAAACCATGCGTTCAACACCAACCATGCGGTGGTCGGCTACTACACGGCAAAGTCCTGGCGCCTGCCGGAACATGTCAGCCACGCCATCGCCAATCACCACAACGCCCTGGCGATCTTCAGTGACGAGTCCTCGCGCAACAGTCAGTTGAAGAACCTGCTGGCGATCCTCAAGATGGCGGAACACATCTGTGCCTCGTACCGGGTCTTGGGCAACCAGACCGAAGACCACGAGTGGGACAGCATCGGTCACCTGGTGCTCGACTATGTCGGCCTCTCGGACTACGACTTCGAGAACCTCAAACAGACGATCCGTGAACTCGGCGCGCACCATTGAGCGCCGGACCTTTCCTGAGCCGAGTACGCCATGCCTGAATTACCGGAAGTCGAAACCACCCGCCGCGGGATTGCGCCCTACCTGGAAGGCCAGCGCGTCAGCCGGGTGGTGGTGCGTGAGCGGCGCCTGCGCTGGCCGATCCCCGAGGACCTCGATGTGCGCCTTTCCGGGCAGCGCATTGTGCTGGTGGAGCGGCGTGCCAAGTATTTGCTGATCAACGCCGAGGTCGGCACCTTGATCAGTCACCTGGGCATGTCGGGGAATCTACGCCTGGTGGAAATCGGCCTGCCGGCGGCCAAGCATGAGCATGTGGACATCGAGCTGGAGTCCGGCCTGGCCCTGCGCTACACCGACCCGCGCCGTTTCGGGGCGATGCTCTGGAGCCTTGACCCGCTCAACCACGAACTGCTGCTGCGCCTGGGGCCGGAGCCGCTGACGGACCTGTTCGACGGCGATCGCCTGTTTCAACTGTCACGTGGGCGTTCGATGGCGGTCAAGCCGTTCATCATGGACAACGCGGTGGTGGTGGGGGTCGGCAATATTTACGCGACCGAAGCGCTGTTCGCCGCCGGGATCGACCCGCGCCGCGAGGCCAAGGGCATCTCCCGGGCGCGTTACCTGAAGCTGGCGATCGAGATCAAGCGCATCCTGGCCGCCGCCATCGAGCGCGGCGGCACCACTTTGCGCGACTTTGTCGGCGGCGACGGCCAGCCGGGCTATTTCCAGCAGGAACTGTTCGTCTATGGCCGCGGCGGCGAGGGCTGCAAGGTCTGCGGGACAGAACTTCGCGAGGTGAAGCTGGGGCAGCGGGCGAGTGTGTTTTGCCCCAGGTGCCAGCGCTGATCCAGATGTGGCGGTGAGGTTGCTTATGGCCTCATCGCGAGCAGGCTCGCGATGGGGTCCTTACGCCTTGCCGGTAATGATCCGGTACTTTTCCATCAACTGCTCTTCAGTTTCCGGATGGGCTTCGTCCAGCGGAATGCAATCGACCGGGCAGACCTGCTGGCATTGCGGCTCGTCATAGTGGCCGACGCACTGGGTGCACAGGTTCGGGTCGATCACGTAGATCTCTTCGCCCTGGGAGATGGCGGCGTTCGGGCACTCGGGTTCGCAGACGTCGCAGTTAATGCAATCGTCGGTGATGATCAGGGACATTGGGGACTCCAGCCAGGGTCGTCGGCCCGGGCATCTGAAAACTAATGCGCACAATTGTGCCGCATTGACGCTGTAGGAGCGAGCTTGCTCGCGAAAAACGTCAGGGCGCTGTGTACTTTCTGATAGCACTGCGTAATCGTTGACGTTTTTCGCTGGCAAGCCAGCTCCTACAGTCGGGGTCTATTTCTTGAACCGGAGTGTAAGAGCATCGGCCACGGCCGGGTGGACGAATTTAGTGATATCGCCGCCCAGGGCTGCAATTTCACGGACCAACGTCGAAGAAATAAACGAATAGCGCTCGGACGGCGTCAGGAACAGGCTTTCCACGTCCGGGGCCAACTGGCGGTTCATATTGGCCAGCTGGAATTCGTACTCGAAATCCGACACCGCACGCAAACCACGCAGGAATACATTGGCATTCTGCTCTTTGGCGAAGTGCGCCAACAGCGTCGAAAAGCCGACGACTTCGACGTTCGGCAGATGTTTGGTGACCTCGCGGGCCAGCTCCACACGCTGTTCCAGGGGGAATAGCGGGTTTTTCTTGGGGCTGGCGGCGACAGCAATGATCACATGATCGAACAGGCGCGCGGCGCGTTCGACCAGATCGCCATGGCCCTTGGTAATAGGGTCGAAGGTACCTGGGTACAACACTCGGTTCATCGCGTCGTCCTGGCGGGAATCCGTTGGGGAGTCGGATGGTATCGCAGCCTTCCCGGTCGGCCAAGTCGCCATTGGGCTAAGAACGCACTATAGACCAGGCGAATATGCAGTTTTTTCATGGATTTCGCAGGCGTTCGGCCAGTGCGCTGGCCAATTGCGCGGTCAGCCCGTAGACCGATAGTTGCGGGTTGGCGCCAATGCTGGTGGGGAACAGCGAGCCGTCATGCACCGACAGATTGCGCAGTTGATGATGTCGTCCGAGGCTATCGGTCACGGCGTGGGTCGGGTCTTCACCCATGGCGCAACCGCCCATGACGTGGGCGCTGCCCAGGCGGGTGCGATACAGCTCCAGGCTCAGGCCGTCGATCAACGTGCGGGCTTCGGTGAGACTGTTGACGTAGCGCGCATCGGCGTGCATCGGCATGACGGCCTTGGCGCCACCGGCGAACTGGATCTCGGCCATGCTGTGAAAGGCCCGGCGTAGGCCGTCCCAGGCGTAGTCGGAAACCTGATAGTCGAGCACCGGCGTGCCGTCGCCGCGCAACTCGACGCTGCCGCCGCTGCTGTCCGGGTGGAAACCGTCACGCAGCAGGGCGAGCATGGCGTGGGTATGGGGCAGTTGCTGCATGTGCGCCGCGTTCTCGGCGCCGAAGCCGCCGAGCAGGGTCGCGGCCAGCGCCGGGTGCAGCGGCGGCACTTCGAGCTTGTAGGACATTTTGCCGGTGGCGCCGTCCTGCCATTGAAAGTGGTCGGAGTAAATCGACTGCGGCGCGCCGTAGAACGGGTTGATGACTTCATCGAACAGCCCGGCAGACATGTTCACCAGGTGCAGGAAGGTGCGTTTGCCGAGGCGCTCGTGAGGGTCGGGTGCCTTGGAACGCAGCAACAGCCCCGGGCTGTTGATCCCGCCACCGGCCAGCACATAGTGCCGTGCCTTGACGGTAATGGTGCGACCAGTGGGCGCCACGCAGCGTTCATCCATGGCCACGCACAGCAGGCCGGTGACCTGGTCGTCCTTGATCAACAGCTGTTCGGCGCGAGCCAGGTACAGCAGCTCGCCGCCTTTTTCCAGGGTCGCGGGAATGGTGGTGACCATCATCGACTGTTTGGCGTTGGTCGGGCAGCCCATGCCGCAATAACCGAGGTTCCAGCACCCACGCACGTTGCGCGGAATCACGTGCCAGCTGTAGCCGAGTTGCTCGCAGCCTTTCTTGATCACTCCGTTGTTGGCATTGGGTGGCACCAGCCAGGGTGCGACGCCGAGGCGTTGTTCCATTTTTTCGAACCAGGGCGCCATGTCCGCCGGGCTATGGCCCTTGACGGCATGCTCCCTGGCCCAGTGTTCGAGGGTCGGCTCGGGGGTGCGAAAGCTCGAGGTCCAGTTGATCAGCGTCGTGCCGCCCACCGCGCGGCCCTGCAGGATGGTGATCGCACCGTCCTTGCTCATGCGGCCGATGCCCTCCTGGTAGAGGTTGGCGTAGGCCTGGTCTTCGAGCATCTTGAAGTCGCTGCTGGTCTTGAGCTGGCCTTCTTCGATCAGCAGCACCTTGTAGCCGGCCGCACTGAGGATCTCGGCCGTGGTGCCACCGCCCGCGCCGCTGCCAATGATGGCGATGTCGGCTTCCAGGGTCAGGTCATTGGCCAGTTGTGAGCCGTTGTAGGTTTTCCAGCCGCGGGCCATGCCTTCGCGGAACGGATCGGGTACGGGCATCAGGGGCTCTCTTATATTTATCAGGTGGTGAAGGTGCCTGGATCTCAGACTTTCGGTGGCCCGGGATAGCCGCAATGGGCCCATGACTCGGCGCGGCTGTACCAGGCCATCATCACCAGTTGCAGGATCGAACTGTGGCCCATGCGCAGCAGGCTTAACGAGCTGTTCTGCCAGCGTTGCAGGAAGTGGCGGATGGCTTCGCTGCTGGCATTTTCCCAACTGCCCCAGATTCCGGTCAGTGGCCCGCGGGTGACTGCCATGCCCAGCACGTCGAACAGTTGCTGGGTCAGCTTGAGCATTTCTGGCGACAAGTGATCGAGGCCGTGGTCCAGGCTGCGCAGGGTTTGTTCGGTGGCGGCGGGGAGTTTTTCGGCCGCCACGGCGCCCTCGAGCATCACCGGCAACAGCGCCCGCAAAAAACTCAGGTCAGTGTCGCGGATAATCGCAAACCCGTTGGCCGGGCTGCTGGCCGAGCAACCGCTGAGGCTGGCGCCCAGGCCTGCGGTGGCGAGGAAGGCGCTGGCGCCGAGACTGAATTTGAGCAGGCCGCGCCGTGACAGCGCGGGGGCATCGCAAAAGCGTGGGTTCATTATTGTTTTTACCCGGCAGTGAAGGGTCAGCGGATGAACAGTTTCTGGATCAGCTTCTGGATCGACTTGCCATAGGGTGGGTAGATCAACTTGGCCGCGTTGAAGCGCTGCTTGATCAGCACGCCCTTGGCTTTGCTGAATGTCAGGAAACCTTCCCTGCCGTGGTAATGGCCCATGCCGGAAGCGCCGATACCGCCAAACGGCATGTCGTCCTGGGCAACGTGCAGCAGGGTGTCGTTGAGGCAGACCCCGCCGGAATGGGTTTCCTGGAGTACGCGATTCTGTTCGGACTTGTTGTAGCCAAAGTAGTAAAGCGCCAGTGGACGTGGTCGTTGATTGATGTAGGCAAATGCCTGGTCCAGGGTCGTGTAGGGCACCACTGGCAGCAGCGGGCCGAAGATTTCGTCCTGCATCACGATCATCTCGTCGCTGACATTCAGCAGCACGCTGTGGCCCATGCGCCGGTCCTGGTCTTGGTCGAACAGCGGGATCAACTGTGCGCCCTTGGCGCTCGCGTCACTCAGGTAGCTGTGCAGTCGCGCCAGTTGGCGTGGGTTGATGATGGCGGTGTAGTCGGGGTTGTCCGCCAAGGTCGGGTAGAAGCCACGCACCGCCTGGCGATAGGCCTCGACGAAGGATTCGACCCGGTCCTGCGGCACCAGCACATAGTCCGGAGCGACACAGGTTTGCCCGGCGTTCAGGGTTTTGCCGAAGGCGATGCGTTCGGCGGCATCCTTGAGCGGCACGTCGTGGGAGACGATGGCCGGGGATTTTCCACCCAGTTCCAGGGTTACCGGTGTCAGGTTCTCGGCCGCCGCGCGCATCACGTGCTTGCCAATGCTGGTGGCGCCAGTGAACAGCAGGTGGTCGAACGGTAGTTGGGAAAACGCCACGCCCACATCGGCCTCGCCCAGCACCACGGTCACCAGGTCCTGGGGGAAGATCTTGGCCAGCAGGAATTTAAGCAGCTCGCCGGTGGCCGGCGTGGATTCGCTGAGCTTGAGCATCACTCGGTTGCCCGCAGACAGGGCGCCGACCAGCGGGCCGATGGCCAGGTAGAGCGGGTAGTTCCACGGCACGATGACCCCGACGACCCCCAGCGGTTGGTAGACCACCTTGGCCTTGGCCGGCTGGAACGCCACGCCTACTTTGCGTGGCGAGGCTTTCATCCAGCCCTTGAGGTGTTTGCTGGCGTAATGAATGCAGTGCAGGCTCGGCATCAGTTCGGCGAGCAGGGTTTCATCGGCGCTGCGGTTGCTGAAGTCTGCGCTGATCGCTTCGATCAAGGCCTGGCGCTGGTCACTCAGGACGTCGCTCAACACCTTGAGCCACTGCTGGCGCTGGGCCGCAGGCGGCATAGGGTTGGCCGCATACGCCTGGCGCTGGGCGGTAAACAGGTCGTGAAGCTCACTCAATGGCTGCTGGGAGTCTTGCAGGTAGGCAATTTCGGCGGGCATGGTAGCTCCAGGTTTTTTTATAATGGAGAAGTTTTTAGAGTCTATGCTCTAAAAAGTCAAATGACTTCCTCGGGATGTGATGATTTATCCGCCGACGGATAGGTCGTAAGATGCCCGCAACGCACAGCAGAATTAAAGCTCAAGCCATGGCCCCACGAATAAAAACCAGCGAGCGCATCGTGCAGAACAGCCTGGAGCTGTTCAACCAGCAGGGTGAACGCAGTATCAGCACCAACCATATCGCCGCGCACATGGAGATATCCCCGGGCAATCTGTACTACCACTTCCCCAACAAGCAGGCGATCATCGCCGTGTTGTTCAGTGAGTACGAGGCTCTGGTGGAAAGCTTCCTGCGCCCGCCGCAAGGGCGTGCTGCCACGGTTGAAGACAAGCGTTACTACCTGCAGGAACTGCTGGACGCAATGTGGCGCTACCGGTTTTTGCACCGCGACCTGGAGCACCTGCTGGACAATGATCCGGAGCTGGCGGCCCGTTATCGACGGTTTTCCCAGCGCTGCCTGATCCAGGGCACGGCGATCTACGCCGGTTTTGTCGCCGCCGGCATCCTCGCCATGGACAAGGTGCAGATCGAATCCCTGACGCTCAACGCCTGGATCATCCTGACCTCCTGGGTGCGCTTTTTGTGTACCACCCGAGAAAACTCCAGCCACCTCAGTGAACAGGCCATTAAACGCGGCGTGTACCAGGTGCTGGTGCTGGAAGCCGGGTTTGTCACCGAACAATCGCGCGAGGAAATCGACGCCTTGTTCGAGGAGTATTACGTGCCGCTGGGCCAGGCCCTCGAAGAAGTGCAGTAGGATCGCGCCAAGACTTACCTCACAGGAGCCCGCTATGCCCATCGCGCAACTGATCAGCCCCCTAGCCCTGGACCAGAAAAAGGAGCAGGCCGCCCTGGTGATCCTGGATTGTCGCTTTGCCCTCGAAGATCCGGATTATGGCCAGCGCAGCTATGCCGAAGGGCATATTGCCGGCGCCTCGTTTGCCGATCTGGAGCGTGACCTCAGCGGGCCGGTGATCAAGGGTGTCACCGGCCGACACCCACTGCCGGACCCGCAGGCCCTGATCGAGCGCCTGCAAGCCTGGGGCATCGATAATGACAGCCAGGTGGTGCTGTATGACGACGGTCCAGGGGCGTATGCAGCCCGGGCCTGGTGGTTGCTGGCGTGGCTGGGCAAGCGTGACGGGGTGTTTATCCTCGACGGTGGCCTCAAGGCCTGGCACGCCGCCGGCCTGCCGCTGAGCCTGGATGCGCCGGGCAATACCCGTGGCACGTTCAGCGGTACCTCGGACGCGGCCATGGTCTTGAGCGCCGACCAATTGCAGCAACGCCTCGCCCGGCCGGAGCTGACCCTGCTCGATGCCCGTGGGCTGCCGCGGTTTCGCGGCGAGGTCGAACCGATCGATCCGGTGGCCGGGCATATCCCCGGCGCGTCATGTGCGGCCTTCACCGATAACCTGGGGCCGGACGGACGCTTTCTGCCGGCTGCGCAACTCCAGCAGCGGTTTGCCGAGAAGCTGGCGCAGCGCTCGCCGAGTGAACTGGTGGCGTACTGCGGTTCGGGCGTGACAGCCTGCCACAACCTGTTTGCCCTGTGCCTCGCCGGCTACCCGTTGGGGGCGCTGTACGCCGGCTCGTGGAGCGAATGGATCACCGATCCGCAGCGGGCGATTGCCATCGGCGACTGAGCCTTAAAGCGGTAACTGCCCCAGCAGCCAGCGCAAGCCAAAAAACACCAGCATGCCGCCACCGATGGTCGCCAACAGGTGGCGGGTGGTGGCTGCGATGGCGATGGCTGCCAACCCAGCCAGCAGGTAGGCATTGTTCATGGTCAGCGCCCAGTGCTGGCCATCGGGCAACAACATGCCTGGCACCACGATGGCTGTCAGTACCGCCGTCGGTACGTAGTGCAGCCCCTGGCGTACCAGTGGCGGGAACTTCAGGTTGGGCCAGGCGAACAGGCTGTAGCGCAGGGCAAACGTGATCGCCATCATTCCTAGAATCAGCCAGCCGTAACTCATGAGCGCAGCTCCCTGGCTTGGTGTTGCTGCAGTTGGCGGCGCTCCAGCAGCACGCCCACGGCGATCCCGCTGAACGCCGCGGCCATCAGGCCCAGTTTGTAGGGCCAGTGCAGGGTGGCCAGGGCTACGGCGCCGGCGGCCAGGGCCGCGGCAATTTGCGGCTGGTTGCGCAGCAGCGGCACGACAATCCCGATAAAGGTCGCCAGCATCGCGAACTCCAGGCCCCAGCTCGCCAGGTCCGGCACTGCCTGGCCAAACAGCACGCCGGCCAGCGAACTGCCCACCCAGCAGGCATACAGCGAGCTGGCGACGCCCAGCCAGTACCACTGCGCCAGGGGCTTGTCGCCGTGCAGCAGGTAAAACCGCTGGACCACGGCAAAGGTTTCATCGGTCAGCCAGAAGGCCAGGAGTAGCCGCCAGTGCTGCGGCAGACGGCCGACATGGGGCTGCAGGGTGGCGCTGTAGAGCACATGACGCAGGTTGACGATGAAGGTGGTCAACAGGATCACCAGCACACTGGCGCCGGTGCCCAACAGGCTGAGGGCGATCAGTTGTGCGGAGCCGGCATACACCAGCAGTGACATGCCGACCGCCTGCCACAGCGTCAGGCCCGCCGCGCCGGCCAGGGTGCCGAAGATCAGGCCGAACGGCAGGATGCCCACCGCCATGGCGAAACTGTCGCGGATACCACGGGAAAAAAGTTGCTGACGGGTCATGGAGACTCTCCTTGTGCCGGCATCTTGCGCGACGGGGCAAAGAGTTGTCTTGAACGATCTTGCAGATTTCCCTCAGGGGTTGGGTGGCATCATTCTGGCGGTGCGGTAGGCGCCGGGGCCGACGCCGTAGACCTTCTTGAATTGCCGGCTTAAATGGCTCTGGTCGGCAAACCCCAGTTGTGTGGCAACCGCCAGCGGCAGGCAGCCTTCGCGCAGTAACGCCCGGGCCTGGGCGATGCGCTGTTGCATCAGCCAGGTGTGCGGTGGCATGCCGGTGGCGTGGCGGAACACTCGGGCGAAGTGGAAGGGCGACAGGTTGACCGCCGCCGCAAGCGCTTCCAGGGACGGCGGTGCGGCCAGTTGCGCATGCAGCAATTCCTTGGCCCTGGCGATCGCGCGGTGCTCTCGGCCCGGCTGCCCAGGCGTGGCCACGGCGGCATGGCGTTGCAGCAGCGAGAGCATCGTTTCCCGCCACAGGGTTTGTTGTTGCAGGGCGCTGGCCGGGCTTTCCAGCAAGCGGTGCAACTGACAGAAACCACTGACCAGGTCCGGGTCGCGATACAGCGTGGCGCCGAAAGCCGGCAAGCTGCGGGAGGGCAATTCGAGTTCGGCCAGCAGCCCGAGGATCTGCCCGTTGTCCGGGTAGAACGCGCGGTACAGCCAGCCATCCTCGGTGCCCTTGTGCCCGGTGTGCAGTTCGTCCGGATTGATCACCACCAGGGTGCCGCTGCCGGCCAGGTGCTCGGCACCGCGATAACGGTAGCGCTGGGCGCCCGCCATGATCATGCCGATCACAAAGCCGTCGTGCACATGGGGCACGAAGCGTTGCTCGATGTAGCGCGCCGACAGCAGTTCGACCCCGGCCAAGGGGGCGGTGTGCCAGAAACGGATCGACTCGCCCGATTGACTGTCCATGGTCCTAGTCGCGCCCCGGCTGGGCCAGCCACTGGGGGATGCGCCGTTCCAGGTAATAACCCGGGGTGCGCAAGGTGCCGTCGACAAAACCGACGTGCCCACCCTTGGCCTGCAGCTCGAAGCGGGTGCAGGTCGACAGCTCGCCGGCTTCAGGCAGGCTGTGGGGGTAGACGAAGGGGTCGTCGGCGGCCTGGATGATCAGGGTCGGGGTGCGGATTTCACCGAGGAAATAGCGGCTGGAAGCGCGTCGGTAGTAGTCCTGGGCATCGGCGTAGCCATGCAGCGGCGCGGTGACCCGACCGTCGAAGTCCCAGAAGGTGCGCATCTTGTCCAGCGAGCCGAGGCTGGCCAGGGTCGCCAGGCCTTCGTGGCGTCCGTCCTGGAGAAACTGGCGCTGCTTGTTCTTGATGTACGCGAGCATTTCGCGCATGAAGTGCGCCTGGTAGACCTTGGAAAAGCCCTGGCCGATGCGGTCGGCGCACTGATCCAGGCGAAAGGGCACCGAAACCGCCACCGCGCCTTGTAGCTGGCTGGCGCTGCCGGTTTCGCCCAGGTGTTTGAGCAGGATGTTGCCCCCCAGGGAATAACCGACCGCATACAGCGGGGCCAGGGGGCGCGTTGCCCGCAGGTGGTTGATCGCCGCGGCGAGGTCCTCGCTGGCGCCGGAGTGGTAACTGCGTGGTAGCAGATTTGGTTCGCCCGAGCAGCCGCGCCAGTTCAACGCGGCGCTGGCCCAGCCTTGTGCGGCGAGGGCACGTTGCAGGCCAGCGACATAGGGCGAATTGGAGGAGCCGGTCAGCCCGTGCAGCACCAGTACCAGGGGCGCGTCGACGCTGTGCGGGCCGTGCCAGTCGAGATCGAGGAAGTCGCCGTCGTCGAGCCACAGGCGTTCGCGCTGCCGCTCCAGGTGGGTGGTCTTGCGCCACAGCGGCCCCCACAGGGTTTGCAGGTGCGGGTTGCCGAGGCCAAATGCCGGGGTGAAGGGGCTTGCCGGTGCTGGGGAGGGTTGGGGCACGACGATCTCGTTGCTGCGGATGGACAAGGTGGCAGAACGAAGTGCTCGTTCTGCCGGTGCAACTGGAAAACTAACTTGCCACAATCTGCTCCTCAGCGCGACACATGCCCAGGCCGGCTCGATCGACGGGTTCTGGCAGGGCTTGCTGGGTCGTGGTCGGCCCCAGCGTGACCACGCTCCAGTGATCAGCGTTGTAGTGCCGGTTGAGTGCCGCCTTGATTTGCTCGACCGTCAACGATTGGGCTTGATGCTCGGAAAAATCCAGGTCGAAGGGCAAATCATGACGGCTGATCTCCGACAGTCCGGAGAGTATCTGCGCATTGCTGGCACTGGCCAGTGCGGTACTGCCGAGGATCAGGCGCTTGGCGTCGTCCAGTTCCCGCGGGGTCGGCCCGGTGTGCAGGTAATCGCGGAACAGGCTTTTGATCAGGGTTAGCGTGCCTTCGCTGAATTGCGGTTGGGTTTGCACATGGATCCCCGTGGGATTGGCCCATTGCTTGTCGGCAGTTTCCATGGACACGCTGTAAGTCAGGCCGCGTTTCTCGCGCAGTTCTTGCATCAGCCGCGATCCGGAGCTGCCACCGGCGAATATCAGGTTGGCCACCTTCAGTGCCACATAGTCGGGGTGCTTACGGCTGACACCGAGTTGCGCCAGTATCAGGTGGGTCTGGTTCTGGGCTTGCTCAATATGCCGCGAGGCTACGGGGGGCGGCGTGACCGGGAGATCCGGCACGGTCGACGTAGTAGGTTTGACGGGCAAACTGTTACTGATTTGCAGACTAAGGTCCTGCGCTTGTTTCAGGGTCAGGTCCCCGACCAGAGTGATCTGGGTGTTGCCTGTGTGGTAATTGGCTTTGTGGAAGGCCTGGACCTGTTCACGGCTGAGAGTTGCCAGGTCCTGCGCTGTTCCGTAGATCGACTGGGCATAGGGGTGGCCGTTGAACAATAGTCCGCCCATGCCCCGGAACACCTTGGTCAGTGGGTCTTGCTGCTGGCTCTCAATAATCTGCAGCAGCTCGCTCTTGACTCGCAGCAAAGCGTCATCGGCCAGCAGCGGCTGGCCAAGCATCTGCGCGAACAATTGCAGGGCCGGTTCACGCTTTTGCGGCGCACTGAGGCTGCGCAACGAGAACCAGGTGCGGTCATGGTTGATGCCCATGCCCCAGCGGGCCCCAAGACCGTCGAAGATTTCATTGGTCTGCGCCAGGCTCTTGCCCTGGATGCCTTCGTTCAACAGGCTGAACGTGGCGGCGGCCAGGGCCGGATGTTGTGGATCTCGTGCACTGCCTGCGGCGAAGCTGACGAGCACGTCGAACATCGGCAGTTCCGACGTCTGGATAAACAGCACCTTGGTTCCTGTCACGGTTTTCCAGGCCTGGATCTTCAGCGCGCGTGGGACGGATGGCGTCGCCGGCGACTGGGCCAGTGATTGCAGTTTCGACCCGGCGGGGGGCGATGGGGAGGGTGGCTGGGCCTGGGCTGACAGGCAGCAGCAAAAAATCAGGCTGATCAGCGGTTGCACATAACGTGAAGGTGCGGACTTATTCATGGCTGTTCTCCGGCATTAGGTGCGCCACGCTCATGCGTTGTCGAGTCAGATAGGTTACGGCCGCCTGCTGGATATCCTTGGCACTCACCTGGTTCAGTGTCTCGATGTCTTCTTCCATGAGGCGCCATGACAGGCCAATGCTTTCCAGCGTGCCCATTCGCGTGGCTTGCTCAGAGATCGAGTCTTGCTGGTACACCTGGCTGGCAATCAGCAAGGTGCGCGCGCGCTCCAGTTCTTCGGGGTCGGGGGGCGTGGTTTTCAGTTGTTCTATCACCTGCCAGATACGCGCCTGAGCCTGGTCCAGGCTGATCCGCTGATGGCTGTTGAGTTGAGCGCTGAGTAACAGCAGGCTGTCGCCACGGTTGAACGGGTCGTACCCGGAAGATATCTGGGAGAACAGGTCCTCATTAAATTGCAGGTGCTTTTTCAAGCGAGCACTGTTGGACCCGGCTAGCAGTATGTCTAGCAACCGCAAGGCCTGCACCGTACGCCGGTCGGGCGCAGTGGTCAGGCTGGGCAGGTTGAAACTCATGAGCAATTGCGGCGCATGAATGGCTTGGCTCAAGGCGATTTTGCGCTCGCCGGGCTCGGCCAGTTCCAGAGGGGCGTACACCTGGGGCAGGGTCTTGCGGGGAATGTCGCCGAAATAGCGTTCGACCAAGGGTTTTATCTGGCCCAGGCTGACATCACCGACGATGACCAGGGTCGCGTTGTTGGGGGCGTACCAGCGTTGGTACCACTCGCGTAGCTGGGTCGCGCTCATCCTTTGCAGGTCGTGCATCCAGCCGATGGTCGGCGTGGCATGGGCGCTGGAGGGGAAGGCAATGGCCTGCAGCCGCTCCATGGCCAGGCCTTGGGGCGCGTCATCGGTGTGTTCGCGGCGCTCTTGCTTGATCACTTCGATTTCAGTGGCAAACGATTCGGTGCGCAGGTGCGCGGTGGTCATCAGGTCGGCCATCAGTTCAAACGCCACGCCCAGGTGATCGGGTGCCAGGGTTTGGTAGTAGGCAGTGTAGTCGTTGCTGGTGACGGCGTTTTCCTCGGCGCCGAGCCGCTCCAGGATGGCCGAGGCTTCACCGGCGCAGGTTTTGCTGCTGCCCTGGTAAAGCATGTGTTCGAGTGCATGGGACAGCCCGGACTGGCCCGGCGGTTCCTGGCTGGAACCGACTTTGATCCACAGCTGGGAGGTGGCCACGGGCGCGCGGTGGTCCTCGCGAACTACGACTTTCAGGCCGTTGTCCAGGCTGAACTCATGGGTGGTTGACGCGCTGGCCGTGAACGCCATCATGGGCATCAGCCCACTCAGGAGCAGCAGGGCGCTGCAGTAGATGTTCATTGGATGTGCATCCTCATTGATTGATGTGAAAAACGCTCAATCAATGTCGGCGATGCGTAGAGGGGGCTGGTATTAACTATGTATCTTGAGTGAAGCCAGTGCCTGGGCAGTCAGGTTTGGCTGCCCAGGCATGGTATCAAGCGGATTGTTCCACGAGGCGATGCCACAGCGCGTAGTACACCCGACCGGATTTCTGCTCCCGGTGCAGGCGCCAGGCGCCCGGCAGGCCGAGGGTCGATGGTGCGTTCTCGCTTTCGGTGTAGATCCAGGCGTCGTCGGCCAGCCACTGGCGTTCTTCCAGTAGCGAGCACACCGCAGGCAGCAGGTTCTGGTTGAACGGCGGGTCAAGGAAGACCAGGTCGTAGGCGCTCGCTGGCTGGGTTTCCAGGTAGCGCAGGGCATCGGCGGTCTGCACCTGGCCGACGGTGCAGCGCAGGGTGCCCAGGTGTTCCTTCAGGCTCGACACCGCGAGGCTGCTGGCATCCAGCGCCTGGCCCATGGCGGCGCCACGGGACAGCGCCTCTAGGAACAGCGCGCCGCTGCCGGCGAACGGGTCGAGTACCTTGGCCCCGGCGACATAGGGCGCGAGCCAGTTGAACAGGGTCTCACGCACGCGGTCCGGCGTCGGGCGCAAGCCCGGGGCGTCGGGGAAGCTCAGGCGACGGCTGCGCCATTCACCACCGATGATGCGTAGTTGGTTCACACCGTTGTGGACGTTGTGCACGGGTTTTTTAGGGCGAGTGGCCATTAATGCTCCGGAACCCCGAGCGGCTGCTCGGAAGGTTTGTCAGTAGGGGCCGGTAACGGCTTTTGCGGCACGGTAGGACCGACGGTAACGATCACCATTTTATCCATGCTCAAGTGTTTGTTCATGGCCGCGGTAACTTGCTCGACAGTCAGGTTCTGCGACTGCTGCATGAAGTCTTCGAGGTAGCTCAGCGGCAAGTTGTAGAAACCCATGGCGCCCAGTTGGCCGACGATGTCGGCATTGCTGGCCGTCGACAGCGGGAAGCTGCCCGCCAGTTCGCGCTTGGCGTCGTCGAGTTCTTTCTGGGTCGGCCCGGTTTTAAGGTAGTCGGCCATGACGTCCTGCACCAGCTTGAGCGTGCCTTCGCTCATTTCGGCACGGGTTTGCAGGTTGATCAGGAACGGGCCGCGGGCCTGCATCGGCGAAAAGCCCGAGTACACACCATAGGTCAGGCCACGTTTCTCCCGCACTTCGCTCATCAACCGGGTACCGAAACCGCCGCCACCAAGAATCTGGTTGCCCATGGAGACGGCGGCGTAGTCCGGATCGTCACGGTCGATGCCCAATTGCGCGAGCATCAGGTTGGTCTGCTTGGCCGGGAACTCGACGCGGCTGGTGCCAGGCTTGGGTTCCTCAGGCTGGGCGATTTTCGCCAGCGCCGGGCCCTTGGGCAGGGCGGCGGACACCTGGGCAGCAATCGCCTCGGCGTCACTGCGCGACAGGTCGCCGACCAGTGCGATCACCACGTTGCCCGCCGTGTAGGCCTTGGCGTGGAAGGCCTTGAGTTGCGCCAGGGTGATGTCCGGGATGCTCAGCGCGTTACCGTCGCTGGCGTGGGCGTAGGGGTGTTGGCCATACAGGCGACGCATCAGCTCCAGGCTGGCCACCTTGGCCGAGTTCTGCTTCTGGTATTCAAAGCCGGCGAGCATCTGGTTCTTGATCCGGGCCAGGGAATCGGCCGGGAAGGTCGGTTTGCCCACCACTTCGGCGAACAGCTTGAGGGCCGGCTCGCGTTTGTCCACGGCACTCAGGCTGCGCAGCGAGGCAATGGCCATGTCCTTGTAGGCGCCATTGCCGAAGTCGGCCCCCAATCCTTCGAAGCCCTGGGCGATCTGGCTGACGTCCTGGCCGGCCACGCCTTCGTTGAGCATGGCGTTGGTCAGCATCGCCAGGCCCGGTCTGGCGCCATCCTGGCTGCTGCCGGCGGCGAAAATCAGGCGCAGGTCGAACATCGGCAACTCAGGCGCGGCGACGAACAGCACCTTGGCCCCTTCGGCGGTGTTCCAGGTCTGCACGTCGAGGGTGCGTCGGCTCGGCGCCTTGCCGTCGAGCTCGGCCAGCGATTGCAGCTTCTGGCTCGATTTGGCCTTGTCGAGGGCTTCGCTGGCGTTGATCTCGCCTGGGCGGATCACGTAGAACACCGCCGAAGCGGCAAGCGCGACGACGGCCAGGGCGACCAGGGCCACCCGTGACTTGTTGATCTCACTCATGCGCGTTCTCCTGGGGCAGTGGCAGTACATGCGCAACGCTCAGACGTTCGCGGGTGAAATAGGTGCGGGCAGCGTTCTGGATGTCTTGCGGGGTCACGCTTTCCAGCTCGGCCAGTTCGGTGTCCATCAGTTTCCAGGACAGGCCGACGGTTTCCAGCTGGCCGATGGCGGTGGCCTGGCTGGTGATCGAGTCACGCTCGTAGACCAGGCCGGCAATCACTTGTGCTCGCACACGTTCCAGTTCTTCGGCGGAAGGTGCGGTGGTTTTAAGCTGTTCAAGCAGTTTCCACAGGCCGGCTTGCGCCTGGGCCATGGTTTTCTGCTTCTGGGTGTTGGGGGTTGCCGACAGGGTGAACAGGCTGTCGCCACGGGTGTAGGCGTCGTAACTCGACGAACCGCCGGAGACCAGCTCTTCACCGCGCTCCAACTGGGTCGGGATGCGCCCACTGTAGCCGCCATCGAGCAAGGCGGAAATCAGGCGCAAGGCGTTGACCGAGCGTTTGTCCTGGGTGGTGGCAATGCTCGGAACGTTAAAGGCCAGCATCAGGGCCGGCAGTTGGGTCTGCACGTGCAGGGTGATCTGCCGCTCGCCGGGCTCGGACAGCTCCAGGGGGATTTTCGTCGGTGGCACGGCGCGCTTGGCGATTGGACCGAAGTAGCGTTGGGCCAGGGTTTTGACTTCTTCCGGGGTCACGTCGCCGACCACTACCAGGGTCGCGTTGTTCGGTGCGTACCAGGATTCGTACCAGTGGCGCAGTTCCTCGACCTTCATGCGATCGAGATCGGCCATCCAGCCGATGGTCGGCGTGTGGTAGCCGCTGGCCGGGTAGGCCATGGCCTTGAAGCGCTCATAGGCCTTGGACATTGGTTTGTCGTCGGTGCGCAGGCGGCGCTCTTCCTTGATTACCTCGATCTCGCGGCTGAACTCGTCGGCCGGCAGGCGCAGGGTGGCCATGCGGTCGGCTTCAAGTTCGAAGGCCACGGCCAGGCGATCACGGGCCAGCACCTGGTAGTAGGCGGTGAAGTCGTCGCTGGTGAAAGCGTTCTCCTCGGCGCCAAGGTCGCGCAGGATCAGCGACGCTTCGCCAGGGCCGACTTTCTCGCTGCCCTTGAACATCATGTGCTCCAGGGCGTGGGACAAACCGGTCTGGCCTGGGGTTTCGTAGCTGGAGCCAACCTTGTACCAGACCTGGGAAACCACCACGGGCGCACGGTGATCTTCACGCACGATGACCTTCAGGCCATTGTCGAGGGTGAATTCGTGGGTCGGTTGAGGGTCGGCAGCCAGGGCTGCGAGGGGCAGACAAACTGTGCTGAGCAGCAGGCCAGCAGCGCGGCGGGCTAGAGCATTCATTCGTTTTTTAACCTGTTGGGCTGCCCGCTTGGTCTTAGCGTCGGCGGGCGAGGAGGTGCTAGGATACTGATCCGTTTTACTGGCGGCCACGCCTATGAGGCCATTGATCGGTCAGTAGGCTGTATAGGTTTGCGCAAGAAGCTTTGGGTTTATCAGCTAAACTCTGCGTTTTCGCCGAAGATACCGTTTTAGTCCTTGGTGTTAGTCGAGCTTTGAGGTGCCATTGAGCACCTCGACAAAATGTTGCGCGTGAACAAGCTGAGTGAAACACAGTCTGTTCTGCATCGAATATTCAATTGCCGAGGCGCCATTGGCGCGTCGCTACCGTGAGATAGCCGTCCTCCATGTTTGGTTCCAACGACGACAAGAAGAACCCAGCTGCGGCTGGCGAGAAAAAAAGCCTGTTCGGGTGGCTGCGCAAAAAACCGCAGGAACCCGTCGTCGAACAGCCACAGCCACTGCCTGAGGTGGCGCCAGAGCCGGTAATAGAAGCCGCTCCGGTGGTCGAAACCGTAGCCCCTGTCGTATTGCCATTGGCCGAGCCGGTGTTGCAGCCGGTGGTCGAGCTCGCGTCTGCGCCAGCCCCTACACCAGAACCTGTTCCTGAGCCGGTGCACACGCCGTGGCTGACCCTGCCGGTCCCTGAAGAGCCGGTGGCCTTGGTTGCAGACGAACAGGCGCCGCACATTACCCCGCCGATTCCCGCGCCTACCGTGGTTCAGCAAGCAGTCGAAATGCTGGTGGTCGACTCCAAGCCGTTGGTCGAGCCGCTGGTCATTGACGAGCCGGACCTGCCGCAACCGGTCATTGCCGCGTTCGTCGCGCCAGAGCCAGTGCCGCAGCCGACTCTAGAGCCGGTCCCGGTCCCGGCACCGGCACCGGTGGCCGCTCCCGTTGTGGTCGCGCCCGCTCCCGTTGCCCCGATTGTTCCAGAGCCGGTGGCCGCAGAGCCTGCGC
This sequence comes from Pseudomonas sp. NPDC087626, assembly GCF_044743405.1. Classification (NCBI taxonomy): domain Bacteria; kingdom Pseudomonadati; phylum Pseudomonadota; class Gammaproteobacteria; order Pseudomonadales; family Pseudomonadaceae; genus Pseudomonas; species Pseudomonas sp. NPDC087626. The sequence continues at coordinate 127,348 of NZ_JBIUWJ010000001.1, forward strand.
GCAGCGAAGAAACCAAGACCGGCTTTTTCGCCCGCCTCAAGCAAGGCCTGTCGAAAACCAGCGCCAGCATCGGCGAGGGCATGGCCAGCCTGTTCCTGGGCAAGAAGATCATTGATGACGAACTGCTCGAAGACATCGAAACCCGCCTGCTGACTGCCGATGTTGGCGTCGAGGCCACGTCGGTGATCATCCAGCGCCTGACCCAGAAGGTGGCGCGCAAGGAATTGGCTGACGCCGATGCCCTGTACAAATCCCTGCAGGCGGAACTGGCGGCGATGCTCAAGCCTGTCGAGCAACCGCTGAAAATCACCTCGCAGAACAAGCCATTCGTGATCCTGGTGGTGGGCGTCAACGGCGCCGGCAAGACCACCACCATCGGCAAGCTGGCCAAGAAGCTGCAACTCGAAGGCAAGAAAGTCATGCTGGCGGCGGGTGACACCTTCCGCGCGGCCGCAGTCGAGCAGTTGCAGGTCTGGGGTGAGCGCAACAACATTGCGGTGATCGCCCAGCACACCGGTGCCGACTCTGCGTCGGTGATCTTCGATGCGGTGCAGGCAGCCAAGGCGCGCAATATCGATGTGTTGATTGCCGATACCGCTGGTCGCCTGCACACCAAAGACAACCTGATGGAAGAGTTGAAGAAGGTTCGCCGGGTCATCGGCAAGCTCGACGCCGAGGCTCCGCACGAGGTGCTGCTGGTGCTCGACGCCGGCACCGGGCAGAACGCCATCAACCAGGCCAAGCAATTCAACCAGACGGTCGCCCTGACCGGCCTGGCCCTGACCAAGCTCGATGGTACGGCCAAGGGCGGGGTGATCTTCGCCCTGGCCAAGCAGTTTGGTTTGCCAATTCGCTACATCGGTGTCGGTGAAGGCATCGATGACTTGCGTACCTTTGAAGCAGAACCCTTTGTCCAGGCACTGTTTGCCGAGCGGGAGCGTTCATGATTCGTTTCGAACAGGTCGGTAAGCGCTATCCGAACGGTCACGTCGGCTTGCATGAGCTGAGCTTTCGAGTCCGTCGGGGCGAGTTCTTGTTTGTCACCGGGCACTCGGGTGCCGGTAAAAGTACCCTGCTGCGCTTATTGCTGGCGATGGAGCGTCCCACCACCGGCAAGTTGCTGCTGGCCGGTCAGGACCTGGCGACCATCAGCAATGCACAGATCCCGTTCCTGCGCCGACAGATCGGCGTGGTGTTCCAGAACCACCAGTTGCTGTTCGATCGCACGGTGTTCAACAACGTCGCGCTGCCGCTGCAGATCCTTGGCCTGTCCAAGGCCGAGATCGTCAAGCGCGTGGATTCGGCCCTGGAACGCGTGGCGCTTTCGGACAAGACCGACCTGTACCCGGGCGACCTGTCCACCGGCCAGCAACAGCGTGTCGGCATTGCCCGCGCCATCGTCCATCGCCCGGCCTTGCTGCTGGCGGACGAACCGACCGGTAACCTCGACCCGCGCCTGGCGGCCGAAATCATGGGCGTGTTCGAAGACATCAACCGCCTGGGCACCAGCGTGCTGATCGCCAGTCACGACCTGGCGCTGATCGCCCGCATGCGTCACCGCATGCTGACCCTGCAACGTGGCCGATTGATCGGCGACGGGGAGGCCGGGGTATGAGTGCGACGCGCAGCCCTAAGGTTTCCGAGCGCGTGGCCCCCAAGGCCGCCGATCCGCAACCGCAGAAGAAAAAACGCGATGAAGACGATGGCCCGGATTTCCGCACCCTGTTGCGCGCCTGGATCGAAAGCCATCGCGCCAGCCTGCTCGACAGCCTGCGTCGCCTGGGCAAGCAGCCGATCGGCAGCTTCTTTACCTGCCTGGTAATGGCCGTTGCCCTGAGTTTGCCGATGGGGCTGTCACTTTTGCTGAGTAACGTCGAGCGCCTGGGCGGCTCCTGGCAGCGTGCGGCGCAGATTTCCCTGTACCTGCAACTGGATGCGAGTGCCAGCGAAGGCGAGCAGCTGCGTGAGCAGATCAAGGCCATGCCGGGCGTCGCCGAGGCCGAGTACATCAGCCGTGAGCAGGCGCTGCAGGAGTTCCAGCAGCAGTCCGGCCTGGGCGAAGCGCTCAAGGAGTTGCCGGAAAACCCGCTGCCGGGCGTAGTGCTGGTGACCCCCAAGGAAGTCGACAAGGCGACCCTGGAAGGCTTGCGTCAGCGCCTGGCCGAGCTGCCGAAGGTGCAGCAGGCGCAACTTGACCTGGTCTGGGTCGAGCGCCTGGCAGCGATTCTCAAGCTGGGCGAGCGGTTTGTCTTCGGCCTGACGGTGTTGCTGGTTTCTGCATTACTTTTGGTGATAGGCAATACCATTCGTCTTCATATTGAAAACCGCCGCACCGAGATAGAAGTGATTAAACTGGTCGGCGGCACTGATAGCTATGTGCGTAGACCTTTTCTCTATATGGGTGCGCTTTATGGCTTTGGCGCCGGGGTTCTTTCCTGGGGTGTCCTGGCGTTTGGCCTGAACTGGCTGAATGATGCGGTCACCGGGCTAGCCGGTCTGTATGGCAGTAATTTTGCCTTGGCAGGTGTGCCAGTAGCCGATGGTCTGTCGCTCTTGCTTGGTGCGGTGTTGTTGGGTTATATCGGTGCGTGGATTGCGGTAGCACGCCATTTGAGAGAGCTTGCACCGAAATAGTGTCTTTTTGCTTGTATATCCTTTCAGCGTGTAGGGGAACTTGTCCTTCGGTTTCCGGTCAATTTTCGCAGTGCTGAACTGCACGAGTTATGTGAGTCGGAGGTTTTTTCGTATGACCACTTCTTTGCAACCTGCTTATGCTCTAGTCCCAGGCGCAAACCTGGAGGCCTATGTGCACACGGTCAACAGCATTCCATTGCTGACGCCAGAGCAGGAGCGTGAACTGGCCGAGAGTCTCTACTATGAGCAGGATTTGGGGGCGGCTCGGCAGATGGTGCTCGCCCACCTGCGTTTTGTTGTACATATCGCCCGTAGCTATAGCGGCTACGGCCTGGCCCAGGCTGACCTGATCCAGGAAGGCAACGTTGGCCTGATGAAAGCGGTCAAGCGCTTCAACCCGGAAATGGGTGTACGCCTGGTGTCCTTTGCCGTGCACTGGATCAAGGCGGAAATCCACGAGTTCATCCTGCGCAACTGGCGCATCGTCAAAGTGGCGACCACCAAGGCCCAGCGCAAGCTGTTCTTCAACCTGCGCAGCCAGAAAAAACGCCTGGCGTGGCTGAACAATGAAGAAGTCCATCGTGTGGCTGAAAGCCTCGGTGTAGAGCCGCGCGAAGTGCGCGAGATGGAAAGCCGCCTGACCGGCCATGACATGGCTTTCGACCCGGCCGCTGAAGCGGACGACGACAGCGCCTTCCAGTCGCCAGCCAACTACCTGGAAGACCACCGGTACGACCCGGCCCGTCAACTGGAGGATGCGGACTGGAGCGACAACTCCACCAACAACCTGCACGAGGCGTTGGATGTACTGGACGACCGCAGCCGTGACATTCTCTACCAGCGCTGGCTGGCAGAAGAAAAAGCCACGCTGCACGACCTGGCACAGAAGTACAACGTGTCGGCCGAGCGGATCCGTCAGCTCGAGAAGAGCGCGATGAACAAGCTCAAGTTGTCGATCGCCGCCTAACCTGCGGCACAAACAAAAACGCCCCGATCATTGATCGGGGCGTTTTTGTTTGTGCCCATTTTCCTGATTCATCTTGGCCCTTGTGGGGGCAGTGTCTGGAAGAATGTGTTCGGCTACTGCGCCCAAGGCGCCCGGCGTGAATCGTTGAGGCCGATCAGGTAGCTGTCGCCGCCCAACTGGCTCATCTGCTGGCGAATCCAGCCTGCACGCCGGGCCACGTAGGCGCTCGGATGGCTGGCGCTATACACCCGCGGATTCGGCAGCACGGCCGCCAGCAGGCTGGCCTGCTGACGGCTCAATGAGCGGGCGCTGACGCCGAAGTGATGGCGCGCTGCAGCCTCGGCGCCAAACACACCGGCATCCCATTCCACGCTATTGAGGTACACCTCGAGAATCCGCTGCTTGGGCCAGAACACCTCGATCAGCGCAGTAAACCAGGCTTCCAGGCCTTTGCGCAGCCAGCTGCGGCCGGACCAGAGGAACAGGTTTTTCGCCACCTGCTGGCTCAGGGTGCTGGCGCCACGGATCGAGCCGCCGCGTTCGTTGTGGGCCAGCGCGGCCTGGATCGCGCCGAAGTCAAAACCCCAGTGCTCGGGGAATTTCTGGTCTTCACCGGCCATCACCGCGACTTTCAGGTCGTCGCTGATGTTGTCCCAGGACTGCCAGTCACGCTGCAGGTCGATGGGTTCGCCATCGAACCAGGATTCGATCTTGCGCTCGACCATCAGCGCGGTCCCCGGTGGCGGAATAAAACGCAACAGCAGGACCAGCACTACGCTGCCACCGGCAAACCAGAGCAGGGCTTTCATGAAGCGGCGCACAAATATTGGCAGCATAGAGATGGCTTGGCCGAACCCGTCGAGCGGGCCATTATACAGACCCTGCCCAATGATTCTGACTGGAGTTCCCCATGCTGCGTGGCTTTTTGATGCTGGCCGCTTTTTTCGGTTTTACCGGTGTCGCCCTGGGTGCATTTGCCGCCCATGGCCTCAAGGGCCGCTTGAGCAGCGAATACCTGGCGATTTTTCATACCGGCGTCACTTATCAACTGGTGCATACCCTGGCGTTGCTGGGTGTCGCGCTGCTGGCCACGCAGGTTCCCGGGCGCCTGGTGACCTGGGCAGGGGTTAGTTTTGCCGTGGGCATCCTGCTGTTTTCCGGCAGCCTGTACCTGCTGACGCTGACGGGCATCAGCAAGCTGGGGATCGTCACCCCGTTTGGCGGCCTGGCATTCCTCGTGGGCTGGCTGCAGCTGGGGATTACCGCCTGGCGCTTGCAGATAACCGCCTGACACTTGTAGCTGACCTTTAGGTCATGATCGGGCTAGAATGCTGGCCCCTAAAAATGATGGCGGCATCCGGCATGCGCATTCAGTTGAACGGCGAATCCCTTGAACTGCCCGACGGTGAAACCGTTGCGGCCCTGCTGACCCGTCTGGACCTGACCGGTCGCCGGGTGGCGGTCGAGCTCAACCTGGATATCGTCCCGCGCAGCCAGCACGCTGACACCACCCTCACCGAGGGCGACTCGGTGGAAGTGGTGCACGCCATCGGTGGCGGCTAGTCGCCCGCAGCGACAACCGCGCCCACCCGCATTGTGCAAGACCCTCACCCCACCAGAGGATTTCCGATGAGCAACGTTCGCAGCGATAAGCCTTTCGTCCTGGCCGGTCGTACTTACCAGTCGCGTTTGCTGGTAGGTACCGGCAAGTACCGTGACATGGAAGAAACCCGCTTGGCCATCGAGGCCTCGGGCGCTGAGATCGTCACCTTCGCCGTACGCCGCACCAACCTGGGCCAGAACGAGGGCGAGCCGAACCTGCTCGATGTGCTGTCGCCAGAGCGCTATACCTTCCTGCCGAATACTGCCGGGTGCTACGACGCGATCGAGGCTGTGCGCACCTGTCGCCTGGCCCGTGAGCTGCTCGGTGGGCACAACCTGGTGAAGCTGGAAGTACTGGCCGACCAGAAAACCCTGTTCCCCAACGTGATCGAAACCCTCAAGGCCGCCGAGACGCTGGTCAAGGAAGGTTTCGACGTGATGGTCTACACCAGTGATGACCCGATCATCGCCCGGCAACTGGCGGAGATCGGCTGCATCGCGATCATGCCGCTGGCTGGCCTGATCGGTTCGGGCCTGGGGATCTGCAACCCGTACAACCTGCAGATCATCCTCGAAGAAACCAAAGTGCCCGTGCTGGTGGATGCCGGTGTCGGTACCGCGTCCGACGCCACCATCGCCATGGAGCTGGGCTGCGAGGCGGTGCTGATGAACTCGGCCATTGCCCATGCCCAGCAACCGATCCTGATGGCCGAAGCCATGAAACACGCGATTGTCGCAGGTCGCCTGGCGTACCTCGCTGGCCGCATGCCGAAAAAACTCTATGCCAGCGCCTCCTCGCCGCTGGATGGTCTGATCAAGTAAGAGCCATTGATGACTGAATCGAACGACACGCCTATCCAGACGGAAGAAGGCGAAGAGCGCCAACACCGCCGCATCAAGAGCTTTGTGATGCGCGCCGGGCGCATGACCGAAGGCCAGCAAAAGGGCCTGGAGCAGGGCACGCCGCTGTTCGTCCTGCCATTGGCCGACGCGCCGGTGGACTTCGACCAGGTGTTCGGTCGCTCGGCCCCGCGCTCGCTGGAAATCGGCTTCGGCATGGGCCACTCGCTGCTGGAAATGGCCGCGGCGGCGCCGGAACAGGATTTCATCGGGGTTGAAGTGCACCGTCCAGGTGTGGGCGCGCTGCTCAATGGCGTGCTGACCCAGGGCCTGACTAACCTGCGGGTCTACGATTGTGATGCGATCGAAGTGCTCAACCGCTGCGTGGCGGACAACAGCCTGGATCGCCTGATGCTGTTTTTCCCGGACCCGTGGCACAAGAGCCGTCACCACAAGCGCCGGATCGTCCAGGCGTCCTTCGCTGAGCTGGTACGCAGCAAGTTGAAGGTCGGCGGTGTGCTGCACATGGCCACCGACTGGGAACCGTACGCTGAATACATGCTGGAAGTGATGAACGTCGCGCCGGGTTACCGCAACCTGGCCGAGGACGGCAAGTGCGTACCGCGCCCGGCCGAGCGCCCGATCACCAAGTTCGAGCGCCGCGGCGAACGTCTTGGGCATGGTGTGTGGGACTTGAAGTTCGAAAAGCAGGCTTAAGCGGCTGCCAGCCTGAAATACAATCAACTGTGGGAGCGGGCTTGCCCGCGAAGAGGTCATAACATTCAACATCTCTGTTGGCTGTTACACCGTCTTCGCGGGCAAGTCGGATCGCCGCACCGCCGCCCCCACAGTTGTTTTGTATTGGTCTAAGGGGGCTAGCGGCGATCAGCCACGACCCCAATCAACACCAGCACCACCAGCAACACCGGCGCCAGGCTGTAGTTGTTGAACTGGCTCAGGCCCTTGACGATCCAGGGTGTGGCGTAGATCAGCGACGCACCGCTGCCGATCACGCACAGCAGGGCCATCATCGGCACGCGCAATGCTCCAGCGATGTTGCCCAGGCGTTGCTCGACCCAGCCTTTGAAGTCCGCGCCAAACAACACCAGCAAGCAGCCCACTAATGCCAGGGCGATTTCCGAGAGGTTACTGCGGCTCCAGCGAGAGACGGTGGCGAGCAGGTCGAGTACCAAATCCATTCGTTTTCCCTTAGTTCTGAAAATCAGCTCAGAAAATTCTGCAGCAAGTCATTGAGAAACAGCTGTCCACGCAGCGTCGCCGCAAGGCGTGACGGTTCGACCTGCAACAAACCACTTTGTTCGGCCTCGCGTCGGCCTTCGGCAAGACTTTCCAGGGGCAGCCCGGTACGTTGCGGGTACAACCGCGCCTCGACACCCTCGGTCAGGCGCAAGGCATTCATCAGGAACTCGAACGGCAGCTCGTCATTGCTCAGGGCTTTCTCGCCCGCCTTGAAGCTTTTTGCCGGGTTGAGGTAGTCCTTGGGCAGGCGGGTCTTCCAGGTGCGCACGATGCGCCCGTCCGGATGGCTTAGCTTGCCGTGGGCTCCGGCGCCAATGCCGATGAAGTCGCCAAAGCTCCAGTAGTTGAGGTTATGCCGCGCCGCACGGCCGTCCTGGGCGTAAGCCGAGACTTCGTACTGGGCGTAGCCGTGCTCGGCCAACAATGCCTGGCCGGCCTCCTGGATGTCCCACAGGGTGTCGTCTTCCGGCAGTGTTGGCGGCTGGTTCCAGAACACCGTATTGGGTTCCAGCGTCAGCTGATACCAGGACAGGTGGGTGGGCTTGAGGGCGATGGCCTGGCGCAGGTCGTCCAGGGCGTCGTCGAGGGACTGATCGGGCAAGCCGTGCATCAGGTCCAGGTTGAAGTTGTCGAACCCGGCCTGGCGCGCCATGCCAGCGGCACGAATCGCTTCGTCACCGTTGTGGATGCGGCCCAGGGCCTGGAGTTTTTCCTGCTGGAAGCTCTGGATACCGATCGATAGGCGATTGATGCCCAACGCCCGGTAGGCGACGAACTTCTCCTGCTCGAAGGTGCCCGGGTTGGCCTCCAGGGTGATTTCGATGTCACTGGCGAACGGGATGCGTTGCTCCACACCCTTGAGCAAGCGGCCCAGGGCCACGGCACTGAACAGGCTCGGGGTGCCGCCGCCAAAGAAGATCGAACTCAGCTCTCGGCCGTAGACTGCGTGCAGGTCCTGATCGAGGTCCGCCAGCAGGGCGTCGACGTACTCTTCTTCCGGCAACACCGGGCTGGCGGTGTGCGAGTTGAAATCGCAATAGGGGCATTTGCGCACACACCACGGGATGTGGATGTACAGCGCCAGGGGCGGCAGCGTAGGCAGGGCGGCCCGTGGCGATGGCGCGGCGCCGCCGAAAATCAGCGGCGACGCAGAGGGCTCGTGGGTCATTTCAGGCCCAGACGCTGGCGCAGCAGATCCATTGCGCGGGCGCGGTGGCTGATGAGGTTCTTGTCGGCCGGGCTCAGTTCGGCGCTCGAGCAGTCACGCTCCGGCACCCAGAACAGCGGGTCGTAGCCAAAGCCGTGTTCGCCGCTGGCCTGGGTCAGGATGCGCCCGTGCCAAAGCCCTTCGCAGAGAATCGGCAGCGGGTCATCGGCGTGGCGCACCAGGGCCAGGACGCAGACGAACTGGGCGCCACGCTCGGCGGCCGGGACGTCCTTGAGCACGTCGAGCAGCTTGGCGTTGTTCGCCGCATCACCCTGGCCGTTGGCGTAGCGCGCCGAGTAGATGCCCGGCGCACCGCCGAGAAAGTCCACCGCCAGCCCCGAGTCGTCGGCCAGCGCCGGCAAGCCGGAGATGCGGGCGGCATTACGGGCCTTGAGAATGGCGTTTTCGACGAATGACAGACCGGTTTCTTCAGGCTCCACGCTGCTGAACTCGCCAATCGAGCGCAGTTGCACCGATTCGCCGAGCATGGCCTGGAGTTCCTTGAGTTTGCCGGCGTTATGGCTGGCCAGTACGAGTTGGGTGAAAGTGATCATTCGCCGGGGAAGAGCTCTTGGTTGAAGTTAATGGTGTTGATCTTGTCGCCGGCCTGGACCTTGATCTCAAAAGTGCGGACTTCTTGCTGGTCCACCGGGTATTGGGCGAGGTAGTAGATCGCCCCTTGTTCGGTGATTTGCTTGAAGTTCAGCGGCACGGTCTTGCTGGTCAGGTCTTTCACGCTGCCGGTGACGCTGGCAACCATGGGCTGGCCGGCCTTGATCACCGAGACGTTGATCACGCCCTGGTTCTTGCTGCGGATCAGTTCGGCGGCCTTGGCGATGTCCGGCTGAATGAAGGTCGAGTTGAAGGTGTTGTAGTGCACCGTCACATCGCCGAAGGTTTCCTGGCGCTCGCCCTTGATGACGTCGGCCGCCATGGCGCTGACGCTCAGGCAGGCGGTTAAGGCAAACAGAGCTAGACGACTCATGATCGTACTCCTTTGAAAAACGGGTTAGACCGCTACCTGGTGATCCTGCAGGCCAGGACTGCTGACACGGTAGATACCAATCTCACCTAATAGATTAGGCCATAGCTTACTGGCCCACCCATGCCGATGCTGTTGATCCACGGCAAGCCGATCAATGACCTTGGCTTCACGTGCACTGCACAAGGCTTCGAAGTCTTCGAAGGTGCAGAAGTGAATGTTCGGCGTGTTGTACCAGGTGTACGGCAAGAACTCCGAAACCGGCATCCGACCCTTGCTCGCCAAGTACCAGCGGCAGCGCCAGTGCCCGAAGTTGGGGAAGGTGATGATGCACTGGCGACCGACCCGCAGCATTTCGTCGAGGATCTTGTCGGGGTAATGCACGGCCTGCAGGGCCTGAGTCATGACCACGATGTCGAAGCTGTTGCTGGCAAAGTTGCCCAGGCCTTTGTCCAGGTCCTGCTCGATGACGTTGATGCCCTTGGCCACGCACTCGGCAATGTTGTCCGGGTCGTTTTCCAGGCCATAGCCGGTGACTTGCTTGTTGTCGCGCAGCCAGGTCAGCAGCTCGCCATCACCGCAGCCCAGGTCGAGCACGCGGCTGCCGGCGGGGATCCATTCCTGGATGATTTCCAGATCAGCTCTCATGGCTTGTTCACACCGTAATTCGCTTCATGTAATTGCTGAACGCTTGCAGGTAGCGCGGGATCGGAATCAGGAAGGCGTCGTGGCCTTGCGGAGCGTCGATCTCCAGGTAGCAAACGTCTTTCTTGGCGGCCATCAGGGCATCTACCAGCTCGCGGGAGCGGGCCGGGGAGAAGCGCCAGTCGGTGGTGAACGACATCACGCAGAACTTGGCCTTGGCGCCGGCGAAGGTTTTCGCCAGGTTATCGTCGAAGTTCGCCGCCGGATCGAAGTAGTCCAGCGCCTTGGTCATCAGCAGGTAGGTGTTGGCGTCGAACCGTCCGGAGAACTCTTCACCCTGATAACGCAGGTAGCTCTCGACCTGGAACTCGACGCTGTGGAAGTCGTAGTTGAGCTTTTCGCTCTTCAGGCCGCGGCCGAATTTCTCACCCATCGAGTCGTCCGACAGGTAAGTGATGTGCCCGACCATGCGCGCCAGCATCAGGCCACGCTTGGGGATCACCCCGGCTTCCTGGAACGAACCGCCATGGAACTCCGGATCGGTGAGGATCGCCTGGCGCGCGACTTCGTTGAAGGCAATGTTCTGTGCCGAGAGTTTGGGTGCCGAGGCAATGGCCAGGCAGTGGCGGATGCGGTCGGGGTAGGTGATGCTCCATTGCATCGCCTGCATGCCACCCAGGCTGCCACCGATCACGGCAGCCCACTGCGTGATGCCGATGCGGTCGGCCAGGCGCGCTTGGCTATGGACCCAGTCTTCGACGGTCAGCACCGGGAACTCGGCGCCGAATGGCTTGCCGGTCTCAGGGTTGGTGCTGCTGGGGCCGGTGGAGCCGTTGCAACCGCCGAGGTTGTTCAGGCTGACGACGAAAAACTTGTCGGTGTCGATCGGCTTGCCGGGGCCGATGCAACTGTCCCACCAACCGGGCTTGCGGTCGTCGGGGCTGTGGAAGCCGGCCGCGTGATGGTGCCCGGACAAGGCATGGCAGATCAGCACGGCATTGCTCGCCGTGGCGTTCAGCGTGCCGTAGGTTTCGTAGATCAGGTCATAGGCTGACAAGGAGCGGCCGCAGGCAAGGGCCAGGGGCTCGTTGAAGTGCGCCACTTGGGGCGTCACCAGACCAACAGAATCGGCGGGAAAGGCAGTTGGCATCGACCCTGCTCTCGTTGAAATGAGGCGTAAGTCTAAAGACCGCTGTGGTCAGCGGCAAGCAAAGGGCGGGGATGATTTTTCCTGTCAGACCGAGGCGCGGCCATCGCGGGCAAGCCACGCTCCCACAAGGGGGCGCATTCCCATGTGGGAGCGTGGCTTGCCCGCGATGAACGATGACGCGGTCACCCCGGCTGTCGCACCAGATCCGGCAAGTCCGGGAGCTTCTGTGGTGAGCAGATCCGTACCCGCTTCTGCCGGCTCAGCTCGCCGCTGAGCAGGCTCACCTGGCTCTTGGAGACGCCAAAGGCCTTGGCCAGGAAGGCCATCAGGTAGGCATTGGCCTTGCCTTCGACGGGCGGGGCGGTCAGGCGGATCTTCAGGCGATCACCGTGCAGGCCCGCGAAATCATCGCTGCGGGCCGCCGGTTGCAGGTGACATTCGAGGATCAGGTCCGCGCCGTCCCAGCGGTAATAGCTCATCAGATCAGCAGGCGCAGGATTTCCGGCATCTGCGTCATGGCGGCGAGGTTGTTGATCACCAGCATGTCGATCAGCTTGAGCGCCATGAACGCCAGGATCGGCGAAATATCCAGGCCGCCCAGGTTCGGCAGGATCTTGCGGAATGGCGCCAGGGCCGGCTCGCAGATCTGATTGACCAGTTCGGCACCCGGGTTATGGCTGCCAGGCGCGACCCACGAGAGGATCACGCTGATGATCAGGGCATAGAAGAAGATGTTGAGGAACAGCGCGGTGACCCCGATGAGCGACCAGATCAGCAGTTGCAGCGGGTTGCCGGTGGTGTCGTAAGTCAGCAGCAGGGTCAGGGCCATCAACGCCAGTTGCACCAGGATCGCCAGGACCAGCGACGACATGTCGAGGCCGAACACGCTCGGAATGATCCGGCGCAGTGGCTTGAGCAGGGGTTGAGTGGCCTTCACGGCGAACTGGCACAGTGGGTTGTAGAAGTTGGCGCGCACCAGTTGCAGTACAAAACGCAGGAGTACGATCAGCAGGTACAGGCTGCCGAGGGTTTGCAGCACGTACACCGCTGCAGTGTTCAATCCAATCATGTATGGCTCCTTATTGACCCAGTTGCTCAGCCATCTCGGCTGAACGGTGTGCAGCGGCACCCAGTGCGTGTTCCACCAGGGCTTCGAATCCGCCGGCCTGGAAGGCCTTGATCGCAGCTTCGGTGGTGCCGGCAGGTGAAGTGACGCGGCGGCGCAGTTCGGCGGCGTCGACGTCACTGGCAACTGCCATGTGCGCGGCGCCAAGGGCGGTTTGCAGGGTCAGTTGGGCGGCGGTTTCCCGTGGCAGGCCGAGCTTCTCGCCGGCGGCGGTCATGGCTTCGATCAGCAGGAAGAAATATGCCGGGCCACTGCCAGACACGGCGGTGACCGCATCCAGTTGCTGCTCTTCGTCCAGCCACAGGGCGATGCCCACGGCCGACAACAGGTCTTGCGCTTGCTGGCGTTGCTCGGCTGTCACCTGGGTGGTCGCGAACAGGCCGCTCACGCCCTGGCGCAGCAGGGCTGGGGTGTTGGGCATGCAGCGCACGATCGGCTGGGCACCTAGCCAGTTGTTCATGCTGGCGCAGGTGATGCCAGCGGCAATCGAGACCACCAGTTGCTGCGGTTGCAGGCTCGGGCGCAGTGCTTCGCAGACTACTTTCATTGCCTGCGGCTTGACTGCCAGAACCACCACATCGGCGCCGGCGATGGCGTCTGCGTTGTCGGCGAATACTTCGATGCCGTGCTCTGCGGCCACCCGCGCACGGGTCTCGGCGCCCGGATCGCTGGCGCGGATCTGCGCGGCGTCCAGGCCCTTGGCACGTAGGCCGCCGATCAGGCTGGCGGCCATGTTTCCGGCACCGATAAAGGCAATACGCGTCTTGCTCATGTCAGGTCCTTTTAAAGTGGGGTGCCAGCCAGGGTTCATGGCTGGTGATGTTTTTACTGATAGTCGCGCGCACCAAACAGGGCTGTACCGATGCGGACCCAGGTGGCGCCTTGGGCAATGGCCGACTCGAGGTCGTGGCTCATGCCCATGGACAGTGTGTCGAGCGGCAGGTTGAGGCTGTCTTGCAGGCTGGTGTTCAGCTCGCGTACGGCGGCAAAGGCAGCGTCCTGCTCGGCGCGATGGTCGGTGGGCTCGGGAATCGCCATCAATCCGCGCAAGGTCAGGCGCGGCAGGGCCTTGATCGCCGCCGCCAGGGCCGGCAGGTCGGCCGGGGTGCAGCCGGACTTGCTGGCTTCACCGCTGACGTTGACCTGGATGCAGATGTTCAGGGCTGGCAATTCAGCGGGGCGTTGTTCGGACAGGCGTTGTGCGATTTTCAAGCGATCCACGGAGTGCACCCAAGCGAAGTTTTGCGCGATATCTCGCGTCTTGTTCGATTGAATGGGGCCGATGAAGTGCCAACACAAGGGCAGGTCGGTCAATTCCCGTTGTTTGCCCAACGCTTCCTGCAGGTAGTTTTCACCAAAGTCGCGGACCCCGGCAGCGTACGCTTCGCGGACTGCGGCGGCGGGTTTGGTCTTGCTCACGGCCAGCAGCTGGACGCTGTTTGCGGCACGTTGCGCGGCCTGTTCAGCACTGCGGATGCGTGCCGCTACCTGGGAGATGTTGTCTGCTATCGTGGACATTCAAGGGACGCCGGCAGTCTGAGGTTCGCGGCATTCTACTGGAATTGAGGAGTGCTATGGATATCACTGAGCTGCTGGCCTTCAGCGTCAAACAGGGCGCCTGCGACTTGCACTTGTCCACCGGCCTGCCACCGATGATCCGGGTGGATGGCGATGTGCGGCGGATCAACCTGCCGCCACAGGATGCCCGCCAGGTGACGGCGCTGATCCATGGGCTCATGAGCGAACCACAGCAGGTCGAGTTCGCGCAGGCACTGGAGCTCGACTTCTGCTACTCGGCGCCAGGTGTGGCGCGCTTTCGGGTCAATGTCTTCCATCAGCACCGGGGACCGGGCGCGGTATTACGGATCATCCCGTCGAAGGTGCCGAGCCTGGACGAGCTGGGACTGGGGGATGTGTTTCGTCGTATTGCCGAGCTTCCCCGGGGCCTGGTGCTGGTCACCGGGCCCACGGGCTCCGGCAAGTCGACCACCCTGGCGGCAATGATCGATCACCTCAACAACCACCGGCATCAACACATCCTGACCATTGAAGACCCGATCGAGTTTGTCCACGAGCCGCGCAAGTGCCTGATCAACCAGCGTGAAGTGCACCGCGATAGCCACAGCTTCGCGGCTGCGCTGCGTTCGGCCCTGCGCGAGGACCCGGACGTGATCCTGGTAGGGGAGATGCGAGACCTGGAAACCATTCGCCTGGCCCTCACCGCCGCCGAGACCGGGCACTTGGTGTTCGGCACGTTGCACACCAGTTCGGCGGCGAAAACCGTCGACCGGGTGGTGGACGTGTTTCCCGGTGAAGAGAAAGCCATGGTCCGCTCGATGCTCTCGGAGTCGCTGCAGGCGGTGGTGTCCCAGGCGCTGTTGAAGAAGGTCGGAGGCGGTCGGGTGGCGGCCCACGAGATCATGCTGGGTACCCCGGCAATCCGTAACCTGATCCGTGAGAACAAGGTGGCGCAGATGTATTCGGCGATCCAGACGGGTGGCGCGCTGGGCATGCAGACCCTGGACATGAGCCTGAGGTCGCTGCTGGGCAGGGGGTTGATCAGCCGTGAGCATGCGCGAGAGCGGGCGCGCTCGGCCGAAGGCCTGTAAATACAAAAAATCGCAGCCGGCGGGAATGCCACCGGCTGCGATCTGTTGATCTTGCTTTGACTCAGCTCAACTCAGCGCTGAACAATCCGCATGGTGTTCGGCTCTTTCGGCAGGACCCGCTTGGCAACCACGTAGTGGTTATCCCAGTACGGCTTCTTCAGGGTGTCGATGGAGACCGACTTGCCACGGCGTGGTGCGTGGATGAAGCGGTCGTTGCCCAGGTAGATGGCAACATGATTGACCCTGCGGCTCTTGAGCTTGAAGAAAATCAGGTCGCCGGGTTTCAGGTCCTTGCGATCGACTTTCAGCCCGTGGCCGGAGGCCATGGCATTGGAGGTGCGCGGCAGGTCTACGGCGGCTACGTCATTGAAGGCGTATTTCACCAGGCCGCTGCAATCAAAGCCTTTACTTGGGCTGCTGCCACCCCAACGATAGGGAGTGCCGAGCACATTGACTGCGCGACTCAAGACATCGCTGCTCTGCTTGGTGGCCATTGGCGGCACCAGCGAGCTGTTGGCCTTGCTCAGTTGTGGCGCTTTTACACTGTGTTTGTTTTTGCTGGTAGCAGCAGAAACATGGGATTTAGGGGTGTAACCATTAACGTTTGGAAGACGTTGCTCACGATTGGTGGCGTGGGCGGCCAGTGGCAATAATAGGCAAATGGTTAGCCATGTCTTGAAAAATGGACGCATTAGGCAAGGCTCTATATAAGGAACGCGCAACTTTATAACAGCTTTTTTGTCCTTTTCGGGGCCGTTGGTCGATTCAAACCGGGGCTCAAAACCGTCGAAGCCGCGGCAAATTGGCTCGATTGTCGGACACAAGTCAGGTGGTACAAGGCTTTGCGCGAAGTGCCTGGCTGGCAAACCACTTGTCGGCACGACATAAAAAAGTCACACAAGTCACAAAATTATTTTTCTATCGCGGCATATGAGGGACTACATGAACACCTATCGTCAGGATGTTTCACCCCAGGACACCCACAGCAAGGTGATCGGTTATCTGTTGTGGATTCTCGGCTTTACCGGGGCGCACCGCTTTTATTACGGCAAGCCGGTGACTGGCACGATCTGGTTTTTCACCTTCGGTTTGCTGGGCATCGGCTGGTTGATCGACCTGTTCCTGATCCCGGCCATGGACCGTGAGGCGGATCTGCGTTTTACCGCAGGGCCGATCGAATACAACGTGGCCTGGATTCTGCTGACGTTCCTCGGCGTGTTCGGTGTACACCGCATGTATCAGGGGAAGTGGATCAGCGGTTTGCTGTACCTGGTGACGGGCGGGTTGTTCTTTCTGGGGGTGTTGTATGACTTCTGGACCCTGAATGACCAGGTTTCGGTGCGCAACGCGCAGAATCGCGGCGCCTTCCAGTAAAAGCATCGCGGGCGAGCCCGCTCCCACAGGAGCTGCATCAGACCTGTGGGAGCGGGCCGGGCGGCGCTCCGCCTGCCCGCGATTGGAGCGACACGGTTCAGGCCTGGTGGCTGATCCGTCCATCCACCAGGGTGTAGCGCACCACGCCCGGTAGGCTGTGGCCGAGAAACGGGCAGTTTTCGCCCTTCGACAGCCAGGTCTCGCCGGCGACGGTCGAGGCGGCCGGGTCGAACACCACCAGGTCAGCCGCAGCGCCCACCGCCAGCTTGCCCGCCGGCAGGCGCAGGGCCTCGGCCGGACCGGCGCTGAGGCGTGCCAGCAGGGTCGGCAGATCGAGCAGGCCGTCTTCGACCAGGGTCATGGCCAACGGCAGCAGCAGTTCAACGCTGCTGATCCCGGGTTCGGTGGCGCCGAACGGCGCCAGCTTGGCGTCGCGCTCGTGGGGCTGGTGATGGCTGGAGATGGCTTGCACCACCCCGGACTTCACTGCCTCGCGCAGGCCATCGCGGTCGGCGCGGGTGCGCAGCGGCGGTTGCACGTGGTACAGGCTGTTGAAGTCGATCAACGCCTCATCGGTGAGGATCAACTGATACAGCGCCACGTCGGCCGTGACCTTCAAGCCCCGGGCCTGGGCCTGGGCGATCAAGGCTACGCCGCGGGCACTGGTGAGCTGGCTGAAGTGCGCACGCACCCCGGTTTGCTCCACCAGCAGCAGGTCACGGGCCAGGGCCACGGTTTCCGCTGTCTCGGGAATCCCCGGCAGGCCGAGGAAGCTGGCGGTCGGGCCTTCGTGGGCCAGGCCACCTTCGGCCAGGTCATGGTCCTGGGAGTGAAAGATCACCGTCAGGTCGAAGGTCGCCGCGTATTCCAGGGCCCGGCACAGGGTGCGGGTGTTGCGAAAGCTGTCCAGTCCGTTGCCGAAGGCCACGCAACCGGTGTCGCGCAGGGCAATCAGTTCGGCCAGTTGCTCGCCTTCCAGACCCTTGCTCAGGGCACCGATCGGGAACACCTTGGCATTGCCGGCTTCACGGGCGCGGTCGAGGATCAGTTCGGCGACGGCCGAGGTGTCCAGCACCGGCTTGGTGCGGGGCGGGCAGCACAGGCTGGTGACACCACCGGCCGCGGCGGCGCGGGTTTCGCTGGCAATCGTGCCTTTGCGGCTGTAACCCGGTTCGCGCAGCGCGACGTTGAGGTCGACCAGCCCGGGCGCGACCACCAGGCCCTGGGCCTCGATGGTTTGCACGGCGACGAAGCCGGCGGGTGCGGCGCCCAGGGCGACGATCTTGCAGGCTTCGATGTGGATATCGGTGACTTGATCCAGGCCACTGCTCGGATCGATGACGCGGGCGCCGAGAATGCTGAGCTTCACTGGGCGTTCTCCTGCTCGAATTGGCGCTGGGCAGTCTGCCCGCTCATGGCCATGGACAACACGGCCATACGAATGGCGATCCCGTAGGTCACCTGATTGAGGATCACCGAGTGCGGACCGTCGGCCACCGCCGACTCGATCTCCACCCCACGGTTGATCGGCCCCGGGTGCATGACGATGCAGTCCGGCTTGGCGCCGGCCAGGCGTGCGGTGGTCAGGCCGAACAGGCGGTAGAACTCGCCTTCGCTCGGCAGCAGGCCGCCGGTCATGCGTTCACGCTGCAGGCGCAGCATGATCACCACGTCGACGTCCTTCAGGCCTTCGGTCATGTCGGTGTAGACCTTCACCCCGTATTGCTCGATGCCGATCGGCAGCAGGGTCTTGGGGGCGATCACGCGGATATCCGGGCAGCCGAGGGTTTTCAGCGCGAGCA
The DNA here is from genome assembly GCF_044743405.1 of Pseudomonas sp. NPDC087626. NCBI lineage: Bacteria > Pseudomonadati > Pseudomonadota > Gammaproteobacteria > Pseudomonadales > Pseudomonadaceae > Pseudomonas > Pseudomonas sp. NPDC087626. Next base: position 145,546 of record NZ_JBIUWJ010000001.1, read on the forward strand.
TGTTCGAGCGCGCGACCCGCGAATGCAGGATGTCGCCGACGATGGCCACCGAGAGGTTCTCGAAGCTGCCCTTGTGCCGACGAATGGTGAGCATGTCGAGCATGCCCTGGGTCGGGTGGGCGTGCCGGCCGTCACCGCCATTGATGATCGCCACTTGTGGGCAGACGTGTTCGGCAATGAAGTGCGCGGCGCCGGAGTCGCCGTGACGCACGACGAACATGTCGGCCGCCATGGCCTCGAGGTTGCGCAGGGTATCGAGCAGGGTTTCGCCCTTGCTCGCCGACGATGTCGACACATTGAGGGTGATCACGTCCGCCGACAACCGCTGGGCGGCCAGTTCGAAGGTGGTGCGGGTGCGGGTGGAGTTCTCGAAGAACACGTTGCACACGGTCTTGCCGCGCAGCAACGGGACTTTTTTCACCGCCCGGGCGCCGACTTCGAGGAATGAGTCGGCGGTGTCGAGGATTTCCGTCAACAACTCGCGGCGCAGGCCGTCGAGGGAGAGGAAGTGGCGCAGCTGGCCCTGATCATTGAGCTGCAGCGGGCGCTTGGTATCTAGAGGCGTCATCGCGAGGGGGACTCTCAATAGGGCGGATTAAAGGGCGAGGTCTTGCAGTTCGAGCGCAAGTTCCGGACCGGACAGCTTGACCCGTTCGTGGGCGGCCAGGGACAGGGTCGCGCCGACCACGTTCGGGCGGATCGGCAGCTCGCCGGCGTCCAGGTCCAGCAGGCAGACCAGGGTCACGCTGGCTGGGCGGCCATAGTCGAAGAGTTCGTTCATGGCGGCGCGGATGGTCCGCCCGCTCATCAGCACGTCGTCGATCAGCACCAGGTGCTGGCCTTCGATCTCGAAGGGCAGGGCCGATGGGCGCACTTGCGGGTGCAGGCCATTCTGGCTGAAGTCGTCGCGGTAGAAGGAAACGTCCAGGGTACCCAGTGGCGCGTCGCTGCCCAGTGCTTCGAGCAGGGCCTGAGCGACCCACACGCCGCCGGTGCGAATGCCGATGTAGCGCGGCTCGCTGATTCCGCGTTTGGCCAGGTAGGCGTCAAGCTGGGTCGCCATCTGGCTGATCAGTTCGACGGGATTGGGCAGGCTCATGGTTGCTCCTTCTTGGGCCCGAGCCGGGACTTGCAGGGAGAGGCTCGGGTTGTAGCTAAGAGAGTCGCTTGCTGCGGCTCTTCAGGATTCGAACAGTGCGCTGTTTTCGTCGAGCCAGCCTTGCAGCAGCAGGGCGGCGGCGATGGCGTCGACCGGGTTGTCGCGGTAGCTGCCTTTCTGCCCGCCACGGACCAGGCGTTCGCCTTTGGCCTCGAAAGTGGTCAGGCGTTCATCGTGGGTATAAAAGGGCAGGTTGTAGCGGCCATTGAGGCGCCGGGCGAATTTTTCCGCGCGCAGGCACATGTCGCTGGGCGTGCCGTCCATGTTCAGCGGCAAGCCGACCACCACCGCGTCAGGCTTCCACTCCTTGATCAGGGCTTCGACCTGGTTCCAGTCGGGAATGCCGTTTTGCGCCTTGAGGGTGCACAGCTCGCGGGCCTGGCCGGTAATTACCTGGCCAACGGCCACGCCGATCTGTTTGGTGCCGTAGTCAAAACCGAGGATCAGACGCAGGGCCATCAGGCGTGCCCCGCCTGGCTGGTGAGCAGGCTGAGGTTGACGCCCAGGTGCTTGGCCGCCGCGTCCAGGCGCAGTTCGCTGCTGGTGTTGAACAGGATGTCGGTGTCGAACGGGCAGGTCAGCCAGGCGTTGTCGGCCAGTTCGGCCTCCAGTTGCCCGGCTTCCCAGCCGGCATAGCCGAGGGCGATCAGGCTCTTGGCCGGACCGACGCCGTCGGCAATCGCAAACAGCACGTCCTGGGAGGTGGACAAGGACAGCTCGCCCTCCAGATCAACGGTCGCCTGGAACGTCATGCCCGAGGGGTGCAGCACAAAACCACGGTCGGTCTGCACCGGGCCACCGATGAAAATCGGTACATGCTGGCACAACACCGGTGGTTCGACGTCAGGGCGCAACTGCTCAAGGATATCCGCCAGGCTCAGGTCCTGCGGGCGGTTGATCACCAGCCCCATGGCACCATTGGCCGTGTGCTCGACGATGTAGGTCAAGGTGTGCGCAAAGTTCGGGTCGGCCATGTGGGGCATGGCGATCAGGAAGTGATGCTTGAGGTAGCTGGGAATGACGTTTTTCATGTGCGCTAGTGTGGCGTTGGAGGGGCAAACTGACAAGCTGGGGATGCATACGAAAAGCCCAGAATATCCCGAACAACACAGATCATCTGTGGGGTCAGTTGCTGGAAAGCCTGTCCCCGCGGGCAAACCTCCAGGTGCGGATGATCTCCAATCGGTCAATGTCCGACAGGTCGCCGGTAAACGGCGCAAAGGGTGCTGCCAGACGCACGATACGCTGGGCCGCCTGGTCCAGCAGTGGCTGGCCGGAAGACTCCAGGACCAGCACTTCGTACAGCGAGCCGTCGCGGTTGATCGAGACCATCAGGCGCAAATTGCCGTAGATCTGTTTGCGCCGCGCTTCGTCGGGATAGTTCAGGTTGCCGATGCGCTCGACCTTCTTGCGCCATTCATCCTTGTACCAGGCACCCTTGTCGCGCATGGTCGAGGCCGCACTCAGGCGGTGGATGCGCGGGCGCTTGGCATACAGCTGTTGTTCGTTGGCCAGTTCCGCCTCGAGGCTGGCGATGTCGCTGGACAGCTGGGCGCTGTCGAAGGTCGGCGTCACCGGCTTGGGCGTCGGTGCCGATTTCACTTCTTCCTTCTTGGTCGCGGCTTTCTTCGGGGCTGGCGCCACGGTGGTCACGGCGGCCTTGGGAGCAGCGACCGGTACTTGGGGTTTGACCGCGGGCGGTGGCGTGACCTTTTGCACCTTGTTGTCCTGGAACGGCGCGATCTCGGTGGTCTTGGGGATCGCCTTTTTATCCAGGGTGCCGCTGCCTTGCTGATTTTCCTGGGCCAGGAAGTCGGCTTTTTTCGGCTTGGTTTCGCTTTTGAAGGTGGCGAGGGTGATTTCCAGGGTTTTACTGATCTGCTTGGGTTCGGCAAAGGTAAACCCCAGGCCGAGGATCAGTGCCAGGTGGATCAGCGCCGCCAGGAACAGGGTAAATCCGAGGCGATCGGCCGGGCGCACGCCGCGGTGGGCGAGTTCAGGGGGCAGATCGGACGGCAGGGTCATGACAAGGAAACCAACATCGCGTTTTGCACAGGCCGCGCATGATAACGCAATGTTGGTCTGCCCTTGGGGGTTCTATATCAACGAGCCTTGAGCTTCTGATCGATGGCTGCCATCAGCATTTCGCCGATGTTCGTGCCAAATGCATTGTCGATCTCGCGAATACAGGTCGGGCTGGTGACGTTGATTTCGGTCAGGTGCTCACCAATCACGTCGAGGCCGACAAACAGCAGGCCTTTTTCCCGCAGGGTCGGGCCGACCTGGGCAGCGATCCAGCGGTCCTTGTCGGTCAATGGACGGGCTTCGCCACGGCCGCCGGCGGCCAGGTTGCCACGGGTTTCGCCCTGGGCCGGGATGCGCGCCAGGCAGTAGTCCACCGGTTCGCCGTCGATCATCAGGATGCGCTTGTCACCGTCCTTGATTGCAGGCAGGTAAGCCTGGCCCATGATCTGCTGGGTGCCCAGGGCGGTCAGGGTTTCAAGAATCACCGACAGGTTCGGATCGCCCGCGCGGTGACGGAAGATCGAGGTGCCACCCATGCCGTCCAGCGGCTTGAGGATCACATCGCCGTGTTTGGCGGCGAACTCACGCAGCACGTCGGCGCGGCGGCTGACCACGGTCGGCGGGGTGCACTGGGGGAACAGGGTGGCGAACAGTTTTTCATTGCAGTCGCGCAGGCTTTGCGGCTTGTTGACCACCAGGACACCGGCGCGTTCGGCTTGCTCGAGCAGGTAGGTGGAGTAGACGAACTCCATGTCAAAGGGCGGATCCTTGCGCATCAGGATCACATCCAGGTCGCTCAGCAGCGCGTCGGTCTCGGCTTCGAGCTCGAACCATTTCTGCGGGTCGGCGAAGACTTTCAACGGTCGCATGCGGGCCCGCGCCTCGCCTTCGCCCTGGTACAGGTCGCTCTGTTCCATATAGAACAGTTCCCAACCGCGTGCCTGGGCGGCCAGCAGCATGGCCAGCGAGCTATCCTTTTTATAGGAAATGCTGGCGATAGGGTCCATGACAATCCCGACGCGAACGCTCATGGGTGTTTCCTCGAGTTTGAAGGGCTGGGTGTGTCTTGTGCAGGAGCGAGCTCGCTCCTGCAAAAAAACCAGCCGAAGGCCAGAAAAAGTGGCGTCAGAGTGGCGCCCGGTGGGTTCCCGGTCAAGGAAAAACCGCCTCGCGGGTCGGCCGATAGATTGGACATGGAGACTGTGCTAAAAAGGCTGGCATGTCGCGCTGGCCCTTGAACATCAAGGGTTTCGAGCCAACGGGCAGCCGCAAACGGACAAACTGATTCGCCCAGGCGATGGTAGAGCAGATATGGAACAGCATTCCAACGCCTTGAAGGTCATGGTGATCGACGATTCGAAGACCATTCGCCGTACCGCTGAAACCTTGTTACGCAATGCGGGCTGCGAGGTGATCACCGCCATCGATGGTTTTGATGCGCTGGCCAAGATCACCGACAACCATCCGGGGATCATTTTTGTCGACATCATGATGCCGCGTCTGGATGGTTATCAGACCTGCGCTTTAATCAAGAACAACAGCGCGTTCAAGGCCACGCCAGTGATCATGCTGTCGTCCAAGGACGGCTTGTTCGACAAGGCCAAGGGGCGGATTGTCGGTTCCGATCAGTTTTTGACCAAGCCATTCAGCAAGGAAGAACTGTTGAACGCGATTCGCGCTCATGTACCGGGCTTCGCTGCCGATGCGCCGCTGTAAGACACGCACAGTGATGCCCGGCCAACCGGCCTGGCGTCTACAAGAATGGGGAAGACCATGGCACGTATTCTGATCGTCGATGACTCGCCGACCGAAATGTACAAACTCACCGGCATGCTGGAAAAGCACGGCCATGAAGTGTTGAAGGCACAAAACGGTGCCGATGGCGTGGCGCTGGCCCGTCAGGAAAAGCCCGACGCGGTCTTGATGGACATCGTCATGCCCGGCCTCAACGGCTTCCAGGCGACCCGTCAACTGACCAAGGACCCGGAGACCGGCCATATTCCGGTAATCATCATCACCACCAAGGATCAGGATACCGACAAGGTCTGGGGCACTCGCCAGGGCGCCAAGGACTACCTGACCAAGCCGGTGGACGAAGACACCCTGATCAAGACTCTGAACGCTGTGCTGGCAGGCTGACGGCCGCGCCATGGCCGAGTCGCTGAGCGCCTTTGAACTGTTGCTGCAGATCGACCAGCGTTGTCGTTTGCTGGCGGCTGACTTGCCGTCCCAGCCAACCCGCAATCACGGCTGGAGCGGCATTGGCTTTCGCCTGGGCGAACACTGGTACGTGGCGCCCATGGGCGAGGTCAGCGAAGTCCTGCATGAGCCGCGCCTGACCCAGTTGCCCGGGGTCAAGCCGTGGGTTCGGGGGGTGGCCAACCTGCGTGGCCGCTTGCTGCCGGTGATGGACCTGTGCGGCTTCCTGGGCGCCGAGTTGTCGGCTCAGCGCAAGCAGCGCCGGGTCCTGGTGGTCGAGTACAAGGAAACGTTCGTCGGCCTGATGGTCGATGAGGTGCTGGGCATGCAGCACTTCGACCAGGCCCGGTTCGAGCCGGGAGCGGCAGGCAGCCAGGACGACCCGGCGGCGGCTTTCATCAAGGGTCGGTTCGAGCGTGAGCAACGCTGGCAGGTGTTCAGTCCGTTTGCCGTGGCGCAGTCGCCACGCTTCATGGATGTGGCGGTGTAGGCGGGTACCTGTAGCAGCTGCCGAAGGCTGCGTCCGAGTGCGCAGCACGCGCAAGGACGCCGGACGGGTTACACAATGTGGGTCAACAGGCGAAGATCGATGATTAAAGTCAACACGGGCACCTCAAGCGATGGATCGCGCAGTCGTTCGCAGATCATTGCGCTGTTCATCGCGCTGATCGTGTTTATCGTGCTGTTGTTCGCCAACTTTGCCTACCTCAATACTCAAGCCTCCTACGACAAGCAGTACATCGGCCATGCTGGTGAGTTGCGCGTGCTGTCCCAGCGTATTGCCAAGAACGCCACCGAAGCGGCTGCCGGCAAAGCCGCGGCGTTCAAGCTGCTCAGCGACGCGCGCAATGACTTTGCACTGCGTTGGGGCTACCTGAAGAAAGGCGACCCGGCCACGGGCCTGCCGCCAGCACCGGCGGTGGTGCGTCCGCAAATGCGCGCCGTGCAGCTGGATTGGGAGCGCTTGCTGAAAAACACCGACGCGATCCTCTCCAGCGAGCAGACCGTGCTGTCGCTGCACCAAGTGGCCGCGACGTTGGCCGAGACCGTGCCGCAGTTGCAGGTCGAGTACGAAAAAGTCGTCGAAATCCTGCTGCAGCGCGGCGCGCCAGCTACTCAGGTGGCCATGGCCCAGCGCCAGTCGCTGCTTGCCGAGCGCATCCTTGGCGCCGTCAACACGGTGCTGGCCGGCGATGAAAACGCCCAGCAGGCCGCCGATGTGTTTGGCCGGGACGCGGCGCGCTTCGGCCAGGTGCTCAACGGCATGCTGCAGGGCAATCCGGCGCTCAAGGTCAGCCAGGTCGAGGACCGCGATGCCCGTGCTCGTCTGACCGAAATTGCCGAGCTGTTCCAGTTTGTCTCCGGTTCGGTGGATGAAATCCTCGAGACCTCGCCCCAGCTGTTCAAGGTCCGTGAGTCGGCGGGCAATATCTTCAACCTCTCGCAGACCCTGCTGGAGGAAGCCTCGCACCTGGCCAACGGCTTCGAGAACCTGGTGGGCGGACGCTCCACCGACACCATCGGCGGTTACGTGCTGGGCCTGCTGGCGCTGACCTCGATCATCCTGATTGGCCTGGTGATGGTGCGTGAAACCAACCGCCAGTTGCGCGAGACCGCCGAGAAGAACGAGCGCAACCAGAACGCGATCATGCGCCTGCTCGACGAAATCGAGGACCTGGCAGATGGCGACCTGACGGTCACGGCGTCGGTGACTGAAGACTTCACCGGGACCATTGCCGACTCCATCAACTACTCGGTCGATCAACTGCGCGACCTGGTGGCTACCATCAACCTCACGGCCGGCCAGGTCGCCGCCGCTGTGCAGGAAACCCAGGCCACGGCGATGCACCTGGCCCAGGCCTCGGAGCATCAGGCCCAGCAGATCAGCGAAGCGTCGGCTTCGATCAACGACATGGCCCAGTCCATCGACCAGGTGTCGGCGAACGCCGCCGAATCATCGGCTGTGGCCGAGCGTTCGGTGGAGATCGCCAACAAGGGCAACGAGGTGGTGCACAACACCATTCACGGCATGGACAACATTCGTGAGCAGATCCAGGACACCGCCAAGCGCATCAAGCGCCTGGGCGAGTCGTCCCAGGAAATCGGCGATATCGTCAGCCTGATCGACGACATCGCCGACCAGACCAATATCCTGGCCCTCAACGCGGCGATCCAGGCGTCCATGGCCGGCGACGCCGGGCGCGGGTTTGCCGTGGTGGCCGACGAGGTGCAGCGCCTGGCTGAACGTTCTTCCGCCGCCACCCGGCAGATCGAAACCCTGGTGCGGGCGATCCAGACCGACACCAATGAGGCGGTGATTTCCATGGAGCAGACCACCACCGAGGTGGTGCGCGGCGCGCGGCTGGCGCAGGATGCCGGAGTAGCCCTGGAAGAAATCGAAGGCGTTTCGAAAACTCTTGCGGCGCTGATCCAGAGCATTTCCAATGCGGCGCAGCAACAGACGTCGTCGGCGGGACAGATTTCCTTGACCATGAACGTGATCCAGCAGATCACCACGCAAACCTCGTCGGGCTCCACGGCCACCGCAGAGAGCATTGGCAACCTGGCGAAAATGGCCAGTCAGTTGCGGCGCTCGGTGTCCGGCTTCACCTTGCCGGCGGTACCGGAGCGCGGTACCGACAAGACCTGAACCCTGCACGCTGGGAACGAATTTTGACTGGAGTGGTTATGGGTGATCGGCACGACTATGTGGCCCTTGAGTGGGTCAAGGGCGAAATTGCCGAAACGCTGAAGCAGGCTTACCTTGCCCTCGATCAACTGGTCGAGGACCCGCAGGCGCTGCACGCGCTCGAGCAATGCCTGGCAGGTATCCATCAGGTCCATGGCAGTCTGCAGATGGTCGAGTTCTACGGTGCGGCCCTGCTCGCCGAAGAGATGGAGCAACTGGCGGCAGCCTTGCAGCGTGGCATGGTGGCCCATCGCGACGAAGCTATTCGCCTGCTGCAACAGGCCCTCGGCCAATTGCCGATTTACCTCGACCGCGTGCTCAGCGCCCGGCGCGACTTGCCCCTGGTGGTGCTGCCGCTGATCAATGACTTGCGCAGCGCCCGTGGCGAAGGCCTGCTCGCGGAAACCAGCCTGTTCAGTCCACAACTGCAAGAACTGCCGGCCCTGACGGAGGCGCAACTGGCGCTGCTGGCGCCGGCAGACTTGCCCAATGTGTTGCGCAAACTGCGGCAGATGCTGCAGATGGGCCTGGTCGGCCTGCTGCGCGAACAGGACGACAGCACTAACCTGGGATACCTGGCCAAGGTCTTTGCACGCCTTGAGGCGCTGTGTGCCGACGCGCCATTGAGCCCGCTGTGGCAGGTGGCTTCAGCGCTGGTCGAAGGCATGCTCAGTGGCCGTATCGATAACAGTCCGGCACTGCGCAGCTTGTTCAAGGACACCGACAAGGAACTCAAGCGCCTGCTGGAACACGGCATGCCGGCCATCAACCAGGCAGCGCCGCCCGAATTGCTGAAAAGCCTGCTGTTTTATATCGCCAAGGCGCAATCCCCCAGTGCCCGGATGTTAATCATGAAAGATCGCTACGGACTGGATGACGCCTTGCCTGACAACGCCTTGCTCGATGCAGAGCGCGCGCGCCTGGCTGGGCCTGACCGCGACGCCATGCGCTCGGTGCTGGCCGCCTTGTGCGAGGAACTGGTGCGGGTCAAGGAACGCCTGGACCTGTTCGTGCGCAGCGACCGCCAGCATGCCTCGGACCTCGACAGCCTGCTGGCGCCACTGCGGCAGATTGCCGACACCCTGGCGGTGCTCGGTTTTGGCCAGCCGCGCAAGGTCATCATCGACCAGTTAGGCGTGGTGCTGAGCCTGGCCCAGGGGCAGCGCGAGCCCAACGATGCGATCCTGATGGACGTCGCCGGTGCCTTGCTCTACGTCGAGGCGACCCTGGCGGGCATGGTCGGTATCGTCGAGGAAAACCGTGAAGAAAGCCGGCTGCCGACCACCGACCTGACGCAGATCCACCAGATCGTCATCAAGGAAGCCCGCCTCTGCCTGCAACAGGCCAAGGACATGATCGTCGAATACATCGATGCCCACTGGGATCGCCAGCCGTTGCAGTTACTGCCGGACTTGCTGACCCAGGTTCGTGGTGCGCTGGCGATGATTCCCCTGCACCGTGCGGCGAGCCTGCTGGAAGCCTGCAACAGTTACATTCGTGAACACCTGCTGGCGGACCGCACGCCGCCGGATTGGCAGCACCTGGACAACCTGGCCGATGCCATCACCAGCATCGAGTATTACCTGGAGCGCTTGAGCGAGGACCCGCAAACCCTCGGCGAGCAGGTGCTGGATGTGGCCGAACAGAGTCTGGCGACACTCGGCTATCAGCCCAGCGCGGTTCATCTGCCACCGTTCAATCCGTCGCCGAGTGCCGATGGCGGTCGGTTCGCCGAAGCTGACCCGGCCGCCCAGCAGTCGCTGGCAGATGCCCTGGCCAGCCCGGTGTCGGCCGTCAACCCGCCGGCCGTGAGTACCCCCGACAGCCTGCAACCACCGCCGGCCGATGAAGAACCGGTGGATGACGAGTTGCGCGAGGTGTTCCTCGAGGAGACCGCCGAAGTCCTGGATATCCTGCGCGAGTACCTGCCGCGCTGGTCGGCCAACCCAGGCAGTGCTGCGCTCCTGGGCGAACTGCGGCGGGCCTTTCATACCTTGAAGGGCAGTGGACGGATGGTCCGCGCGCTGGTGCTCGGCGAACTCGCCTGGGCCGTGGAAAACCTGCTCAACCGAATACTCGAACACAGTGTCGAGCCTGGGCCGCAGGTCGATGAGCTGTTGCGCGACACGCTGCACCTGCTGCCAGAGCTGGTGGCGGAATTCGCCGCCAGCCACCAGCGCCAACGCGATGACGTGGACCACCTGGCAGCCCGTGCCCACGCGTTGGCCCGGGGCGCGGCCCTGCCCGAGCAAGCGAGCGGAGCGCACGCTGGCGCCGCCGATCCGCAGTTGCTGGAGATCTTCCGCAACGAAGCCGACAGCCACCTCAACAGCCTCCAGCGCTTTCTCGAGCAGGCCGCCGAACATCTGCCGTTGCAGGCCACTGACGAGTTGCAGCGTGCGCTGCACACCCTCAAGGGCAGCGCGTCGGTGGCCGGTGTGGTACCGATCGCCGAGCTGGCGGCACCCTTCGACCAACTGGCCCGCGAATACAAGGCGCACCTGTTGGCCCTGGACCTGGATGAAGTCGAACTGCTGCTGGAGGCCGAAGGCTTGCTGCGCCGCGGCTTGGCGCAATTGCAGGGCAACCCGCTGGTGGAAATCCGCGGCGCGCCTGATCTGATCCTGCGCACCCAGGCCCTGCTCGCCGAGCGCCTGGAAGCCTTGCACAGCTCGCCCGACAGCGGTGTGCGGATCAAGCGTGACCCGCAGTTGATCAACAACTTCCTGGCCCAGGGCATGGACATCCTGCTGGACGCCGAAAGCCTGTTGCAACGCTGGCAGCAACACCCCGGCGAGCGCCAGGAACTGACGGCCTTGCTGGATGAGCTGACGACCCTGGGTGAGGGCGCACACCTGGCCGACCTGCACCCGATGGATGAGTTGTGCGAGGCCTTGCTCGACCTGTATGGCGCCGTGGAGGAAAGCAGCCTGGCGGTCAGCGAGCGGTTCTTTCACGAGGCCCAAAGTGCCCATGAAGCCTTGATCAACATGCTCGACGAACTGGCGGCAGGCCAGGAAGTCAGTCACCAATCGGCTCGTGTGCACGCCCTGCGCGATCTGCTTAATGAGGGCCTGGATCCGTCCGCGATGGGCCTGATCCGCAGCGACGGCAGCCGCACCCTGAGCATTACCGAACTTGGCAGCGTCACCGCCGAACTCGGGCAGTCCTCGCCGACGCCGTTGGCGGCGGACGATGAAATGGAGGCGATTTTTCTCGAAGAGGCCGTGGACATTCTGGAGAGCGCCGGGCAGGCCTTGCAGCGTTGGCTCACGGAACCGCAGAACCCTGCGCCGTTGTTGTCGCTGCAGCGCGACTTGCACACCCTCAAGGGTGGGGCGCGGATGGCCGAGATCGGACCGGTGGGTGACCTGGCCCACGAGCTGGAAAGCCTTTACGAGGGGTTGGTGGACCGGCGCTTGAGCTATAGCACCGAGCTTGGCCAGTTGTTGCAGCAGAGCCACGACCGCCTCGCGCAACTGCTGGAGCAACTGCAACGCCAACAACCGCTGGGCGATTGCACGGCATTGATCGAGGCCATCGCGCAGTGGCGCCAAGGCAGCGCCAACCCTGCCGACGCCGCTGCACAGGTGCCCGCCGACGATGCGCCGGGTAATGACCCGGAGTTGCTGGAGATCTTCCTCGAGGAAGGCTTCGACATCATCGACAGTTCGGGCGCAGCCTTGCTGCGCTGGCAGGCCGACCCGCAAAGCCGCCAGGAAATGGAAACCCTGCTGCGCGATCTGCACACCCTCAAAGGTGGCGCGCGAATGGTCGAGATTGCGCCGATTGGCGACCTGGCCCATGAACTGGAATTTCTCTACGAAGGCCTGTCGACCGGCTTGCTGCAGGCCACACCGGCGCTGTTCGGGCTGTTGCAGCGCAGCCATGACCGGCTGGCGCAGATGCTCGACGCTACCCGTGCCGGTCAACCGGTAGCGCCGGCCGAGCGCCTGCTCGAGGCCATCCAGGCCTTCAGTCACCCCTCGGCGGTCGAGCGTGCTGCGCCATCGGTGGCGCTCGACAGCCTGGCGCAGAACAAGCCGGAGCCGTCCGCGCCGCCCGCTGAAGCGGGCGCCGATATGGTCAAGGTGTCCGCCGAACTGCTCGACGACCTGGTCAACCTGGCCGCCGAGACTTCGATTTTTCGTGGGCGTGTCGAGCAACAGGTCAACGATGCCCGGGTGACCTTGAGCGAGATGGAAACCACCATCGAGCGCATGCGCGATCAACTGCGCCGCCTCGACACCGAAACCCAGGGACGCATCCTCAGTCGCCAGCACGTCGACGCCGAGCGCCTGGGCTACGAAGAATTCGACCCGCTGGAAATGGATCGCCATTCGCAACTGCAGCAGTTGTCGCGGGCGATGTTCGAGTCTGCTTCCGATCTGCTCGACCTCAAGGAAACCCTCGATCGGCGCAATCTCGACGCCGAGAACCTGTTGCAGCAACAGGGGCGGATTAACAGTGAGCTGCAAGAAGGCCTGATGCGCACGCGCATGGTGCCGTTCGAACGGATGCTGCCGCGCCTCAAACGCATCGTCCGCCAGGTCTCCAGCGAGCTGGGCAAAGACGTTGAGTTTATCGTCGGCAACGCCGAAGGCGAGATGGACCGTAATGTCCTTGAGCGCATGGCCGCCCCGCTGGAGCACATGTTGCGCAACGCCATCGACCATGGCCTGGAGTCTGCGCAAGTACGCCGCGCTGCCGGCAAGCCCGAGCAGGGGCGGATCAGCCTGGACCTGTCCCGCGAGGGCGGCGATATCATTTTCGACATCCGTGACGACGGTGCCGGCGTGCCCCTCGATGCCGTACGGCGCAAGGCGATCAAGCGCGGGCTGCTGGCCCCCGAAAGCAGCCTGAGTGACCGCGATGTGCTGCAGTTCATCCTGCAGCCCGGCTTCTCTACTGCCGAGAAAATCACCCAGATCTCCGGGCGAGGGGTGGGCATGGACGTGGTGCATGAAGAAGTGCGCCAGCTCGGCGGCCTGATGAGCATTGACTCGGTCCCGGGCAAGGGCGTGCATTTTCGCATTCGCCTGCCGTTCACGGTGTCGGTCAACCGCGCGTTGATGGTGCAGTGTGGCGAGGATCTGTACGCGATCCCGCTCAATACCATCGAGGGCATGGTGCGAGTCCTGCCCAGCGAACTGGAGGCCCGCTATCAACTGGATCCGCCCCGGTACGAGTACGCCGGGCAATGTTACGAGCTGTGCTACCTGGGCGAGTTGCTCAAGACCAGTATTCGCCCGCGCTTGCTGGGGCAGAACCTGCCGCTGCCGGTGCTGCTGGTGCAGTGCAACGAGCGGCATATCGCGGTGCAGGTCGACGCCATGGCCGGCACCCGGGAAATCGTGGTCAAGAGCCTCGGCCCGCAGTTTGCCGCGGTCCAGGGCCTGTCCGGCGCGACGATTCTCGGTGATGGCCGGGTGGTGCTGATTCTCGACCTGCTGGCGCCGTTGCGGGCGATGCAGGTACGTTTGCCGGCGCCGGCCGCGACCAGCCCGGAAGGCGAGCCGCAGCGCTCGATGCTGGTGCTGGTGGTGGACGATTCGGTCACCGTGCGCAAAGTCACCAGCCGGCTGCTGGAGCGCCACGGCATGAGCGTGCTCACGGCCAAGGACGGGGTGGACGCGATGCAGTTGCTGGAAGAGCACATGCCCGACCTGATGCTGCTGGACATCGAAATGCCGCGCATGGACGGCTTCGAAGTGGCCACCCAGGTGCGCAACGATCCCCGCCTGCAGCACCTGCCGATCATCATGATTACCTCGCGCACCGGGCAAAAACACCGCGACCGGGCAATGGCCATCGGCGTCAACGACTACCTCGGCAAGCCGTACCAGGAATCGGTGCTGCTCGACAGTATCGCCCTGTGGAGCAAGGCCCATGCTTGAGCACCGTACCAGCCACCTCACCGGGCTGCTGCTGCCCCTGGCCGACCGCACCCTGATCCTGCCCAACGTCGCCGTTGCCGAGCTGATCGACTACCAGCCCGGAACCTTCGACCTCGACTCACCGCCCTGGTACCTGGGCCAGGTCAACTGGCGCGACCGCCAGATCCCCCTGCTGAGTTTCGAGTCGGCCTGCGGCAGCAAAACCGTGATCGGCGAACGCGCCCGCATCGTCATCCTCAACACCCTGGGCGGGCGAGCCAACCTCAGGTTCATCGCCCTGCTGGTCCAGGGCATCCCACGCTCCTGCAAGCTCGACAGCCAGTTGAGCTACGTCGACGTGCCGCTGTGTGCACTGGAACAGGCAGCGGTACAAGTCGTCGATCACGTAGCAAAAATCCCCGATTTGCTGGCGTTGGAGGCGTTGTTGGTGGGGGCGGGGTTGGTCATAGAACATGGGATTTCTTGATAAGTCTCAAAAAGGGACCTATCGTTCCCTTTTTGAGACTTATTGGTGCTGGCTGTGCAAACCCTTTCACTCAGCAACGCCCTATTCACGGTGACCCAGCAAAAAGTGCTGGGGTTACTCTACGGCAAACCCGATCAGAGCTTTTATGCCAATGAGATCGCTCGCTGGGCTCAAGTGGGCAAGGGCAGCCTTATGCGTGAACTGGAGCGTTTGAATTCGGCGGGCGTACTGAAGATGACGCGCAGGGGTAATCAGACCCACTACCAGGCCAATGAACAGTGCCCGATCTATCGTGAATTGGCAGGCATTGTGCGCAAGACCTTTGGCATTGCCGACCCCTTGCGCCGTGCCCTAGCGCCCTTTGCGGAGCAACTTATCTGGGCCTTTGTCTATGGCTCTATCGCCAAGGATCAGGCCAACGCATCCAGTGACATAGACCTGATGCTGATTGGCGAAGGTCTGCACTACAGTGAAGTCATGGAACGATTGATACCCATGGAAGAGCAACTGGGTCGTCCGCTTAATCCGACGCTCTACACCCCTGAGGACTGGGCCGGAAAGTTGGCTGCGGGCAACAGCTTCGTGCTGCGGGTGGCGCAACAGGAAAAAATCAATTTGATAGGGGTAAACCCTTTGGAGGCCAAGGATGGGCAGCAGCGAGAGTCTGGAGAACCTTCTACGTAGTGGATCCCTCAAAGCCGAGCCACCTGATCGAAAGGAATGTGAAGGGTTGATGCGCTCGGCGACCGATCGACTGAGGGATGCGAGCAGCCCTCAACTCTCGTTTGCCAGCCGGTTCGATCTGGCCTAC
The DNA here is from genome assembly GCF_044743405.1 of Pseudomonas sp. NPDC087626. Lineage (NCBI taxonomy): Bacteria > Pseudomonadati > Pseudomonadota > Gammaproteobacteria > Pseudomonadales > Pseudomonadaceae > Pseudomonas > Pseudomonas sp. NPDC087626. The sequence continues at coordinate 160,792 of NZ_JBIUWJ010000001.1, forward strand.
AACGCTGCTCATGCCCTCGCGCTGACTGCGTTACGGTTGCATGGGTATCGATCAGACAAGCGATATCTGGTTTTTCAGTGTCTGATTCATACCGTGCAATTGAGCAAGCTTCAGGTTCGGTTGTTTGCCTTGTGTCATGAGCGCAGGAATCTGGCTGAGTACGAAGGTTACATGGATGACGACGAGTCACTGCTTGCACAATTGCTCGGCAGTACCCATGAACTGTTGATCCGTGTAGAGAAAGCCATGGCCGATTGAGGGTTATGAATCTGTGCAGGTGGAGTCGCTGGCGCACCAGTCTGATTCAACCACTATGCGTTGGAAATAATGCTCTTTCAGGCTGTCAGCTTTGGCCTTGCGCACTGTTTTTGTGATTTCGAGGTGAGAGGCCCATGTACCACGGAGAAAGATTCAACGCCTGGAGCCATTTGTTCGGGGCGGTTGCGGCGTTTGTCGGGGCGGTCTGGTTGTTGGTGGTGGCCAGTCTCGATGGCAGTCCATGGAAGATCGTCAGCGTGGCGATCTACGGGGTCACACTGCTGGTGCTGTACAGCGTGTCGACGGTCTATCACAGCGTGCGCGGACGGGCGAAGGTGATCATGCAGAAGGTCGATCATTTGTCGATCTACCTGCTGATTGCCGGCAGCTACACGCCTTTTTGCCTGGTGACCCTGCGCGGGCCCTGGGGCTGGTCGCTGTTCGCGATTGTCTGGACGCTGGCGGTGATCGGCATGCTGCAAGAGATCAAGCCGCGCTCCGAGGCGCGGATCCTGTCGCTGGTGATCTACGCGGTGATGGGCTGGATTGTGCTGGTGGCGGTCAAGCCGCTGATTGCCGCGCTGGGCATCACGGGGTTTGCCTGGCTGGCGGCCGGCGGAGTGTTTTACACCGTCGGTATCATATTTTTCGCCCTCGACAGCCGGCTGCGCCATGCCCACGGGATCTGGCACCTGTTTGTCATCACCGGCAGCCTGCTGCATTTCGTGGCGATTGCGCTTTATGTGATCTGATCGCAGGGGGCTGCGCTTTGGCGGCGTAACTACGCCCGCCCGACCAACCTGTCCAGTTGCTCCTGCGCGCGGCTGCTGAAGATGCTCAGTAGCTCGTTCAGGGTGTGCGGTGGCGGCTCGGTCGCGCGGGTCACCGCGTACAGGGTGATCGGCAGCGCCGGCGCCAGGGGGCGGATGGCGGTGGTCCCGGGTGAGGCGCCCAGGGCGGTGAAGGGGTCGATCACGGTCAGGCCGGCCCCGGATTCGACCATCGCCCTGGCCAGTGAGTACGTCTGCACCGCGATGCTGACCCGGGGCGGCGGCTCGACCGCCTTGAGGTAACTGTCGAGCCGGGCCGACAGTGGATCGGCACTGGATAGCCCGATCAACGGCGCATCGGCCAGGGCCTGCAGCGGCAGCGGTTGGCCTTCTTCTTCCAGGGGCCAGTAACCCGCCGGCGCCAGCGCCACCAACACCCCGCTGGCCAGCGCCTGGGCCTTGAGTCCCGGGTGATCGGGCAGTTGCAGGGTCAGGGCGACATCGATTTCACGCATCAGCAGGTTCTGCACCAACTCACGACTGTGGGCGCTGGACAGCTCGCAGGCGATCTCCGGATAGCGTTGCGTCCACTCATGAATGGCCGGGGGCAATAACGACAGGGCCAGGGCCGGGGTCGCGCCGATCCGCAGGCTATGGCCCGGCTCGCGGCGCAGGCTCTGGGCCAGGCGTCGCACTCCTTGCAGGCTTTCGGTGACCTTGTCGACCTCACGCTCCAGTTCCAGCGCCTCCGGGGTGGCCTGGAGTTTGCCGCGCACCCGCAGAAACAGCGGGAAGCCCAGGTGCTGCTCGGCGTGTTGCAGCACTTTGGTCACGGCGGGTTGGGAGACGTGCAGCAATTGCGCGGCAGCGCTGACCGAACCGGTCTGGCGGATGGCCTGGAAAATCTCGATGTGGCGAAGGCGCATGGTGAGTCCATAACCTTTGTTTATGGGATGACCATCTTTATTCATTGTTCGGCGCCTGTCACCTGGCTCTAACCTCGGGCTCGTCTCAACCACGATTAAGGACTGACATGGCTCAGCGTGTATGCATCATCGGCGGCGGCGTCATCGGCCTGGCAACGGCCTACGCACTGGTGCGCGATGGCGTTGAGGTGACCCTGGTCGAGGCGCGGGATTCGCTGGGCAGCGAAACCAGCTTTGCCAATGGCGGCCAGTTGTCCTATCGCTACGTGGCGCCCCTGGCCGATGCAGGCGTGCCGTTGCAGGCCATTGGCTGGATGTTGCGTGGTGACTCACCGCTGAAGCTGCGTCCACGCTTCGACCCGGCGCAGTGGCGCTGGATGGCGTCCTTCCTGGGTGCCTGCCGTTCTTCGGTCAACCGCGCCAACGCAGCCCATCTGTTGCGCCTGGCGCTGTTCAGCCAGTCCACCCTGCAGACCTGGCGCGAAGCCGATGCCCTGGAGGGTTTCCACTGGCGGCGCAACGGCAAGCTGGTGACCTTTCGCAGCACCGCCAGCTTCGAGCATGCCCGCCAAAAACTGGCCGACCCCCAGCAACAACAGGTGCTGTCGCCCGCCGAGTGCGCCCGCCTGGACCCGGCACTGGCCGATGCACCCTTCGTGGGTGCGATTTACACCCCGGATGAGGAAGTCGGTGACTGCCACGGTTTTTGCCAGCAACTGGCGGCGCGTTTGCGGGCCTCAGGTCGTTGCGAGTTCCGCCTGGGCCAGGCCGTGACCGGCATTCGCCAGGCCAATGGTGTGGTGAGCGCAATCGAACTGGGGGATGAAGTGCTGCCAGTGGAACATCTGGTGATTGCCGCCGGTCATCGCAGCCCACTGCTGGCGTTGCCTGGGGTGCACCTGCCACTGTACCCGCTCAAGGGTTATAGCCTGACTGTGCCGATCGGCGCCCAACATCGGGCCCCGGACCTGAGCATCACCGACTATGACCGCAAGATCGTCTACGCCCGCATTGGCGAGCAACTGCGGGTGGCGGCCATGGTCGACATCGTCGGTTTTGACCCGGCGCTGGACCCCAAGCGGCTGGCCCTGATCAAGCGCCAGGCACGCGACACCTTTGCCAATGCCGGCGACTACGAGCAGGCCATCGAGTGGGCCGGCATGCGCCCGGCGACCCCTAGCGGCGTGCCGCTGCTGGGCGCAACGGCGTATTGCAACCTGTGGCTTAACCTCGGCCATGGCGCCCTGGGTTTCACCCTGGCTTGCGGCAGCGCGCAGTTGCTCAGTGAGCTGATCGGCCAGCGCCGCCCCTCCATTGACCTGCAGGGCTTTACGCCCCGTGCGGCCTGAAACCATTACCCAAGAGAAGGACTATCCGATGACCATCAGCCGTATCCAGACCAATCCACGCTTGTCCGCTGCCGTGACCTTTGGCGAGCTGGTGTTTCTCTCCGGCCAAGTACCGGGTGATGCCACCGACGCCACTGGCCAGACTCGCCAGGTGCTGGAAAAAATCGACGCGCTGCTGGCCGAGGCGGGCAGCGACAAGGATCATCTGCTCAGCGCGACCATTTACCTGAAGGATATTGGTGAGGATTTCGCGGCGATGAATGACGTCTGGTCGGCCTGGTTGTCGCCTGGCCAGGCACCGAGTCGCACGACCTTGCAGGCCGAGTTGGCCCGCCCGCAGGTGCGAGTCGAAATCAGCGTTATCGCGGCCCGCCGCTAAGTAATCCATCACCCACAACGGAGAATAACAATGCAAAAAATCACGTTGCTCGGCTGCACCCTGGGCGTGTTGCTCGGCACTCAAGTGCAGGCTGAAGAAGCCCCGCTGGGCCCGACCCTGAGCAAGATTGCCAGCACTAACAGCATTACCCTGGGTTATCGCGATGCGTCGGTGCCCTTCTCCTACGTGGGTGATCACTCGGGTCAACCGATGGGTTACTCGGTGGACCTGGCGAGCAAGATAGTCGAGCGTGTGCAGCAGAAGCTCGCAGCGCCCCAGCTCAAGGTCAAATACAACCTGGTGACCTCGCAAACCCGTATTCCGCTGGTGCAGAACGGCACGGTCGACCTGGAATGTGGTTCGACCGGCGTGACCGCTGAGCGGCAAAAGCAGGTGGCGTTTTCCTACGGCTTTATCTATGTCAAAGGCCAGTTGCTGACCGCCAACGACAGTGGGGTCAAGAGCTTCGCCGACCTGCGCGGCAAGAACGTGGTGACCACCGCCGGCACCACCAACGAGCGCTATCTGAAGAGCTACAACGTCGATAACAAGATCGACATGTTCGTGATCAGCGCCAAGGACCACGGCGAAGCCTTCCAGATGTTGCAGTCCGGTCGGGCAGCGGCGTTCTACATGGACGATGCATTGCTCTACGGCGAGCGCGCCAAGGCTCGCGACCCGCACAAGTGGGTGGTGGTCGGGGAAGAGCAGTCGCGGGAGATCTACAGCTGCATGGTGCGCAAGGACGATCCGCAGTTCCTGGCGCTGGTGAACTCGACGTTGGGCGAGCTGTACAGCTCAGGGGAAATCAACGGGATCTACCAGCGCTGGTTTGAACAGCCGATCCCGCCAAAAGGCTTGAACCTCGAGTTCCCGATGACCAGCGAACTCAAGGCGATCATTGCCAAGCCGACCAGTGATCCGGTGCAGTGATTTTCAGCTCAAGAACTCGCAGGCTAAGGGCTTAGAAATCGCCCCATAGCTGTTGTGCTACCGCCAGCGCCACTACCGGCGCGGTTTCGGTGCGCAACACGCGAGGGCCGAGGCGTGCGGCGTGAAAACCGCCCGCCTTGGCCTGCTCTACTTCAGTGTCCGACAAGCCACCTTCGGGGCCGATCAGAAATGCCAGGGTCGCGGGCTTGGCGTGGCTGGCCCATGGCTCTGCCACCGGGTGCAGCACCAGTTTCAGCTCGGCCGGGACCTGCTTGATCCAGTCTGCCAGCAGCATCGGCGGATGGATCACAGGCACCCGCGAGCGCCCACATTGCTCGCAGGCGCTGATCGCGACCTGGCGCCAGTGCTGCAGGCGTTTGTCGGCGCGCTCGTCCTTGAGTCGTACTTCGCAGCGGTCACTGAAGATCGGCGTGATTTCACTCACCCCCAGCTCCGTGGCTTTCTGAATCGCCCAATCCATGCGCTCACCCCGGGACAGGCCCTGGCCCAGGTGAATCTGCAGCGGCGACTCGATTTGCCCGGCGAAACTTTCGCTCAACGCCACGCGCACGCGTTTCTTGCCGACTTCCACCAGTGTGCCGAGGTATTCCTGGCCTGAGCCATCGAACACCTGCAGCGCATCGCCCTCGGCCATGCGCAGCACGCGGCTGATGTAATGGGCTTGGGCCTCCGGCAGCTCATGCTCGCCAAGGCTCAAGGGGGCATCGATAAAAAAGCGCGACAGTCTCATGCGGGGTCTCTGTAAAAGGGGTCGTTCATCTGAGTTGGATTTGCCTGCTTAGGCACAGCCCTTGTAGGAGCTCGTGGCTGCTAGCCCGGATCACGGAACCCTGGGTGGAAGTCCTTCGGCACGGCGACACTGACCGAGTCGCGGGTGGCGATGTCGATGCCTTCGCTGGCCACTTCGGCGAGGAAGTCGATCTGCTCGGGGGTGATCACGTAGGGCGGCAGGAAGTACACCACGCTGCCCAGCGGGCGCAACAGCGCGCCGCGCTCCAGGGCGTGCTGGAATACTTTCAGGCCCCGACGTTCTTGCCAGGGATAGGCTTCTTTGCTGGCCTTGTCCTTGACCATCTCGATGGCCAGCACCATGCCGGTCTGACGCACCTCCGACACGTTCGGGTGATCGGCCAGGTGTGCGGTCGAGGTCGCCATGCGCTGGGCCAGGGCCTTGTTGTTCTCGATGACGTTGTCCTGCTCGAAGATATCCAGGGTCGCCAACGCGGCGGCACAGGCCAGCGGGTTGCCGGTGTAGCTGTGGGAATGGAGGAACGCGCGCAGGGTCGGGTAGTCGTCGTAGAAGGCGCTGTAGACCTCGTCGGTGGTGACGCAGGCCGCCAGCGGCAGGTAGCCGCCGGTCAGGGCCTTGGACAGGCACAGGAAGTCCGGGCGGATGCCGGCCTGCTCACAGGCAAACATGGTCCCGGTGCGGCCGAAACCGACGGCGATTTCGTCGTGGATCAGGTGCACGCCGTAGCGGTCACAGGCCTCGCGCAGCAGTTTCAGGTACACCGGGTGGTACATGCGCATGCCGCCCGCGCCCTGGATCAACGGCTCGACTATCACTGCTGCAACGCTGTCGTGATGCTCGGCCAGGGTGTGCTCCATCGCCGCGAACATGTTCCGCGAGTGTTCCTCCCAGCTCATGCCGTCGGGGCGCAGGTAGCAATCGGGGCTCGGCACCTTGATGGTGTCCAGCAGCAGGGCCTTGTAAGTCTCGGTGAACAGGGGCACGTCGCCGACCGACATGGCGGCCATGGTCTCGCCGTGGTAGCTGTTGGTCAGGGTGACGAAGCGCTTCTTGTTCGGCTGGCCGCGGTTGAGCCAGTAGTGAAAGCTCATTTTCAACGCGACTTCGATGCACGATGAGCCGTTATCGGCGTAGAAACACCGGGTCAGCCCTTCGGGCGTCATTTTCACCAGGCGCTCGGACAGTTCGATTACCGGTTGGTGGCTGAAGCCGGCGAGGATCACGTGCTCGAGTTGATCGACCTGATCCTTGATCCGCTGGTTGATCCGCGGATTGGCGTGGCCGAACACGTTGACCCACCAGGAGCTGACGGCGTCGAGGTAACGCTTGCCTTCGAAGTCCTCCAGCCACACCCCTTCACCGCGTTTGATCGGGATCAACGGCAGTTGTTCGTGATCTTTCATCTGGGTGCAGGGATGCCACAACACCGCGAGATCGCGCTGCATCCACTGATTATTCAAGCCCATGTAAATTCTCCTCGAGACGGCGCGCTGGTTTCGCGGGCAAACAATCGCGCAAGCCTATGCAATGCTGGGCATGCGGACAACCTATTGTGGTTTTTTCAGTTACCTGGGCTGACGAGAAACCCGCTTTGGAGGGCGCGCTTGTGGTGCTAGGAGGACAAGTGTCGGACGTGGTTAATCTTTCCTTAACCATCCGACACCAGACTCCAGATCGTATTTCTCGATATTTCAAAGCGAATTTTTCCGCTTTAATTCGATAGATAACTCGATAGTCTTGGTCGCAGTTCTTACAGGATTTGGGCAATGCAGCTACGTAACTCTTCCTCCCGCTACGGTTGGGTCAGTATTTTCATGCACTGGGGTGTAGCCCTGGTAGTGGTGGGTCTGTTCGCCCTGGGCTTGTGGATGGTCGGGCTGGATTACTACAGCACCTGGCGCAAGGACGCCCCGGACCTGCATAAAAGCATCGGTCTGGTGCTCTTCGCGGTCATGCTGCTGCGGGTGCTCTGGCGTTTGATCAGCCCGCCACCACCGACCCTGGCCAGCTACGATCGCCTGACTCGCGTCGGCGCCAAGCTCGGTCATGGGTTTCTGTATCTCAGCCTGTTTGCGGTAATGATTGCCGGTTACCTGATTTCCACCGCTGACGGTGTCGGGATACCGGTGTTTGGCCTGTTTGAAGTCCCTGCCCTGATTTCCGGACTACCGGACCAGGCAGACCTGGCCGGTGTGATTCATTTCTACCTGGCATGGGCGCTGGTGATTGTCTCCGGCCTCCATGCGTTGGCAGCATTGAAACACCACTTTATCGATCGTGATGTGACCCTGGCACGCATGCTGGGTCGCAAAGCCTGATGTTCAACCTCGACTCCAAGGAATAGAAAGCATGTTGAAAAAGTCTCTCGCCGCTCTGGCAATCGGTACTGCTCTGCTGTCGGCTAACGTGATGGCAGCCGATTACGTTGTCGACAAGGAAGGCCAGCACGCCTTCGTTGACTTCAAGATCAGCCACCTGGGCTACAGCTTCATCACCGGTACTTTCAAGGATATCGACGGCAAGTTCAGCTTTGACGCTGCCAAGCCTGAAGCCAGCAAGATCGAATTCAACGTTAATACCTCCAGCGTATTCACCAACCACGCCGAGCGCGACAAGCACATCGCCAGCGCTGACTTCCTGAATGCGAGCAAATTCGCCAAGGCGACGTTTGTTTCCACCAGCGTCAAATCCACTGGCAAGAATGCCGATGGCAAGGAAACCGCTGATGTCGCAGGCGACCTGACCATCCTGGGTGTGACCAAGCCAGTTGTGGTCAAGGCCACTTTCCTGGGTGAAGGCAAGGATCCATGGGGCGGCTACCGTGCTGGCTTCGAAGGTACTACCCAGATCAAGCGTAGCGATTTCGGCAAGCAGAAGGACCTGGGCCCTGCTTCCGACGCAGTCGAGCTGTACGTTACGTTTGAAGGTGTGAAAGCGAAGTAATATTCGCCGCTACAAAAAACGCCCCGGCTCACAAGAGCCGGGGCGTTTTTTTTTACGCAGGAAAAATCAGCGGTTGCGGGTCAGCAGCGCTGGTTTTTCGCCACGTGGACGGCTTGGCAGTTGATCGAGTTGCTCAGGTGTCGGGAACCGGTCGGTCTTCGACTCCTTGTGAATGATCTTCGGTGCCGGACCACCGCGCGGGTTTTGTACCGCAGGTTCCTGGCGTGGCTGATCATCACGGGCTGGGCGACGGTTGCGGGACTCCTCGCGACGGGCCTGGCCGTCACGGGGGGCGCCACTGCGTGGGCCGCTGCGCTTGGCAGGCGGGGTGCCAGTGCTGGCGCCGCTGCTGTTGCGTGGACCGTTCTGCCGGCCCTGTGGCTGGCCAGTGCGTGGAGCACCGGCGCCTGCGCCTGTGCCTTGTGCCGGGGCACCTGGACGGCGACCACGGCCCTGGGCCGGTTTCTGTTGTGGCACGTAGTCGACGCGGTTACCGAAGTTATCCACATCGTCGTCGAGGAACTCGTCCGGTGCCCGATCAGCGGTCGCACGTGGGGCAGGGCGCTGCTGTTCGCGGGCAGGCGTGCCTTCACGCGGCTTTTGCGCCGGGCGCTCGCCACGGCTGGCTGCCGGCTTTTCCTTGCCGCCCTTGTCCTTGCCTTTGTCCTTGCGACCGCCACCACCGCCGCCGCCGTTCGGACCGTCGCCGCGCGGGCCACGTGGGTTGCGCGGGTTACGCACATCCGGACGCTCGCGCACTTCTGGCTTCTCGGCCTCGACGCTGCTGGCATCAAACCCCATCAGGTCGCCATCGGCGATCTTCTGCTTGGTCATGCGCTCGATGCTTTTCAGCAGTTTTTCTTCGTCCGGGGCGACCAGCGAGATCGCCTCGCCCGAACGACCGGCACGGCCAGTACGGCCAATGCGGTGCACGTAGTCTTCGTCGACGTTCGGCAGTTCGAAGTTGACCACGTGTGGCAGTTGGTCGATGTCCAGGCCGCGTGCCGCGATGTCGGTGGCAACCAGGATCCGCACTTCACCGGCCTTGAAGTCGGCCAGGGCTTTGGTGCGGGCGTTCTGGCTCTTGTTACCGTGGATGGCTACGGCGCTCAGGCCGTGTTTGTCCAGGTACTCGGCCAGGCGGTTGGCGCCGTGCTTGGTACGGGTGAAGACCAGTACCTGTTCCCAGGCGCCAGCGGTGATCAGGTGCGCCAGCAGCGAACGCTTGTGGCTTGCCGGCAGGCGGAACACACGTTGCTCGATCCGCTCGACCGTGGTGTTCGGTGGCGTGACTTCGATGCGCTCGGGGTTGTGCAGCAACTTGCCGGCGAGGTCGGTGATGTCCTTGGAGAACGTCGCCGAGAACAACAGGTTCTGGCGTTTGGCCGGCAGACGGGCCAGGACCTTCTTCACGTCATGGACAAAACCCATGTCGAGCATGCGGTCGGCTTCGTCGAGCACGAGGATTTCCACGTGGGACAGGTCGACGCTGCCTTGACCGGCCAGGTCGAGCAAGCGACCCGGGCAGGCTACCAGCACGTCAACACCGCGGGCCATGGCCTGAACCTGAGGGTTCATGCCAACACCGCCGAAGATGCAGGCACTGACGAACTTGAGGTCGCGGGCATAGAGCTTGAAGCTCTCGTGCACCTGGGCGGCCAGTTCGCGGGTCGGGGTCAGGACCAATACGCGCGGTTGGCGCGGGCCGTGACGCTGGGACTTGTCCGGGTGACCGTTGGGGAACAGGCGTTCCAGAATCGGCAGGGCAAAGCCGCCGGTTTTGCCAGTGCCTGTCTGTGCCGCAACCATCAAGTCGCGACCTTGCAACACGGCGGGAATGGCCCGCTGTTGCACCGGAGTAGGCTGGGTGTAGCCGGCGGCTTCGATGGCGCCGACTAAAGCCTCGGAGAGACCGAGGGAAGCAAAGGACATGAGTAATCCTGTTTTAGTTAGGGCTTGGCCCAATGGGATAGTCTTGCCTGGCGCGAGTGGCGTTTGAGAGAAGCGCAATCGCGTCCGGTCCTGCTGGGCCCTGATGGCTCATCTGCGAGTGCTCGCGCGGGCTGAAAAGCTGCGCTGTAGCGATGTCGAGAGGCCTGAAACAGTGCCGAGCGTCCGGGCGTAAGCCTGGCGGGAAGGCCGGAGTATAACAGAGCAATCACTGTGCGCTGCTTTCCTGCTGCTCAACGGTTTTTTCTTCATGGGCTTGCGGGGTCACAAGCGTCAGGTCCTTGGCCGGTGCGGCGCCATAACGTGCGCTGAGTTGGGCGTACGCCGGTTCACGCTTGAAGCGCTTGAGTTCGGCGCCGAAACGCTGCACCAGCAGGTCCATGCCGGCATTGCGGCGCACGGCCAGGAATTGGCTCTCGCGGCTGATGACGGTCGGGTTTTCGCTGATCTGGTCTCGCAGGTCCAGGCTGTCGAGCAGGGTTTGCCCAACCCGGCGGTCGGTAATCAACAGGTCGATGCGCCCGCGTGCCAGCTTGCCGAAGTTGGCTTCATGGGTCGGCGCCGGCTCTCGGGTAAACAGCGTGGATTCACGAAAGTCCTGGCTGTACAGGTAGCCGGGGGAGGTGCCGATGGTCAGGCCGCGCAGGTCTTCCAGGGTGTTGAACGGGTGCGGGCGGGCGTTGGCATAGAACATCACGAACTCGACTTGCGACAGCGGTTCGCTGGGGTAGAGCAGGGTGGCGTCGCGTTCGTTGCTATGGAAGATGTCCAGTGCGCCGTCGGCCAGCCCTTGATCAAGCATGGCCAGGCAGCGCTTCCAGGGCAGGAACTGCCATTGCACTTCGATTCCCAGGCGCTGGAAGACAATGGCCGTGGTTTCGTAGTCCAGCCCCCGGGGTTGGCCATTTTCCTCGTACACGTAAGGTGCCCAGGGCTCGGTGACGATGCGCAACTTTTCCGCCCGGGCAGCAAAGCTCAGGCAAACGAGAAGCGCGGCTGTCAGCAATTGGGCAATGACGGGCATCGCTGGAGATTACGACGAGAGGCGGGGAAATAGCTAGAGGCGGTCTAGCCCGAGGCTTAGTCGCCTTTTGCCTGCATCAGATGTAGGTAGATGGCTTCGCGTCGCCGGCCCAGCACCAGGCGGTTGATCGGGTGGTTGAACCAGCGTTCCAATTGATCGTTTTCCAGTGGTCGTTTCAGGCGTTTTTCCACATTGGCATGAGCCTTTTCCCACCAGACCGGCGTACAGGCTTGATCAAACGGATTGGCATGGCGGTAGCAGCCGTAGAGGATTTCACGCATGAACTGGCGCTGCTGGCGGGGCAGGGCCAGGGTCACGATTTTATAGGCCAGGCGCTGCAGGGCCGGTGGCCGCGGCAGAGTCGCCGTCACCAGGGACGTTTCGTCCAGGGCCAGGGTGCTGGTGGGGTTGGCGCGGTGTTTTTCCAGCCAGGCATTGGTCTTGGCGCGAAACAGCTCCTTGCGGCTCCAGTAGTGATGGATCAGGTCCGGGCATTCACGCACCTGACGCTGGCGGTAGGTGACCACCGACAGGCAGAACTCCTCAAGGGTGTAGGCGCCCTGGGCCAGGGGATACAACTCGTCCATCAGCGCCAGGGAGTGGGCGAGGATGTCGGCATCTTCGCGGTACAGGCCGATGACCCCGGAGTTCAGCAGGGGCATCTGGTCGTCCGCCAGTTGCCGCTGTTGCAGCACCTCGGCCAGGGTCTGGTAGAGGCGGGTCTGCTTGTTGCTGCCGTAGGACATGCCGAGGGTGTTGCACAGCAGGGTGCCGGGCTGGATGCGCCGGAACAATTCCAGGGGCGAGCAGTGGAAGAAGGTGTCGGTGTCGATCAACAGGGCCAGCTCCGACTCGGCCATCACCTGTTGCATGACCGCGTGTTTGGCGCGGAAGTGGTAGCCGTGGGGGGCGATCCAGCCCTGACGGGTGGCTTCGTCGAACTGGCGAATCCGTACTGGCAGGTCGCGGTAAGGCGCCGGGTCGTCGGTGAAGACCTGGATGTCGAGCGCTTCCCCCGGCGTCTTGCGCAGGCCCGCCAAAGCGCTGGCAATACTGAAGAGTGCTTCCTGGTGGTAAGTGCAGGCACCGTAGACCAGGTAGATCAGTTGTGGGGTCGGAGTTGGGCTAGGAATCGACATCTACTACGGTTTTCCCGGTTGAGTGACAGATAAAAAAAGGCCCTGGGGTTCGCCAGGGCCATTTTTCTGAATGCACTGCCGTGATCAGCGCGGCAGTTTCAGATTGTTCCAGACAGCGAGGCTAGGATCAGCCTGGTTCAGGGTATAGAAATGCAGCCCTGGTGCGCCGCCCTGCAACAAACGTTCACACATCTGCGTGATCACCTGCTCGCCGAAACCCTGAATGCTCTGGGTATCGTCGCCGTAGGCTTCCAGCTGCTTGCGGATCCAGCGTGGGATTTCCGCGCCGCAGGCATCGGAGAAGCGCGCCAGCTTGCTGTAGTTGGTGATCGGCATGATGCCCGGCACGATCGGGATGTTCACGCCCATCGCCCGTACACGCTCGACGAAGTAGAAGTAGCTGTCGGCGTTGAAGAAGTACTGGGTGATTGCGCTGTCGGCGCCAGCATTGGCCTTGCGCACGAAGTTGGTGAGATCGTCTTCGAAATTGCGCGCTTGCGGGTGCATTTCCGGGTAGGCGGCAACTTCGATGTGGAAATGATCACCGGTTTCTTCACGAATGAATTGCACCAGGTCATTGGCGTGGCGCAGTTCGCCGCTGGCCATGCCCATGCCCGACGGCAGGTCACCGCGCAAGGCAACGATGCGGGTGATACCCGCCGCCTTGTACTGAGTCAGCAGGCCGCGCAGGTCGGCCTTGCTGTCGCCTACGCAAGACAGATGCGGTGCGGCAGGGACTTTGACTTCGCTTTCCAGCTGCAACACGGTGTTGATCGTGCGATCACGGGTCGAACCACCAGCGCCATAGGTGCAGGAGAAGAAATCGGGGTTGTAGGTGGCCAGCTGACGAGCAGTGGCGAGCAGCTTTTCATGCCCAGCATCGGTCTTGGTCGGGAAGAACTCGAAGCTGTAGCGACGATCTTGTGACATGGTCGTATCCTTGGAAACACGTAGTGCGGAGGCTGGCCCCCTGTAGGAGCGAGCTTGCTCGCGAAAAACGTAAGAGCAACGCGTTCATCCAGACAGCACGCGTTATCGTTTACGACCATCGCGAGCAGGCTCGCTCCTACAGGAGAGCAGGCGATGCTGTGCGCAGGACACACCGCAATCGCCAGCAAACCTGCGGCCTATCAGTAACGGTAAGCGTGCGGCTTGAACGGACCTTCGACGGTCACACCGATGTAGTCGGCCTGGGTCTTGGTCAGTTGAGTCACGACGCCGCCGAAACCGCGGACCATTTCCAGGGCCACTTCTTCGTCGAGTTTCTTTGGCAGTACTTCAACGGTCAGGCGCTCGGCTTTCTGGGCTGGCGACAGGTCGGCGTACTTCTGGCCGAACAGGAAGATCTGCGCCAGGACCTGGTTGGCGAACGAGCCGTCCATGATGCGGCTTGGGTGACCGGTAGCGTTACCCAGGTTCACCAGGCGACCTTCGGCCAGCAGGATCAGGTAGTCGTCGTTCTGTGCGTCGAAATCGCCAGGGCCGGTGCGGTGGATCTTGTGCACCTGTGGCTTCACTTCTTCCCATGCCCAGTTCTTGCGCATGAAAGCGGTGTCGATTTCGTTGTCGAAGTGGCCGATGTTGCAGACAACAGCGCGCTTCTTCAGGGCCTTGAGCATGTTCGAGTCGCAAACGTTGACGTTACCGGTGGTGGTCACGATCAGGTCGATCTTGCCCAGCAGCGCCTTGTCGATGCTTGCTTCGGTGCCGGTGTTGATACCGTCGATGAACGGCGATACCAGTTCAAAACCGTCCATGCAGGCTTGCATGGCGCAGATCGGGTCAACTTCGGAAACCTTGACGATCATGCCTTCCTGACGCAGGGACTGAGCGGAACCCTTGCCCACGTCGCCGTAGCCGATGACCAGCGCTTGCTTGCCGGACAGCAGGTGGTCGGTACCACGCTTGATCGCGTCGTTGAGGCTGTGACGGCAGCCGTACTTGTTGTCGTTCTTGCTCTTGGTCACCGAGTCGTTGACGTTGATGGCCGGGATTTTCAGCTCGCCCTTGGCCAGCATGTCCAGCAGGCGGTGCACGCCGGTGGTGGTTTCTTCGGTCACGCCGTGGACACGATCCAGAACCTGTGGGTACTTGTCGTGCAGCAGCTGAGTCAGATCGCCGCCGTCGTCGAGGATCATGTTGGCGTCCCATGGCGCGCCATCTTTGAGGATGGTTTGCTCCAGGCACCACTCGTACTCAGCTTCGGTTTCACCTTTCCAGGCGAATACCGGAATGCCGGCAGCGGCGATGGACGCGGCAGCCTGGTCCTGAGTCGAGAAAATGTTGCAGGACGACCAACGCACTTCGGCACCCAGGGCAACCAGGGTTTCGATCAGCACGGCAGTCTGGATGGTCATGTGGATGCAGCCGAGGATCTTCGCACCCTTGAGCGGTTGCTCTTCGGCGTACTTGCGACGCAGACCCATCAGGGCCGGCATTTCCGATTCGGCGATGATGGTTTCGCGACGGCCCCAGGCAGCCAGGGACATGTCGGCGACTTTGTAGTCGGTGAAATCTGCAGGCGTGTTGACAGCGCTCATGAAGAGCCTCCATTCGTAATGTATGCGAATGGGCGCCGTTGTGCGTTTAGTGTCCGGCCATTCAAGGCCAGGCAACGCCCCATCCGAGCCTGACAGGTCTAGCCTGCTGCAGCGCCCCTCGGACAGGTGGCGGGAAAACGGTAGCAATTGAAGATGACCGTTTTGAAACGGGGGCGATTATAGCGGGCTGGGCGGATCTTCCAAAGGGTTTCTGTCGGCTGGTTGATAATCTTGATCGAGACCATAGTCGATGCT
The DNA here is from genome assembly GCF_044743405.1 of Pseudomonas sp. NPDC087626. Taxonomy (NCBI): domain Bacteria; kingdom Pseudomonadati; phylum Pseudomonadota; class Gammaproteobacteria; order Pseudomonadales; family Pseudomonadaceae; genus Pseudomonas; species Pseudomonas sp. NPDC087626. Next base: position 176,030 of record NZ_JBIUWJ010000001.1, read on the forward strand.
GCGTAGAGCTCTGCGTCGGGCTCTGCCATGATGGGCGGCATCAATCGGCAAGACGGTCAGGAGTGAGCATGAATTTCCACACCCGCAAATGGGTAAAACCCGAAGACCTCAACCCCAACGGCACGCTGTTCGGCGGTAGCCTGTTGCGCTGGATCGACGAAGAAGCGGCGATCTATGCCATCGTCCAGCTGGGCAACCAGCGCGTGGTCACCAAGTACATTTCCGAAATCAACTTTGTCAGCGCCTCGCGCCAGGGCGACATCATCGAACTGGGCATCACCGCCACCGAGTTCGGTCGTACCTCGATCACCCTGACGTGCGAGGTGCGCAACAAGATCACCCGCAAAAGCATCCTCACAGTGGAGAAGATGGTCTTTGTGAACCTCGGCGAGGACGGTCTGCCGGCCGCGCACGGGCGGACCGAGATCAAGTACGTCAAGGACCAGTTCCAGGATGGCGCCGGCGTCGAGTGATGCAAGGCCTGTAGAACGGAATCTGTGCTGCGCAGGTCATAGCTAGATATCCCGCCACCGGTTGCGCATCCCATGAGCTCGGCACACGACGGCAAGACCCCGAACCTTTCGGCGCAGGAACAGCACGACGTCGACAAGAACCAGCCACCGCGCGCGGCAGTGTTGCACGAGATCATTCGTACCCAGGGTGACCAGGAGCTGGAGCGCAGTGTCGCTGCGCTCTGGTGGTCTGCCTTGGCCGCCGGTTTGACCATGGGCCTGTCGCTGATGGCCATGGGGCTGCTCAATTCGCGGCTGCCGGACGGCGAGGCCTTCAAGGTGATCGCCAGTTTTGGCTACTGTGCCGGGTTCCTGGCGGTGATCCTCGCCCGCCAGCAGCTGTTCACGGAAAACACCCTGACCGCCGTGCTGCCGGTCATGACCAAACCCACGTTGAACAATTTCGGCCGGCTGTTGCGCCTGTGGACGGTGGTCTTGTTTGGCAATTTGTGTGGGACCCTGCTGGTGGCCTACGTGATGTTGCACCTGCCGATTTTCGACACCAAGACCGACCTGGCCTTCCTCGATATCGGGCGCAAGGTCATGGAAAACGACGCCAGCAAGATGTTCGCCAAGGGCATCGTCTCTGGCTGGATGATCGCCACCATGGTCTGGATGATTCCGTCCATGGAGAGCGCCAAGATGTGGATCATTATCCTCATCACTTACCTGATGGCGCTGGGGGACTTCACCCACATCGTGGTCGGTTCGGCCGAAGTCTCCTACCTGGTGTTCGCGGGCCAATTGTCATGGGCGGACTTCTGGTTGGTGTTTGCAGGTCCTACGCTGGCGGGGAACATCATTGGTGGCAGCTTTATCTTTGCCTTGCTGAGCCATGCGCAAATTCGCAGCGAGAGCGGGCCGCCGAAGAAGGCTGAAGAGTCTGTGGCTGCCCCCGACAGATTGCACAAGTGAGGCCCCGGTTCACCTATCAAGCGTTGGTAATAGACTGAATTTAAACAATATTTAAGGGAGGCTAAATGATGGCGCAGCGTTTGCTGTATATTGCGAACGCTTCCTATTCATAAAAAGACGGATCTTTATGCAGTTCTCAGGCTTCTCCCCTGCGCGCCTTCTGAGTGCGCTGCTGGTGTCTGTCCTGGCTTTGGGCACCGCCCAGGCCAAGGACGATGGCACTGACCTTTCGATAACCATCGAGAAAGAAATCCAGACCAATGTGGTCAATGCCGACGGCAGTTTTGTCGCTACTTGGGAAACGGCGTACCTGATCAACGAAGAGCGGGCGATCAAGGCCTGGGCGCAACGTTCGATGAGTTACAACCGGACCCTGGAAACCCTGGAGGTGGTCCAGGCGTATACGCAAAAGCCTGACGGACGCAAGGTGCAGGTTCAGGCCGACCAGATCAAGGAGCAGCAGGAGCAAGCGTCTGCGGGTGCACCGATGTTCCAGGACACGCTGCTCAAGGTGGTGATCTTCCCTGAGGTTGCCGTGGGTGACCGGCTGGTGGTTCAGTTCAGGAAAAAACGCAGCACGGCGCTGTTTCCTGGCCATTTTGAAGACCTTTCCTACCCGGCGTTTTTCCCTACCCGGCAATTCACCCTGATCTATGACCTGCCGGCCGACATGCCGCTGCACGCCGATGCCAAGGGCTTTACCGCGAGCACGCCCGTCGCCGGACCGGGACGCAAAATCTATCGCTGGGACTATGTGCCTGCGCAAAAGGCGCGCATCGAGCAGGGGGCGGTGTCCTACCTGGACTACGGCCAATACCTGGCCGTGTCGACGTTCAGCGATTTCGCCACGTTCGCCAAGGCCTACGATGCGCGGGCCCACAGCACCCTGACGCCGCAGATCCAGGACCTCGCCAACGGCCTCACGGCCGGGCTCGACACGCCCTGGGCCAAGGCTATTGCACTGAGCGACTGGGTCCGCAAGAACATTCGTTATGTTGCGGTCTACGTCGGCCCTGGTGGTGTTGTGCCGCATCCGGTGGATACGATCCTGGCCAACCGCTATGGCGACTGCAAGGACCACGTTGCGCTGCTGGAAGCCATGCTGGCGGCGGTGGGGATCGAAAGTTCGCCGGCCCTGGTCAACCTGGGCAATGCCTATGTGTTACCCAAGGTGCCGACGCTGGGGCTGCTCAACCACGCCATCACCTATGTGCCGAGCCTGAACCTGTATCTCGACTCCACCGCCGAAGGCATTGCCGCCGGTTACCTGCCGGTGCCAGTGCTGGACAAGCCGGTGGTCTTGAGCAAGTCCGGTGATGTCGGGCACACGCCGGCCCTCCAAGAAGGCTTGGTGGAAAACAGCATGCTATTCAAGGTCTCGTCAAAAGGCGCGGCCGACTTCAGCCATACCTCCAATGTGATTGGCTGGGCCGCCGAAGTGAACCGCTACGGGGTCAAGTCGATGAAGCCCGCCGACCGCGACCTGATGATCCAGCAGATCCTCGCGTCCTACGGGCTCAATGGCAGTGGCACTTTTGATGCCGGAAAGTTCGAGGAGAGCGGCCAGGACTATGCAATGAGCATGGCCGGGCGCGTGGAAAACCTGGTCAATCTACCTGGACCGATTGGCGTGCTGACCATGAGCAGCCTTGCCGGCGGCATTGCACAAAGCGTCTTTGGCCTGCTCATGGAGCCGGAGCGGACTCAGGCGTTCACCTGTATTTCCGGGGTGACCGAAGAGCAGGCGCGTTTTGAGTTCCCGCAGGATGTCAGCATTCTCGCGGCACCAAAGAACGTGACGCTGAGCCATGAGCGGTTCGACTACAGTTCGACCTATGTCCGCGAAGGCAACACGGTGGTGGTCAAGCGCCGTTTCGACTTCAAGCAACCGGGTGCGGTGTGCACCCCGGATGACTTCAAGTCGATGAAAACCATGGCCGAGGCAGCGGCCAATGACCTGAAAAGTCAGATCATTGTGCAGTCGCTTTAAGCGTCGTGGCGCTCGCGCGCCGTTGCCGGTAGATGAAGTACAGCGCGGTCAGCACGGTCAAGCCGCTGACCAGCGCGCCGGTCCAGGGCAGGTCCGCCAGGTCCGCGCCGCTGGCAACAACCAGTCCGCCGATCCAGGCGCCGGCAGCGTTGCCCAGATTGAAAGCGCTCTGGTTCAGGGTCGAGCCGAGGTTGGGTGCTTCATGGGCCTGGTCGATGATCAGCAGTTGCAGGATCGGGCACAGGGCAAAGGCGAATATGCCCCAGAGCACCAGGGTAATGGCCGCCGGGATCACCGAATGGCTGGTCTGGCTGAACGCTGCCAACACCACCATGACGGCCAGTGCCATGCCCACCAGTGATGGCAGCAAGCGGCTGTCGGCCAGCTTTCCGCCAAGCATGCTGCCTGCCGTCAGGCCGACACCGAACAACAGCAGCATGAGGGTCACGCCGTGGGGGCTGACGCCGGTGATGTCCTGCAGGATCGGTGCGATGTAGGTAAATACGCTGAACAGGCTGGTGGACGCCAGCACGCTCATGCCCAGTGCCAGCAGGACACTGGGCTTGCCCAGCACCTTGAACTCACTGGCCAGATTGGCCTTGTCCATGGCGATGTCCTTGGGCAGCCACAGCCATTGGGCGAGGGCCGCAATCACCCCGATTACCGACACTGCCCAGAATGTCGAGCGCCAGCCGGCGTATTGGCCCAAGGCCGTGCCCAGAGGGACGCCCAGCACATTGGCCAGGGTCAGGCCGGTGAACATCAGCGCAATCGCCTGGGCCCGCTTGTTCGGTGCCACCAGGCCGGCGGCGACCACCGAGCCGATGCCAAAGAAGGCCCCATGGCACAGTGCGGTGATCACTCGGGCCGCCATCAACGTGGCGTAGTTTGGCGCCAGGGCGCAGAGGATGTTGCCGAGGATGAACATCAGCGTCATGCCCAGCAATGTGGCCTTGCGGGGCATGTTGGCAGTACCGATCGCGAGGATCGGGGCGCCGAACACCACGCCCAGGGCGTAGCCGGTAATCAGCAGGCCGGCGTCGGGGATGCTCACCGCGAGGTCGCGGGCAACATCGGGCAGCAGGCCCATGATGACAAATTCGGTGGTGCCGATGCCAAAAGCGGCAACGGCCAAAGCAAGCAAGGCCAGTGGCATGCGCAAGGTCTCTATAGGTAGTCTTGACGCTTTGATCAGGCGAACGCCTGCCGGCTCCCGAATCGTTGAAGAGTCAGGCAGTAGCAGAAATTTATTGGAATAAGTATGTGCGCAAGTGAGTGCGGCGTGGTCGCTTGCAGTATAAACAGCTACTGACATATGGCGAATCAATTCTCTTGGGCAAGGAGGCTACGTGCTCGCGACAGTTCTGGTTTTGGTGGCGGCGCTGTTGCACGCGGCCTGGAATACCCTGATCAAGTTCAGCGCTGAACGTCTGCTGGTGGTGGCCTGCATGGACAGCGTGGCGCTGTTGTTCGTGGCGGTGGCGCTGCCGTTCGTGAGTTTGCCGCCGCTGGACATCTGGCCGTGGATCCTCGCTTCGGCGGCCTTTGAATTGCTTTATCGCTACCTGCTGATCCAGGCCTATCGGGTGGGTGACCTGGGCTTGGTCTATCCGTTGATGCGCGGGTTGTCGCCGTTGGTGGTGTTGGCGTTGACCCTGATTTTCGCCGGCGAAGTGCTGAGCACCCAGCAGATCCTCGGCATCCTGCTGATCCCGTTCGGCATGCTTTGCCTGCTGTGGCAGGGCGGTGGTGGCGAGCGCTTGCCGTGGACGATGCTGCCGGTGGTGGCGTTGATCGGCCTGTGCATCGGCTGCTACACCTTCATTGATGGACAGGCTATTCGTCGCTGGTCGCATCCTCTGGATTACCTGGTCTGGGTCACGCTGCTCAGTGCCTGGCCGTTCCCGTTGCTGGCCATGGTGAGCAAGCGGCCAGCATTCATGCAGTTCTGGCGAGAGCAGTGGCGGCTGGGACTGGCGGTCGGATTCTGCGTGTTGTTCAGCTACGCTCTGGTGCTCTGGGCCATGCAGTTGGGGTCGATTGCCGAAGCGGCTGCGTTGCGCGAGATCAGCGTGATCCTGGTGGTGCTCTTCGGTATGCGTTACCTCAAAGAACCTTTCGGCAGACCACGACTCTTAGCCTGTGGACTGGTGCTGATTGGCATGCTCGTGATGAAGTTCTGAGCCCTGGCTCATAAAACCCCAACAAGAAGGAATCGGTAATGACTGTGGCTCTGTGGTGCATCTTGATCGCGATTTTCCTGCCGTACCTGTGCACAGCCGTCGCCAAGGTCGGCGGCGGCTACCGGCTGCGGGACAACCATGACCCGCGCTCGTTTGCGTTGACCCTGGACGGCTTCGCCAAGCGCGCGTATGCCGCCCAGCTCAACAGTTTCGAGATCACCCCGGCATTCGCCGCGGCGGTCATCGTCGCGCATTTGGCCGGCAACGCGGAGCTGGTGACGATCAACGTATTGTCGGTGTTGTTCATCACCAGCCGCCTGCTGTACATCATCTGCTACCTGGCCGACTGGGCCATCCTGCGTTCGCTGGTGTGGTTTGTCGGGGTCGGGCTGATCGTCAGCTTCTTTTTCGTCTCGATCTGAACCGGCCGGTTACTTGCTGTCAGGCACCTGTGGCAGTTGGGGCAGCGGCGCACCTTTTGGCCATAACATCCAGATCTGTCCCTGCTGCTTCATGTCGCCGGCCAAGTGCCCGGCGGCATCGCCGGTTCCCCAGAACAGGTCGGCGCGCACTTCGCCAGTGATCGCGCCGCCGGTGTCCTGCGCGGCCACCGGGCGGACCAATGGGGTGCCATCGGGACGCGTGGTCGATAGCCACAGCAGGCTGCCCAGCGGAATCACCTTGCGATCTACCGCCACGCTGTAACCCGAAGTCAGCGGCACGTTCAGTGAACCGCGTGGGCCTTCGTTGCTGTCGGGGTTGCGGGTGAAGAACACATAGCTCGGGTTGCTGGCCAGCAGCTCGGGAATGCGTGTCGGGTTGGCCTTGGCCCAGGTGCTGATGGCGCCCATGGTCACCTCTTCTTTCTTCAGTTCACCCTGTTCCACCAACCAGCGACCAATGGGCCGGTACGGGTGGCCGTTCTGGTCGGCGTAGGCGATGCGCAGTTGTCGGCCATCGGCCAGTTGGACCCGGCCCGAGCCCTGGATCTGCAGGAATTGCAGGTCCATCGGGTCGGTCAGCCAGGCCACTATCGGCGCCTTGACCCCTTGGGTCCCGATGGTGGCGGCGTCATCGTAAGGCTTTAGTACTCGCCCTTCGAGGCGGCCGCGCAGGCGCTTACCCTTGAGCTCGGGGTAAATGCTCTCGAGGGAGACGATGATCATGTCTTCCGGCACACCATAGATCGGCACGTTGGCTGCCGGGGTCTGCGTCAAGCTGCCGGGGTACACCGGTTCGTAATAACCGGTGATCAAGCCGTTGGCGTTCCCGCCGGAGGAGCGCAGGCCGTAGACCTGAAGTTGTTCCTTGAGGAAGGCGCGGATTGCCCTGGCGTCTTGTGGCACGTTGGCCGCGGCGGCGCAGGGCGCGCCCCAGACCGGATCGGCCTTGAGGCGGGTGCAGGCGCTGCGCCATGAACCGAACCCGGCGAGCAGGTCGTTATCGGACACCGCCGGTAAGGCGTCCCAGGTCGCGCTGGAGTAGGTGGCCAGCGCATGGGTTTGCGGCTGGGTGTTATCGCCACCGTTGCAACCGGCGAGGAGGGCGATCATCGGAAAGGTCCAGCCCAGGTGCTTGCGCCAGGCCTTGAAACGACTGTTCATGCGGTACTTCCTATGACCGGCTGCCGGAGTCCTTCAGGTACTCAGGCAACCCTTATTGTTAATAGGGCTATTGGTCTTTGCGGATCAGGCGAGGATACTGGCCGCCGATTTCCGTGACCTTGAGCCACCATGACTCTTAAAAGAATTTCTGTTGTATTGCTGGCCTGCCTGACGCTGTCTGCCTGTGGCGGTGTCGATCCGAACTCGCCGCTGGGTCAGCGCAAGGCGATCTTCAAGCAAATGCTCAAGACCGGTGAAGACCTGGGCGGCATGTTGCGCGGACGCATACCGTTCGACGGTCCGCGTTTTGCCGAAGGTGCCGTCAAGCTGGATACCTTGTCCCGGGAACCGTGGAAGCATTTCCCCCAGGTTCGCGAGGAGGATCACAGCAGCGCCAAGGATGAGGTCTGGCAGAAACAGGCGCGCTTCCAGGAAATGGCCCGCACGCTGGAAGCGGCTACCGCTCAATTGGTGGTCGCCAGCCAGGTCCAGCCCTACAAGGCAAGCAACCTCGGCCCTGCGGTGCAGAAAGTCGAAGACGCGTGCAGTGCCTGTCATAAAGAGTTTCGCGACCACTGAGTGCGCTGACGTGTGCGGGAGCTGGCAAGCCGCAAGCGGGCGCCGCGTGCTCCTGCACAATCAGGATTAGGCGTTGTGCTTACTTATCCAGCTCGTCCAGCGCTTCCTGCAATTCCTTGCGGGACTCGGCGAGTTTGTCTTTGCGTTTGTTGATCTTCTCCGGATCGCCCTTTTTCATCGCCTTGTCGAGGTCGGCCTGACGCTTGCTGACCTCGTGCTTGGCATCGAGCACCTTGCTTTCGCGTTCTTTTTTCAGGGAAGCATCGGTGCAGTGGGCGGTGACTTCGCTCAGGGCCTTTTCCAGGCCAGCCTGTTGCTCGGCATTACCGTGGGCCTTGGCCTGCTCGATCTGGGTGCTGATGGACTGGCGCTTGGCGGCGCAGCCGGTGAGTTCCGGGGCTTGTTCGGCCGCCATCAGGGGGGCAGCCAGGACGCTGCACAGGGTCAACAGGGCGAGCGGTGAAAGACGTTTCATGAAAGCTCCGTTTAACAGGTAATCAAGTCGACGAGCAGATGGCCTGTTTGAGCGCATCGATACTCGTTGGGTTCAATGCTGCAGGTATCCCGGTCACTCAAACCCGTCGATACCGGCAGCCCGTAATTGTTCGCTCAAGGCCTGCACATGCGGGTCGCGAAAAAAGGCGCTTAACTGCGCCGCGCGGCCCGGGCCGATTGCACCTTCGGCTAACCATTGAGCGGTGTCTCGCTGTGCCAGCAACTGCCATGGACCTGCCAGATTGGCCGCGCCCGTGGGCGGAACCCCCAAGGCCTTGAGCCAGCGGGTGAATGGTTGCTGACGGGCACGTTGCAGGCTCTCCAGCAGGCGTGCGCTGTTGCGCTCGCCGAAACCGTCAATGGTAGCAAGCTCTTGGGCATCGAGGGTCAACCAATCCAGTAACCCTTTGATACGGCCGGCCTGGACCAGCTTCTCCCAAGTACCGGGGCCTACCTGTGCCAAGGCCAGACCCTGCTTGCCACTGAGCCAGGTCAGGCGCGCCAGGAACTGGTTTTCACAACCGGGCGTCGGTTGCCAGCAACTCAGTGGATGAAAGTCTTCAGCGCGCGGCACCAGGACCTGGGCGCGTTCAGTGCTGCGCAGTACCACGCTGTCGAGTCGCGGGATGGTCAGGCCAGCCAGACTTATCGCGACATGATCGCCAGGGCGGATATCCAGGCGTTGCCATCGTTGCAGTGAACTGACGCTCACTCGTTTGATCTGCCGGTCATCGAGCGTAAAGGGCACAAGCTCCAGCACCGGGGTGATGCGTCCGGTGCGCCCGGTCTTGAAGTGCACCTTGCGGACCTCGGCCAGGGCCTGGGCGAAGGGATATTTCCAGGCGATGGCCCAATAGGGCGACCTGGCTTGCCAGCGTTCGGCGGACGGTCGTTGTTGCTGGCGCAGGACGATGCCGTCCGTGGCGAACGGCAGCGGCGTGCGATACCAATGCTCACGCCAGCGCTCGGCATCGGCAAAGGTCTGGATCGGTTGGCTGAAGGGCTGCGTGTCGTTGAATCCCAGGGCAGTCAGGGCTGCGGCACGGAACGGTAGCTCAACGGGGCCCCGGGGCCAGTCCCAGACGAACAGTCCAATCCCGTCGGCCTCCTGGGGCTGCAGGGTCTTGCGGGCCATCAGCCCGGCCACGTTGCTGCGGGCATTGCGGCTGCCTGCCGTGGCCTGCACGTGATCGGTCAGGCGCCAATAGAGCTCGCCCTGCACCAGCAGGTCGATGGCTTTCGGCAATTGCTGGGGGACGGCGCTGAGTTTGCGGGCCTGGGCGGTCCAGTCCTGTCCGAGGATGCCGTCGCCCCGACTGATGGCCTGGGTCAGTCGGCCCTGCTGGTAGACCAGGGTCACGGCCACCCCGTCGACCTTGGGCTGCACCCAGACCTGCTGGCGTGAGGCTAGCCAGTCTTTGACGGCCTGGCCGTCGCTGAGTTTGTCCAGGCCGGTATGGGGCGTGGGGTGGGCCAGGGTGCCGCGAGCGGTCAGTAACGGATTGTCGGCTGCCGCGTGGGTATTGAAGCAGCTACGCCAGGCGCTGAGCCGGGCGCGGGACTGATCATAGAGTTCATCCGCCACCGGTGACTGGCCCTGGCGGTGATAGCGCTCGTCCCAGCGCTGGAGCTGTTGCTGCAAGGCCTCGATTTCAGCCCCGGCGCGCTCGGCCGGCCAATCGGGGCAGGGGCTGGCATTGGCCAGCAGGCAGACGCTGCCCAGGCATAGGCCGAGCAACAGGGGGGAGCGAACCGGCATCGTGAGCGTCCTTGCTCGAGGGGGAGAAACTCAAGGCTAGATCAGGACCGAAGCGGGCGTTGCCAAGTGCTTTGCAGGGTGTGTCGCCACCCCGAAAAAGCACAAGCCCCGCGCGGCGAACCGGGCGGGGCTTGTGTTGTAGCCCGTAGGGCTTACAGGCCGGCAGCAGCGCGCAAGGCGTCGGCGCGGTCGGTTTTTTCCCAGGTGAACGTGGTGAAGGTGTCTTCGCCCACGGTCTTGGTTTGCGGCGTGCGGCCGAAGTGGCCGTAGGCTGCGGTTTCCTGGTACATCGGGTGCAGCAGGTCGAGCATTTTGGTGATGGCGTATGGACGCAGGTCGAACACTTCGCGCACCAGCTTGACGATCTTGTCATCGCTGATCTTGCCGGTGCCGAAGGTGTTCAGCGAGATCGAGGTAGGCTGAGCGACGCCGATGGCGTAGGACACCTGAATCTCGCAACGCTCGGCCAGGCCGGCGGCCACGATGTTCTTGGCTACGTAGCGACCGGCGTAGGCAGCCGAACGGTCAACCTTCGATGGATCCTTGCCGGAGAACGCGCCGCCGCCGTGACGGGCCATGCCGCCATAGCTGTCGACGATGATCTTGCGGCCGGTCAGGCCGCAGTCGCCAACCGGGCCACCAATGATGAACTGGCCAGTCGGGTTGATGTGGAACTGGGTGTCCTTGCTCAGCAGTTCGGCCGGCAGTACGTGCTTGACGATCAGCTCCATCACGCCTTCGCGCAGGTCTTTGTACGACACGTCCGGGTTGTGCTGGGTCGACAGGACGACGGCGTCGATGCCGACGACCTTGCCGCCTTCGTAGCGGCAGGTAACCTGGGACTTGGCATCCGGGCGCAGCCACGGCAACAGCCCGGATTTACGGGCTTCGGCTTGCCTTTGTACAAGCTGGTGCGAGAAGGTGATCGGCGCTGGCATCAGCACTTCGGTTTCGTTGCTGGCGTAGCCGAACATCAGGCCCTGGTCGCCGGCGCCCTGGTCTTCTGGCTTGGCGCGGTCGACACCCTGGTTGATGTCCGGGGACTGCTTGCCGATGATGTTCATCACGCCGCAGGTTGCGCCGTCGAAACCGACGTCGGAGCTGGTGTAGCCGATGTCGGTGATGACGTCACGAACGATCTGCTCCAGGTCAACCCAGGCCGAGGTAGTGACTTCGCCGGCGATGATCGCCACGCCCGTTTTCACCAGAGTCTCGCACGCCACACGGGCGAACTTGTCTTCAGCAATGATTGCGTCCAGCACCGCATCAGAAATCTGGTCGGCGATTTTGTCCGGATGCCCTTCAGACACGGACTCGGAGGTGAACTGGGAGTATTCGCTCATCTCGATGTTTTCCTGAAATTTACCGATGGTGAGTGTCGCCAGCCGGTCGCTGAAAATGGCGGACCTGGATCTGGAAACCATTACGTAAGCCTACATAGAGACTTTCCCCGGGAACGAGTCCCGCAGCGGTGGCCCAACGGGCCAGATCGTCCTGTTCAAACCCCAACCAAAGATCACCGCAGGCCTCCCTGGCCCAACTTTGGTTGTGACTGCATAAATCTGTCACGAGCAGGCTGCCGCCTGGTTGTAGCAAGCCAGCCATGTGCTTGAGCGCATCAGCCGGGGCGGCGAAATGGTGCAGGACCATATTCAGTACCACACAGTCGGCTGCCAGGCTCACGCCATTCAAGGCATCGGCCAGTTGCAGGCTGACGTTAGTCAACCTTTCCCGCTCACACACCTGGCGCGCCAGTTCGAGCATCGCCGGGCTGTTGTCGAGCGCCGTGACCTGACTGAAGCGCCGGGCCAGTTCCGGGAGAAAACTGCCATCCCCGGGGCCGACTTCAATCGCGGTGGCCATGTCACTGAAGCTGAGTTTGTCGAGCAGCGCCAGCACACTTTCGCGGTACTGCGGCAGGCCAGCAATCAAGTCTTGTTGGGCACGAAACTTCTCCGCAACCCGTGAGAAAAAATCCTGGCTTGCGGCAGCCCTTTGCCCGTGAACTTGTGCGATGCGTGATTGCACGTCACTGGGCAGGGTCAGGTTGTCGACTTCTTCAAGCAGGGCCGCATGCAGCTTGCCGCCCGGCAGTTCGGTGTGGGGCAGGGCGCGTCGATAAAAAATCGCATTGCCTTCACGGCGAGTCGCCACCAGGTCGGCCTGGGCCAGCACTTTGAGGTGGTGGCTCATGCCCGATTGGCCGGTGGCAAAGATCTGCGCCAGTTCCAGCACGCCAAACGAGTCATTGGCCAGGGCGCGCAATACATTCAGGCGCAACGGATCGCCGCCGGCCTTGCACAGGGCCGCCAGCTCATCACAATCGTCGGGGCGAATGGAAGGCGCGCGTAGGTTCATAAGGCCGGCAGTCTAGTCACGCCTCGAAATCATCGCAAGTTCAATATCAAAAAGTTTTGATATTGCTCGATGGATGGCACTTCTTCCGCCGAACCTTACTCTACAAACCAGATGCGGAAAGGTTTCACCCAGGCAATGAGCAGTTATCCACAGGAATAATGTGCCTGATCGACTATCTGTCATTGCCCCCGGGCTATCCGCTGAGGGAAAATGCTCGCCTTTTTTCCGTGCCGTTTTATTCACTCTCGATTCAAAATCCTCAGGAGAACAGCGATGCCCAGCCGTCGTGAGCGTGCCAACGCCATTCGTGCCCTCAGCATGGATGCCGTGCAAAAAGCCAACAGCGGCCATCCCGGTGCCCCTATGGGTATGGCGGATATCGCCGAAGTACTTTGGCGTGACTACCTCAAGCACAACCCGAGCAATCCATCGTTCGCCGACCGTGACCGCTTCGTGCTGTCCAACGGTCATGGCTCGATGTTGATCTACTCGCTGCTGCATCTGACTGGCTACGACCTGTCGATCGATGACCTGAAAAACTTCCGTCAACTGCACAGCCGTACCCCGGGCCACCCGGAGTTCGGTTACACCCCGGGCGTTGAAACCACCACTGGCCCGCTGGGTCAGGGCCTGGCCAACGCTGTGGGCTTCGCCCTGGCGGAAAAAGTCCTGGCGGCGCAGTTCAACCGTCCTGGGCACAACATTGTCGACCACCACACCTATGTGTTCCTGGGTGATGGCTGCATGATGGAAGGCATTTCCCACGAAGTCGCTTCCCTGGCCGGTACCCTGGGCCTGGGCAAGCTGATCGCCTTCTACGATGACAACGGCATCTCTATCGACGGCGAAGTCGAAGGCTGGTTCACCGACGACACGCCCAAGCGTTTCGAAGCCTACAACTGGCAGGTGATCCGCAACGTTGACGGTCACGACCCGGAAGAGATCAAGACCGCGATCGAGACTGCCCGCAAAAGCGAGCAGCCGACCCTGATCTGCTGCAAGACCACCATCGGCTTCGGTTCGCCGAACAAGCAAGGCAAGGAAGACTGCCACGGCGCCCCACTGGGTGACGCGGAAATCGCCCTGACCCGTGCGGCGCTGAAGTGGAACCACGGCCCGTTTGAAATCCCGGCCGATATCTATGCCGAATGGGATGCCAAGGAAAGCGGCCGCGCCGTCGAATCCGAGTGGGATCAGCGTTTTGCTGCCTATTCTGCCGCGTTCCCGAGCGAAGCCAACGAACTGATCCGTCGCCTGAGCGGTGAGCTGCCGGCTGACTTCTCGGAAAAAGCCTCGGCCTACATCGCCGAAGTCGCTGCCAAGGGCGAAACCATCGCCAGCCGTAAAGCCAGCCAGAACGCCCTGAACGCGTTCGGCCCGCTGTTGCCGGAAGTGCTCGGCGGTTCGGCTGACCTGGCCGGTTCCAACCTGACCCTGTGGAAAGGTTGCAAGGGCGTCAGCGCTGAAGACGCCAGCGGCAACTACATGTACTACGGCGTGCGCGAGTTCGGCATGAGCGCCATCATGAACGGTGTTGCCCTGCACGGCGGCCTGGTGCCTTACGGCGCGACCTTCCTGATGTTCATGGAATACGCCCGCAATGCGGTACGCATGGCGGCGCTGATGAAAAAGCGTGTGATCCATGTCTACACCCACGACTCCATTGGCCTGGGCGAAGACGGTCCGACCCACCAGCCGGTCGAGCAACTGACCAGCCTGCGGACCACGCCAAACCTGGACACCTGGCGCCCATCCGACGCGGTCGAATCGGCCGTGGCCTGGAAGCATGCAATTGAGCGCAAGGACGGTCCTTCGGCGTTGGTCTTCTCGCGTCAGAACCTGCAACACCAGGTTCGTACCGACGCGCAGATCGCCGACATCAGCCGTGGCGGCTATGTGCTCAAGGACTGTGTCGGCGAGCCGGAACTGATCCTGATCTCCACCGGTTCCGAAGTGGGCCTGACCGTTCAGGCGTACGACAAACTGACCGAGCAGGGTCGCAAAGTGCGTGTGGTTTCCATGCCGTGCACCAGCGTCTTCGAAGCCCAGGACGCCGGCTACAAGCAATCGGTCCTGCCGTTGCAAGTCAGCGCCCGTATCGCCATCGAGGCGGCTCACGCCGACTACTGGTACAAGTACGTGGGCCTGGAAGGCCGCGTCATCGGCATGACCACCTACGGCGAGTCGGCGCCTGCGCCAGCCTTGTTCGAAGAGTTCGGCTTTACCCTGGAGAACATCCTGGGCCAGGCTGAAGAGCTGCTGGAAGACTGATCCAGAAAAGGTGTTGCCTGAGCCGACGCCATCGCGGGCAAGCCCGCTCCCACAGGGATATACACCGTCCATGTGGGAGCGGGCTTGCCCGCGATAGCGGTCGGTCAGGCGACGCTGCATTAACGGATTCACCACGGTAATCGAGAACCCCATGCCTCAACCGCGTCCTTACAAAGTTGCACTCAACGGCTACGGCCGCATTGGTCGTTGCGTCTTGCGGGCGTTGTTCGAGCGAGGCTCGGCGGCTGGGTTTGAAATTGTCGCGATCAACGATCTGGCTGACATGGCCAGTATTGAATACCTGACACGCTTCGACTCCACCCACGGCCGGTTTCCCGGCGAAGTGAAGGTCGATGGCGATTGTCTGCATATTAATGGCGACTGCGTGAAGGTCCTGCGCAGTGCCACCCCCGAAGGCATCGATTGGGCGTCCCTGGGCGTCGATCTGGTGCTCGAATGTTCCGGTGCCTACAACACCCGCGCCGACGGCCAGCGGTTCCTCGACGCCGGCGCACCACGGGTGTTGTTCTCCCAGCCGATGGCCAGCGAGGCCGATGTCGACGCCACCATCGTCTTTGGTGTCAACCAGGACTGCCTGACCGGCGCTGAGCTGCTGGTGTCCAACGCGTCCTGCACCACCAACTGTGGTGTGCCGTTGCTGCGCTTGCTGGACCAGGCATTTGGCCTGGACTACGTGTCAATCACCACTATCCACTCGGCGATGAACGACCAGCCGGTGATCGATGCCTATCACCACGAGGACCTGCGCCGCACCCGCTCGGCGTTCCAGTCGGTGATCCCGGTGTCCACTGGTCTGGCGCGTGGCATCGAACGCCTGTTGCCGGAACTTGCCGGGCGAATTCAGGCCAAAGCGGTACGGGTGCCGACGGTGAATGTGTCCTGCCTGGATATCACCATGCAGACGGTGACCGACACCGACGCCACCGAGGTCAACCGGCTCCTGCGCGAGGCCGCCACCAGCGGCCCGCTCAAGGGCTTGCTGGCGTACACCGAACTGCCTCACGCCAGTTGTGATTTTAACCATGACCCACATTCGGCGATTGTCGATGCCAGTCAGACCCGCGTCTCCGGCCCCCGGCTGGTGAACGTCCTGGCCTGGTTCGACAACGAATGGGGTTTTGCCAACCGAATGCTGGATGTTGCAGAACACTATCTGCAAACAGCTATCAAGAAACCTGCTCTCTAACCTGAGCTAACAGGAAGTGCGACCCATGACCGTGTTGAAGATGTCCGACCTCGATCTGCAAGGTAAGCGCGTATTGATCCGCGAAGACCTCAACGTCCCAGTCAAGGACGGTGTAGTCACCAGCGATGCGCGTATCCTGGCTTCGCTGCCGACCATCAAGCTGGCCCTGGAAAAAGGCGCGGCCGTGATGGTCTGCTCGCACCTGGGTCGTCCGACCGAAGGTGAATTCTCGGCCGAGAACAGCCTGGCACCGGTTGCGGCGTACCTGAGCAAGGCGCTGGGTCGTGACGTGCCGCTGGTGGCCGACTACCTGGGCGGCGTCGACGTCAAGGCCGGCGACATCGTGCTGTTTGAAAACGTGCGCTTCAACAAGGGCGAGAAAAAGAACGCCGACGAACTGGCCCAGCAGTACGCCGCCCTGTGCGACGTGTTCGTGATGGACGCCTTCGGCACCGCGCACCGTGCCGAGGGTTCGACCCACGGCGTGGCCAAGTTCGCCAAGGTGGCCGCAGCGGGTCCCCTGCTGGCTGCCGAGCTGGATGCACTGGGCAAGGCCCTGGGTGCCCCGGCCCAGCCAATGGCCGCCATCGTGGCCGGCTCCAAGGTCTCGACCAAGCTGGACGTGCTCAACAGCCTGAGCCAGATCTGCAACCAGTTGATCGTCGGCGGCGGCATCGCCAACACCTTCCTCGCAGCGGCGGGGCACCCGGTCGGCAAGTCCCTGTACGAGCCTGACCTGCTGGACACCGCGCGCGCTATCGCCGGCAAAGTCAGCGTGCCATTGCCGGTCGACGTGGTGGTTGCCAAGGAATTCGCCGAGAGCGCCACGGCCACCGTCAAGCTGATCGCTGATGTGGCTGAAGACGACATGATCCTGGACATCGGCCCACAGACTGCAGCGCATTTCGCTGAGCTGCTGAAGTCGTCGAAGACTATTCTGTGGAACGGTCCAGTGGGCGTGTTTGAATTCGATCAGTTCGGCAACGGTACCAAAGTGCTGGCCCAGGCCATCGCAGACAGCTCGGCGTTCTCCATCGCGGGCGGCGGCGATACCCTGGCGGCCATCGATAAATATGGCGTTGCCGAGCAAATCTCCTACATTTCTACCGGTGGCGGCGCATTCCTCGAATTCGTCGAAGGCAAGGTGCTGCCGGCCGTAGAAGTCCTGGAAAGCCGGGCCAAGGCCTGAGGCCGCCCGTTGACCAGGCAAAGGAGTGTTCACATGGTCAAGACGTTAGCGACGTTGATCGCCGCGGCAGTGCTGGCCGGCTGTGGGAGTAATCCCAAGGCCGCCAAGGACCCGGACACCGGCGCGCCCGACAAAGGCTGTTACCAGGCCGACTGGCAGGCGGAAACCAACCCGGTGCTCAACAAGCGTTCCGGGCCCGAGGGCCTGGATAAGTACGAGACGCACACTCCGGCCAAGGAACAGGGTTGTCCCTGACCGGTCTGATTCACTAACGCCCAGTGCGGTTGGCGTGTGCCGACCGCCGAGGAAGATGGATGAAAGGCTTGATCGCCGTGGTGTCCCTGGCAGTACTTGCCGGTTGCGCCAGTTTGAACCCGTTTGCATCAGCGCCGGCAGCGTCCGGCACGTGGACCGACTGGGTCTGCGACAGCCAGGCCCAGGTGCACTGGCGCTTCACCGATGCCACGCAGGACACCGTGGAGGTGCGGCTGGGGGATGATCAGGTGCATCGCTTGAAGCTTGAACCGGCCGGCAGTGGCACGTTGTACAGCGACGACCAACTGGCCTTTCACCTCAAAGGTGAGGAAGGCCTGGTGTACTGGGTTGCCACCAACGATTTGATCGGCCGTGGCTGCAAGGCCAAGTAACACACAGCGAATACACGCAGGTCGGCCTTACCCCCGATCAGCAATAACTTGAATAGCAGCCGCCGCTACGGCAGGCTTGCACGATTAACGACCCTAAACCGGGAGAGACACACACAATGGCACTTATCAGCATGCGCCAGATGCTGGACCACGCCGCCGAATTCGGCTACGGCGTTCCAGCTTTCAACGTAAACAACCTTGAGCAGATGCGCGCCATCATGGAAGCCGCTGACAAGACTGACTCCCCGGTGATCGTCCAGGCTTCGGCCGGCGCCCGTAAATACGCTGGCGCGCCATTCCTGCGGCACCTGATCCTGGCGGCGATCGAAGAGTTCCCGCATATCCCGGTGTGCATGCACCAGGACCACGGCACCAGCCCTGACGTCTGCCAGCGCTCGATCCAACTGGGCTTCAGCTCGGTCATGATGGACGGCTCCCTGGGTGAAGACGGCAAGACCCCGACCGACTACGACTACAACGTCCGTGTCACCCAGCAGACCGTAGCCCTGGCCCACGCCTGCGGCGTATCGGTAGAAGGCGAGCTGGGCTGCCTGGGTTCGCTGGAAACCGGCATGGCCGGTGAAGAAGACGGCATCGGCGCCGAAGGCGTGCTGGACCACAGCCAGATGCTGACCGACCCGGAAGAAGCAGCTGACTTCGTCAAGCGCACTCAGGTCGATGCCCTGGCCATCGCCATCGGCACCAGCCACGGCGCCTACAAGTTCACCAAGCCACCTACCGGTGACGTGCTGGCGATCGACCGCATCAAGGAAATCCACAAGCGCATCCCTAACACCCACCTGGTGATGCACGGTTCGTCCTCGGTTCCGCAAGAGTGGCTGGCGATCATCAACCAGTACGGCGGCGACATCAAAGAAACCTACGGCGTACCGGTTGAAGAAATCGTCGAAGGCATCAAGCACGGCGTGCGCAAGGTCAACATCGACACCGACCTGCGCCTGGCATCCACCGGTGCGATGCGTCGCCTGATGGCCACCAACCCGAGCGAGTTCGACCCGCGTAAATTCTTCGGCGCCACCGTGACCGCCATGCGTGACGTGTGCATCGCGCGTTACGAAGCCTTCGGTACTGCCGGCAACGCTTCGAAGATCAAGCCGATCTCCCTGGAAGCGATGTACCAGCGTTACCTCAAAGGTGAGCTGAACGCCAAGGTCAACTAAGCCTTAAGCGTTGCACCACCTGCATTGAAAAAACCCGCCGGAAGGCGGGTTTTTTTGTGCTCGGCGTTGGCTTATTTGTCGACCAGCAGTTTCGGGTTGGAGTTGCCCCACACCGTATACAGGTCGGCCAGCAGCGCGCCGTTGATGTCTTCGACTTCTGCCTGGGCAATCTCGGCGTTGCCCTGCTTGCCGAACAGCACCACCTCATCACCGCCTTTGACGCTCGGTACGTCGGTAACGTCGACCATCAAGGTATTCATCGAGACTTTGCCGACGACCGGCACACGATGACCGTTGATCAGCACGATGCCTTTGTTGGTGAAGGCACGGCGGTAGCCGTCGGAGTAGCCCACGGTGATGTTGGCCAGCTTCGAGTCACGGGCCAGGGTGAAGGTGCGGTCGTAGCCGACCGTGTTGCCCTTGGGGTAGCTGTTGACCGAGGCGACGTGGGATTTGAACTGCATCACCCGGGTGTATTCGGTATGGGACGGCACGGTGTCGCCGAACAACGCGCCGCCGGGACGGACCATGTCCAGGTGTGACTCGGGCACTTCCAGGGTGGCGAAGGAGTTGGCCGCATGCAGGGTGATCTTGCTGCGGTCCAGTTGGGCCACGCTCATCAGCCATTTGGCTTGCTGGTTGAACGCTTTGAGGCCAGCACGCACGTCGGCGGCGTCTTCGACCGCGAAGTGGGTCATGATCGCCCGCACGTCGAGGTTCGGCACCTTGGTAATGGCGACTGCGTCACGGCGACCCTGGGCGGTGGTCATTTCCACGCCATTGCGGCTCATGCCGCTGGAGTTCAGGCCAATGTGCACCACTAGCGGGCGGCCATGCTGTTCGGCAATCAGGCTGGCTTTGACGGCGAAGTCGAGGTTACCCACCAGCTCTTCGACGTTGTAGGGCAGGGCTGCTTCCAACTCGCTCAAGGCGGCCGTGCGCACGCGGATAAGCTGGCCCTTGAAGCCGCTTTCACGCACCACACGGATTTCTTCGTTGCTGGCAACGCCCACGCACGGCACGCCCATGGCGATCACCGAGGGCATGAGCAGACCAATGCCGTGGCCGTAGGCGTCCGCCTTGAGTACGGCGCAGATTTTTGATTTGTCGGCGAGGGTGGCCTGCAGGGCGCGAATGTTGTTTTCGAACGCGCTTTTGTTGATTTCGACCCAGGCGTTGCTGTCCTGGGCGTGGACCTGGGCCACCCCATCGGCCATCGACAAAGGTGGTGCGGCGAAGACCGGGTTGTGCAACAAAACCATGCCCAGAGAGAGTGCGAGAAGGGAGCGAGTAAAGGGCATCGGGTGTGTCTCCATGACGTTCTTGTAGGGGGTGTCGTATTTACGCGGGGCAATACTCAGATTGTCCTACAGAAATGTCGACCCCCTCGACGCGGATCTGTCTGAAAGCGTCGTGGTGCTGCATCTGTCTCCCGTCACCTTGCTGATTCGCCCGTACCACACGCGTTTATTTGTCGTGATCGATGTCCAGCTTGCTGAAGGTCACCTTGCCGCCTTCCTGGCTGTTGCCACTGTTGTCCTGCACATAGACCCCGGCCTTGAAATACAGCGGTTTGTTGCGCCAGGTGGTGCTGATCTGGCTGTCCCACTGGGAGCCGGCGGCGCTGATCCCCAGGGCGCCGCCCGGGCTCAAATGAATCAGGTACGAGAAGTCGCGGTCGAGCTTGACCCCGCTGGCGATGGTGATCACCCGGCCTTCGGCATCATCCGGGCGCATCCGTACCTTGGCGACGATGTTGCCGGTGGCGGTTGTGCTTTTGTACTGGTACTCGAGTTTCACCAGCGGTTTCTGGCTGTCGTACGCGTGGATCTGGCCGATGACCAGCTTGCCCGAGCTCGGCACCTGGTTAACCGCCAGGGTGGCCCGCAACGAGTTGTCGGCGTCCGGGTAGAGCCAATTGCGCAGGGTGCCGTTGCTGAAGGTTTCGCGCAGCTCGGTGCGTGGATAGATCGCGTTTTCAGTGCGGGTTCCGGTGACCGGTGCCCAGAAAAACAGGGTGCCGGTGTTGGAATGGAAATACTGGTTCTTGAAACCACTGACCAGTTTCGGGGTATCGATGGTAGCCGGGGGAGTGCCAACGGGAACGCTGAGGTTCCAGGTTGCGAGATCGATCATCGTCAAAGAATTCCACGAGTACTGGCTGAAATGGCGCGGGGGAAGCTCTGGCCCGCCCATCTTGGGGGCGGCCTTTATAAGCCCGGGAGGGTGCTTTGTTAAGGCCCGCCTGGAGGTTAATTGGCGCCAGCTAAATGGCGACGTGCCACACGTAGCGGTCTGCGGGGCCTGCAAAGACAGTCCGTTAGTCGGGAGCCGCCTGCTTTGATGCGGTGATGGCGTGTTGATACCTACTGATTGGACAAATCCCGGTCTAAAGTGAAACACACAACGTTTGTCCGGTTTTTTCGGTAAGCCGTTTCACCCCTCCCCAGAAAGAGAAGCAGCATGGAATGCGCGCAACCCAAGCCAGGTGACGGCCGCTCGGTTCTTTTGATCGTTGATGATTACCCGGAAAACCTGGTCAGCATGCGTGCGTTGCTGCAGCGCCAGGATTGGCAGGTGATGACTGCTGCCTCGGGCCTGGAAGCCCTGAACCTGTTACTCGAACATGAGGTCGACCTGGTACTGCTGGATGTGCAGATGCCGGGCATGGATGGTTTCGAAGTGGCCCGCCTGATGCGCGGCAGCCAACGCACCCAGTTGACCCCGATCATTTTCCTGACCGCTAACGAGCAATCCCCGGACGCCGTGATCAAGGGCTATGCCCATGGCGCGGTGGACTACCTGTTCAAACCGTGTGACCCACAGATACTCAAGCCCAAGGTCCAGGCCCTGCTTGAGCATCAGCGCAGCCGCCGGGCACTGCAGCAGTTGAGCCAGGACCTGGAGGCGGCGCGGGCCTTTAACGCCTCGGTACTGGAGAATGCCGCCGAAGGCATCCTGGTGGTGGGCGAGGACGGGCGAGTGCGCTTTGCCAACCCGGCGATGTGCCGCTTGCTCAGTGCCAGGGTCGACGAGCTACAGGGGACAGGTTTCATCGACTTTCTGCAAAAGCCGCCGATCACCCTGTGGGCCGGTTCGGACATCCATGCCCACTACCGTCGCGGCGAAACCTGGCGCGCCCATGATGCGATGCTGCGTACCGCGTCCGGGCAGCAAGTGCCAGTGGCACTGTCGTGTGCGCCGCTGCCGTCCGAGCAGCGGGCGATGGTGGTCACCGTGCTCGACATGTCGGTGGTCTGCCACCTGCATCAGCAACTGGAGTTCCAGGCGGTCACCGATCCGCTGACCGGCCTGCTCAACCGCCGGGGGTTCTACCAGGCTACGGAAAACCTGCTGCTGCGCGGCGAGCGCGCGGGCAGTGTCTGGGTGTTGCTGTACCTGGATCTGGATGGCTTCAAGCGGGTCAATGATTCGTTGGGGCACGACGCCGGCGATCGGGTGCTGCGCTGGGTCGCGGAACAGTTGAAGGCCTGCCTGCGCCCCTTCGATATCCTGGGGCGCATGGGCGGCGATGAGTTCACCGCGCTACTTGACCTCGAGTTCGCCGAGCAAGCGGCGAAAATGGCGGAGAAACTCATAGAGCGGGTGTCGATCTGTCAGCAGATTGACGGGCTGGACGTAGCGCTGGGCGCGAGCATCGGCATCGCCACGTATCCGGATTGCGGCGCCAGCCTCGACGACTTGCTGCGTACCGCCGATATCGCCATGTATGAGGCCAAGCGCGCAGGTCGCCAGCAGTACCGCTTCTACGACCACGACATGAATGGCCGCGCGCGGACCCGCTTGATGCTCGAGGAGAGCGTGCGTTCGGCCATCGAGCACAAGGATTTCAACCTGGTCTACCAGCCTCAGGTTTCATTGGCCGATGGGCGCATACGCGGGTTCGAGGCCTTGCTGCGCTGGCAGCATCCCAGTGTCGGCGACGTTTCGCCGGGGCTGTTCTTGCCGCTGCTGGAAGAAGCGCAACTGATCAGCCGCCTCGGCAGTTGGATCTACCAGAGCAGTGCCCAGCAGCGAAAGGCCTGGGACAAGCTGTTCAGCCAAGACATGGTGCTGGCGGTCAGCCTGAGCAACACCCAGTTCTGCATGCCTAACCTGGCCACTGAGTTGCGGCTGGTGCTGGAGCGCCATCAGTTGCTACCCCGTCAATTGGAGGTGGAAATCACCGAAGAGGCCTTGCTGCATAACCCCGATGAAGCGCGCAAGCAACTGCGCCTGCTGCGCAACCTCGGGGTGCGGGTGGC
This sequence comes from Pseudomonas sp. NPDC087626, assembly GCF_044743405.1. Classification (NCBI taxonomy): domain Bacteria; kingdom Pseudomonadati; phylum Pseudomonadota; class Gammaproteobacteria; order Pseudomonadales; family Pseudomonadaceae; genus Pseudomonas; species Pseudomonas sp. NPDC087626. Next base: position 199,185 of record NZ_JBIUWJ010000001.1, read on the forward strand.
GCTCGACGACTTTGGCTCGGGGCCTTGTTCGCTGACCCATCTGCGTGATGTCGAGCTCGATACCTTGAAGCTGGACCGACATCTGATCGCCAGGGTCCTGGACTCGCCGCGGGATGCAGCGCTGGTGCGAAACATCATCGAGCTGGCCAGGCAATTCGGCGTGCTGGTGATCGCCGAAGGGGTCGAATCGATTGCCCAGTATCAGTGGCTGCTGGCCAATGGTTGTCCCTTTGCCCAGGGTTGCCTGGTGGCGCGGCCATTGATGGCGGACGAAGTCAGGGACTTTGTGCAGCCATTCGACTGGAGCGCGGCGAGCGCCTGAATTCGCTACACTGGCGGCCTTTCGTGACTTTTGTTGTTGTCCCATGACCGCGCTCAAATACCTCCAGGCGTATCCCGCCGCCTTGCAACAGCAGGTGCATCAACTGATCGAGCAGGATCGGCTGGGCGCCTACCTGAGCCAACGCTACCCGGACAAGCACGCCGTGCAGAGTGACAAGGCGCTGTACACCTATGCGCTGGAGCTCAAGCAGGAATACCTGCGCAACGCACCGGCGATCGACAAAGTGCTGTTCGACAACCGCCTGGACCTGACCCATCGTGCACTTGGCCTGCATACCGCAATCTCACGGGTGCAGGGCGGCAAGCTCAAGGCCAAGAAAGAAATCCGCATTGCCTCTTTGTTCAAGGATGCCGCGCCGCAGTTCCTCAAGATGATCGTGGTGCATGAGCTTGCGCATTTCAAAGAGTCCGACCACAACAAGGCGTTCTACAAGTTGTGCGAACACATGCTGCCCGGTTACCACCAGTTGGAATTCGATTTGCGGGTTTATCTGACCTGGCGGGACATGCAGTAATCATCACCAGCAGGAGTGTCTGGATGGACGTGAGCAAGACCAAGAGCAGCTTCTACCGCCGCCTGTACGTGGCGTACCTGATCGACAGCGGGCTGGCCAGCAGTGTCCCGGCACTGACCGAAGTCACCGGCATGCCCCGGCGCACGGCCCAGGACACCATTGCCGCCCTGGCGGACCTGGATGTGGTCTGTGAGTTCGAGCAGGAGGAGGGCGCGCGCAACCACGCCGGACGTTACTGCATTCGCGAGTGGGGGGCGATCGATCCGCGCTGGATCGAACAGCATCTGCGCCAGATCAAGGCGGTGTTGGGTTATCCCTGAGTGTTTGCGCTGGTAGTGCTGGCGTCTTCGCTGGCCAACCAGCACCTACCCTGCGCAAAGGCCTTCAGGGCCGCCGCATGCCGATATGCGCGATGCCGTCTTCCAGGTATTGCTCACCGGCCACGGCAAACCCATAACGCCCGTAGTACCCCTGCAGATGGGCCTGGGCCGACAGGTAGATCGGAGTCTGCGGCCAGTATTTTTCGGCCTGCTTGAGCGCCTGCGCCATTAGCTCATGACCCAGCCCCTGGCCCCGGGCCTGCGGTGCAATCACCACTCGGCCGAGCACCACGTCACCGCCTTGCGAGGTGGGGTCGAGCAGGCGTAGATAGGCCACCAGTTGATCACCGTCCCAGGCCATCAAGTGGCAGGTGTCGCTGTCCAGGTCCTGGCCATCGACTTCCTGGTAGGCGCACTTCTGTTCGACCACGAACACCTGTGTACGCAACTGCAAAATGGCATAAAGCTGCTCTTTGCCCAGGTCACTGTGGTGTTTGCAAACCCATTCAACTGTCATCTTCGCGTCCTTTGAAAGTCTGGTCCTGATACTAAGCGTCTGGCTTCTGGATGTCTTGCCTGCAGGAAATTCTGTGACAAAGACCAAAATGCCATCATTCATTTCGCGCGGCTTCGTCATCTTTGTGTAATCTGTTTTGAGGCGAATCGCCGAGGCCATGCTCGGCTATTGTTATAGCCTGGGCGGTCGCCGTCAGTCGGTGTACGAGATATCGAGTTCGGCTACAAATACGCTGGGCTTCGCGCCCTCTAAGGATCCCTGGGCATGCCGCGATTGCTTCGAGCCTTCGCCTTGATTGGTCTGCTGTTGCTGAGCCAGAGCGCTGCAGCGGACAAGCTGCGGCTAGTTGCCGATGCCTGGCCGCCCTTCACTGACGCGACGTTGGTCAATGGCGGATTGGCCACCGATATCGTCAGCACCGCGCTGGCGCGGGCCGGTTATGCCAGTGATTTCCAGCAAGTGCCTTGGGCCAGGGCGTTGCTGGGTTTGGGCGAAGGGCGCTACGACGTGCTGGTGAATGCCTGGTACAACGCGGAGCGCACCGAGCTTGGGCAGTATTCGGCCGAATACCTGCTCAATCGCATCCGCTTTCTCAAGCGCAGGGATGCACCCATCGAATACAACAACCTGCAGCAGTTGCACACCTACCCGATTGCGGTTGTACGCGGTTATGCCTATTCCCCGGAGTTCGACGGCGACGCGGCCCTGCAGAAGGTCCCGGTGCATAACTTCGCCATGGCCGTGCGCATGCTGGCGGCTGACCGGGTGCAACTGACGCTGGAGGACGAGTACGTCGCCCGCTATTTCCTGGCGCGCGAATCACCCAAGGTACGTAACTCGGTGGAGTTCCTGCCCAGGCCCTTGAGCGAAAACAGCCTGCACATTCTGGTCAGCCTGAAGAACCCGGACCACGCGAAGATAGTCGCCGGGTTCGACCGGGAAATCGCCGAGATGAAGGCCGATGGCAGCTACGACCGGCTGCTCCGCCAGCATGGGATGTAAAGCCCTGTGGGGCTAGCCTGCTAGCGATGGGGCCGTCCCCCACAGTTATCGCTGGCAGGCCGCAAGCGAGTGTGGCGCGTGCAAAATTCGCGAGCACCCCAGAACCACTTTGGGAGCGGGCTTGCCCGCGATGGGGCCTCCTCAGGCACCCCGACGATCAATCCTGGCGAGTATCCTTGATCAAATGCGCCGCCAGCGTCCTTAACGGCCCGAGTTGACGGCAGATCAATGCCAGTTGGCTCTGCACCAGGCGCTGGCCTTCATCGATTTCGTCCGGCATCTGCTCAAGCTCCGCGGCCAGGGCTTCTTCGGTGTCACTGTGAATGGCGATCGGCAGTTTGCTTGCCAGGCCCTGGGCGATTTCGTCGATGCTCGCCGCCAGGCTGACGCCGGCACCTTCGATCAGGTGCTCGCGGACTTCATCCGGGAGCTGGGTCTCGCGGTGCGCGCCCAGGCCCGAGAGGTAGCTGAGCAAGGTGTGGGACAGCACCAGGAAGCGGAAGCCGACGTCCGCTTCCTTACGAAAATGCCCAGGCTCCATGAGCATGTTGGCCAGGGTGGTGGACAGGGCGGCATCGGCGTTGTGCGCATTGCGGCGAGCCAGGCGGTAGGCCAGGTCGTCGCGTTTGCCGGCGGCATACTGCTGCATGATTTGGCGCAAGTAGATGCTGTTGCAGGTCAGGGTGTTGGCCAACACCTTGTTCAGCCGACGGCCTTGCCAGTCCGGCAGGAACAGGAACACCGCCAGGCCGGCGATCAGGCTGCCGAGCAAGGTATCGAACAGGCGCGGCAGGAACAGCCCGTAGCCGTCACCGACCTGGTTGAAGCAGAACAGCACCATCACCGTGATTGCCGCCGTGGCCAGGGTGTAGCGGGTGGTGCGGTTGATAAAGAACACGACCCCGGCGGCAATCGCGAAGCACGATTGCACCAGTGGATTGGGGAACAGGTCGAACAGCGCCCAGGCCACGGTCAGGCCGATGGCGGTGCCGATGATCCGTTGCCCGAGTTTGCGTCGGGTCGCGCCGTAGTTCGGTTGGCAGACAAACAGCGTGGTGAGGATGATCCAGTAGCCCTGCGAGGGGTGGATCAAATGCACCATGGCGTAGCCGATGGTCAACGCCAGGGGCAGGCGCAGGGCATGCCGGAATAGCAGGGAGGTGGGCGTCAGCTGGGTGCGCAGGCGGACCCAGACATCCTTGAGGTTGCGCGGCGAGCGGTCGAGCAGGCTGCTGTCGGTAGCGTCGGCCAGGCTGTCGGGGTTGCTGGCATCGCTGAGCAGGCGGTCGAGAGTGCCAAGGTTGGCGGCCAAGGCGCGCAAGGAGCGCAGCAGGCCGCGCCAGGCTGGATTGCTCTGGATGCGCAGGTGCTCCAGGGACGCATCGAGGTCGCTGAGGGCCTGGGCGAAGCTGGCATCGTAGACGAACGGCTGGCGCATCTGGATCGACTCGGCCAGCGCCCGGCAGGCCTTGCCTTGCTGGCGCAGCAGGCGCTGGCAGCGGAACAGCACGTCACTGTGGAAGAAGGCGTCGGCCAGGGCGTTGTAGGGGTAGTGCGAGGAGCTGGCGCGTTCGTGGATGTCCTGGGCGAGGAAGTACAGCTTCAGGTAACGGCTGACCTTCGACCCCGGCCGGCCATTGCCGACCCGGTGCAGGATGATTTCCTTGGCGGCGTTCAGGGCGGCCACCACTCGGCCGTTCTGCTGCGCCAGTTCGAGGCGCCGGGCCTCGACGTCCATCTGCCGGACGGGCTCGAACAGCGCTGACTTGAGCTTGAGGTAAAACCCCAGCTCGCGGAACAGCCGCGCCAGGCTTTGTTGCACTGGCTGGTTGGAAAACAGCGCCTGCCACAACACCGAGAGCAGGCCGTACCACGCTGCCCCGGCCACCAGCAGCAGCGGCTCGTGCCACAGATCGGTGACCGCGCCGCCGCGCTGGTCAACGCCAATCATGGTGTAGACCGAGAGAATCAAGGTTGCCGAGGCAATCGCCCCATACCGCTCGCCCAGGGCGCCGAGCATGGTCAGGCCGAAACTGGCCAGCGCCAGCGCGCACACGAAGATATAGGGGTAGGGGAATAACAGTTCGACCGAGAACGCCGCGACACTGAAACACACCAGCGTGACCGCCAGCGCATTGAGCCGGCCTTGCCAGCTGTCGTCGGTTTCGGCCAGGGCGCTGGCGATAATCCCCAGGAACAGCGGAATCAGCAGGCCCATCTCATCCTGGTACCAGCACAGCGCCATGCTGCCGGTCAGGGCGATGAACACCCGCACGCTGTAGCTGAATTTATCCAGTGCCCAAAGGCGACGCAGAGACTGACGAAACGAAGTCGATGGCATGAAGTGCGAAGGCCTTCCGGGGCAATGACGCTAAATTGAGCCAGTAATGACGCCGACGCAATGGCGTCGATCACATCTGACAGCAAAATCTGTTCCTTCCCTGGTAAACACGCCCCCTGTAGGAGCCGAGCTTGCTCGCGATAGCGGTCTAACGGCCAACATCACTGTTGAATGTTAATCCGTCATCGCGAGCAAGCCGCAAGCGGGCACCCGCTCCTACAGGGCCGTGGGGTGTCAGACGTACTGCGCCGCTGCGTAGCCCGAAGCCCAGGCCCACTGGAAGTTGAAGCCGCCCAGGTGGCCGGTGACATCCAGCACTTCGCCGATGAAGTACAGCCCGGGGCTTTTCAGCGATTCCATGGTCTTGGAGGACACTTCATGGGTGTCGACACCGCCCAGGGTGACCTCGGCAGTGCGGTAGCCTTCGGTACCGGCCGGTACTAGCTGCCAGCTCGCCAGCTTGTCGGCGATCTCGGCAATTTCAGCGTGGGTGTACTGCTTCATCGGCTTGGAGACGAACCAGTTGTCAGCCAGCAGGTTGGCCATCTTCTTGGTGAAGATCTCGCCAAGCAAGGTTTTCAGCTCGCTGTTCGGCCGTTCGGCTTGCTGTTGTTGCAGCCAGGCCGGTACGTCGTGGTCGGGCATCAGGTTGATTTCAAGCGTGTCGCCGGACTGCCAGAATGAAGAAATCTGCAGGATCGCCGGACCGCTGAGGCCGCGGTGGGTGAACAGGATGTTCTCGCGGAAACTCTGCTCGTTGCAGCTCACCAGACAGTCCACCGAGGTGCCGGACAACTCGCCGCATAGCTCCTTGAGCTGGTCGGTAATGGTGAACGGCACCAGGCCAGCGCGGGTCGGCAGCAGTTCGTGACCGAACTGGCGGGCGACCTGATAACCGAAGCCCGTGGCACCCAGGGTCGGGATCGACAGGCCGCCGGTGGCGATCACCAGGGACTCGCAAGTCAATTGGCCGAGGGTGGTGTCCAGCAGGTAGCCGCTGGCGAGTTTCTCGATGGTCTGGATCGAGGTGTCCAGGTGCAGGCTGACGCCGGCCTGTTCGCACTCGCTGAGCAGCATCTCGAGGATGTCACTGGACTTGTTATCGCAGAACAGTTGGCCGAGCTTCTTCTCGTGGTACGGCACGCCATGCTTGGCCACCATGCCAATGAAATCCCACTGGGTGTAGCGGGCCAGGGCGGATTTGCAGAAATGCGCATTCTGCGAGAGAAAATTGCTCGGTTCGGTGTACATGTTGGTGAAGTTGCAGCGCCCACCGCCCGACATGAGGATTTTCTTGCCGGCCTTGTTGGCGTGGTCCAGCAACAACACCTTGCGCCCGCGCCCAGCGGCGGTCAGTGCACACATCAACCCTGCGGCGCCAGCGCCAATGATCACGACTTCGGTAGAGCGCAAAACGGTGTCCTCACACAAATTTTTAATTCACCGACAAACCAATGTGGGAGCGGGCTTGCCCGCGATGGGGCTGGCACATCCAACATTGATGTTGTCTGTCAGTCCGCTATCGCGGGCAAGCCCGCTCCCACAGGGATCTTCGTTGGGATGAAGATCGCTTACAAAATCCGCACGCGCAACGAGCGGCCCTTGATCTTGCCTTCGCTCAAGCGCTGCACAGCCTGCTTGGCGATGCTGCGGTCCACGGCCACGTAGGCCTGGAAGTCGAAGATGGCGATCTTGCCGACCTGGGCACCCGGCACGCCGGCGTCGCCGGTCAGTGCGCCGAGGATGTCGCCCGGACGAACCTTGTCCTTGCGCCCGGCACCGATGCACAGGGTGCTCATGGCCGGCAGCAGCGGACCACCGCCCTGGGAGGGCAGGTTGCTCAGTTGATCCCAGCTCAGCGGCGACTTCTGCAGCAGCTCGATGGCCTGGGCGCGGTGCGCTTCGGACGGCGCCACCAGGCTGATTGCGATACCTTTTTCACCGGCACGACCGGTACGGCCGACGCGGTGGATGTGGATTTCCGAATCCCGGGCCAGCTCGACGTTGATCACCATGTCCAGCGCATCGATGTCCAGGCCGCGGGCAGCCACATCAGTGGCGACCAGGACCGAGGTGCTGCGGTTGGCGAACATCGCCAGGACCTGGTCACGGTCACGTTGCTCCAGGTCACCGTGCAGGCCGACGGCAGAGATGCCCTTGGCGGTCAGGTGGTCGACGGTTTCCTGCACTTGCTGCTTGGTGAAGCAGAAGGCCACGGTGGACTGCGGACGGTAGTGCGCAAGCACCTTGACCACGGCGTCCATGCGCTCTTCCGGGGAAATCTCGAAGAAGCGCTGTTCGATCTGGCTGTCGTCGTGGAACGCCTCGGCCTTCACTTGCTGCGGGTTGCGCATGAACTTGGCGGCCAGTTGCTTGATGCCCACCGGGTAAGTGGCGGAGAACAGCAGGGTCTGGCGGCGCTCCGGGCTCTGGGCAATGATTTCTTCGATGGAATCGTAGAAACCCATGTCGAGCATGCGGTCGGCTTCGTCGAGGATCAGCGTGTTCAGGCCGTGCAGGACCAGCGAACCCTTGCGCAGGTGTTGCTGGATGCGGCCCGGGGTGCCGACGATGATGTGCGCGCCGTGCTCCAGGGAGCCGATCTGCGGGCCGAATGACACGCCGCCACACAGGGTCAGGACCTTGATGTTGTCTTCGGCGCGGGCCAGGCGACGGATTTCCTTGGCGACCTGGTCGGCCAGTTCGCGGGTCGGGCAGATGACCAGCGCCTGGCAACCGAAGAAGCGCGGATTGATCGGGTTCAGCAGGCCGATACCAAAGGCGGCGGTCTTGCCGCTGCCGGTCTTGGCCTGGGCGATCAGATCCATCCCCTTGAGGATCACCGGCAAGCTTTGCGCCTGGATCGGCGTCATCTCGGCATAACCCAAAGAGTCGAGGTTAGCCAGCATGGCGGCGGACAGCGGCAAAGTATTAAAAGCGGTGGCGATGGTGGTCACGGGACTGGCCTGCAAAACAAAATGTCGCGCAGTGTACCAGCCCGGTGGCCATTCGCCCTAAGGTTCGATGTGCTGTTCCGGACGTTTGACGCGCCGTCCGTCTTCTCTGGACAGCTGGGAGAAGATCGTCGCGGCCAGCATCGCCATGATGCCCACGGTGACAAAGGTCATCTGGAATGCCCCGAGAATGGTCTCCACGCCATCGTTGCCGACCTCGGCGGTAAAGCCGCCAAGCAACGCACCGGCACAGGCTACCCCAAGGCTCAGGGACAGTTGCGCGACCACCGACAGCAGGCTGTTGCCGCTGCTGGCGCTGGCGTCGTCAAGGTCGATCAGGGTCACGGTGTTCATCGCGGTGAACTGCAGGGAGTTGATTGCCCCGAGAACTCCCAGGTGCACCAGCAACAGCCAATATGGCGTCTGCTCGCTGACCAAACCCATGCTTGCCAGCATGATCCCCAGCGCCAGGGTGTTGCCGGTGAGCACGATGCGGTAGCCAAAACGCTCGATCAACGGTCGCGCCACCGACTTGGCAAGCATCGCGGCCGCGGCCAGCGGCAACATGCTCATCCCGGCCTGGGAGGGCGAATAACCCAGCGCCACTTGCAGCAGCAACGGCACCAGGAACGGCAATGCACCGCTGCCCAGGCGGGCGAACAGGTTGCCCAGGATGCCCACCGCAAAGGTCCGGGTCTTGAACAGCGACGGCGCGAACAGCGGATTGTCGATGTGTCCGGCCCGCAGCCAGTAGGCCGCCAGGCAGGCCATGCCACCAAACAGCAGCAACATCACCCGCAGGTGCGGCAGGTGCAGTTCGCCCAACCCTTCCATAGCGATGGTAATCAGCACCATGGCCGCGCCGAACAGCACGAAGCCCAGGCCATCGAAACGCGTGCGCTCACTGCCCCGCAGGTCGGGGATGAACTTCCAGACGGCGTAGCAACCGACCAGGCCCACGGGCAGGTTGATCAGGAAGATCCAGTGCCAGGTCAGGTACTGCACCATCCAGCCGCCCATGGTCGGCCCGATCAGCGGGCCGAGCAGACCGGGAATGGTGATGAACCCCATGATCCGCACCAGCTCCGAACGCGGGTAGGCGCGCAGCACCACCAGGCGCCCGACCGGCAGCATCAAGGCGCCGCCCAGGCCTTGGATCACCCGGGCGCCGATCAGCATGCTCAGGGTCTCCGACAGCGCGCAGAGCAGGGAGCCAAAGCTGAACAGCAGGATCGCACCGAAGAAGATCTTCTTGGTGCCGAAGCGGTCGGCTATCCACCCCGAAGCGGGAATCAGCAATGCCACGGTGAGCATGTAGGCAATGATCACACCCTGCATGCGCAATGGGTCTTCGGCCAGGTCGCGGGCCATGGCGGGCAGGGCGGTGTTGAGGATGGTCCCGTCGAGGGACTGCATGAAAAACGCAATCGCCACCACCCAGGGAATCCAGCGGGCGGTGGTGGCGTCCAGGTCGGGGCGATTGGGCATGGGACCTCTAGGCATTATTTGATGACATCAGCCGCAGAGCGATGGAACCCCTGTCGCGGCTGGCGAACGCAGGCTTCGCCAGCTGCTACGGATTGTGTTTACAGGGTCAGGGTCAAGCGGCTGACCAGCGCGCCTGGCAGCAACGCCGATGCCGTGGCGCGCTGGTCGTAGGTGCTGGCCGACAGAATCAGCTCGCGCTCCTGGGTCAGCGCTTCCAGTTGCGAGCCCAGCAGGCTGTAGGCGCTGTCGTCGAAACGCATGGTGCTGACCGGTGCCTGGATCTCGCCGTTCTCGACCCAGAAGGTGGCGAAACGGGTCATGCCCGTCAGGCGCGCGGCCGGCTGGTCCGAGTAGTTCAGGTACCACAGGTTGCTGATGTACAGGCCGGTGCCCAGTTGCTTGAGAATCTCGGCTTCGGGCAAGGTGCCGGCGGCCATGTTCAAGGCGCTGGGCGACTCACCGCCGCCGGCACCGTTGGCGGTCAGGCCATACTCGGCAGCACTGCGCGAGCTCACCAGTTGTTCACCTGCCGCGCCGGCGACAATCAATGCCAGGTCGCTGCGTGGGTAGCCCTCGCCGGAAAATGCCGGGCTCAGGGAACCGCTGACTTTCTCCGCAAGATCCAGCAGCGGGCTGAAGTGCTGGTCGCCGCCGTAGAGTTTTTGCAACGGACTGCTTTTGCTGGCAATCGACTGCGCCGAGAACCCACCCCAGCAGAGCATGCCGAGAATCTCGTCGAGCGCGGCGGGTGCCAGGTAGGCCCGGTATTGCCCGGGTGCCAGGGTATGCAGGGGGCGGCCCAGATACTCCAGTTGCTCGCGCGCCTGTTCGAAGCGCTTGGCAAAACCGGCATCGCTCCAGTCGTGCCCAGCGTAGCTGGCCTTTACCGCCTGGCCGTTGGCGTGGAACAGGCTGAAATCGAAGTTGAAGCTGTTGGCCTGGTGCCAACCGAAAGCCCCAGCCGAGCTGGCGAAACCCCGGCTGATGGGGCCGGCGGCATAAAAACCGACCAGGTCCAGGCCTTCGGCCGCGCGGGCGATCTGTTCCACCACCTGGGCGGTGTCCGGCAACGGATGCTCCTGCACTTGCTTGCTCTGCCAGCCATTGTGGTTGAGCAGTAGGTACGGGTCCGGTGGCAGCAAGGGCAGGGTCTCGCGCAATTGCTGCAGACCCTCGGCCAGACGCAACTGGTCGACTTGCGGGTCGCCAGCCAGGGTGATGTTGAGGTCGGCATGCCGGCCCTCGTCGATCAGCTTGAAGCCCAGGCTGGCCTGTTGCACCTCTCCGGCCTGGCGCACCTTGGCGTGGTTGAAGCGTACAAACGCCGAGGATTCGGCGGCATAGCTCAAGGTGAATTGCTCCGACTCGCGCAGGGCGCTGCGCAGCCACGACACCAGGGCCTTGAACTGTTCGACCTGACTCAATGCGCTGCTCATCAGGCATCTCCCCCAAACACATCAATGTTGCTGAATACGCAGGCCGGCGAGGCATGACCCACGCGGATCACCTGGTTCGGTTCGCCTTTGCCACAGTTCGGCGTGCCCAGCACCTTGAGCGTACTGCGGTCGCCTACGGCACTGAGGTTGTTCCAGAACTGCGCGCTGATGCCCCGGTAGTTGGGATTCTTCACCACGCCCTTGAGTTCGCCGTTCTCGATCAGTTGGCCCCACTCGCAGCCGAACTGGAACTTGTTGCGCGCATCGTCGATGGACCAGGAGCGGTTGGTCGACATCAGCACGCCGTGTTCGATGCCGCCAATCAGTTGTTCCAGGGACTGCTCGCCCGGTTCGATGTTGAGGTTGGCCATGCGGTCGATCGGCGGCCGGTTCCAGCCGCAGGCGCGGCTGTTGGCGACGCCGTCGAGACCGGCGCGAAACTGCGACAGCGCACCGCCCAACGGACGCTCCAGCCGGCCCTCGCGGATCAGGAACTGCTTGCTGGCGGCAGTACCGTCGTCGTCATGGCCGTAGCTGGCGAGCTCTTCGGGAATGTCCGGGTCGAAGGTCACGTTGAGCAGCCTGGAACCATATTGCAGGTGGCCGAAGTCGCTGGCCTTGACGAAGCTGGTGCCGGCGTAATTGCGCTCGTCACCGAGGATGCGGTCCAGTTCCAGCGGGTGGCCGATGGATTCGTGAATCTGCAGCATCATCTGGTCGGGCATCAGCAGCAGGTCGCGCGGGCCTTGCGGGGTGTTGGGGGCGAGCAGCAGTTGCAGGGCCTGGTCGGCGACCAGGGGGCCGGCGCCGATCAGCCCGCAACGACTGATGACGTCGGCGCTGCCTTGCTGGCCGAAGTTCTCGCGGCCCAGGCTGCGGGTCTGGCTGTCATTGCCGTCGTAGGCGGTGACGTCCAGGCCCGGGTAGACAAAACGTTGCGCCTGGCGCAGTTCGGCGCCGGCACTGTTGAGGTAAATCTGCTCGACATGGTTGATGCCGATGCTGACCTGCCAGTTCACCAGGCGCTCGTCCTTGGGCACGGCGGCGGATTCGGCGCCGAGCAGTTGGTAGCACTCGCTGAGGGACGGGAAGGGCTGTTGCAGATCCGGTGACAGGTAGTCGCCACGTTCGCTGGAGACGGTGTGCTGGCGCAGATCGAGCAGGGCGTGGGCCGCGAGCGCGCGGGCCTGTTGTTCGGCGCGGTCGAGGGCGGCCTGCAGGCCGGCGGGCGACAGGTCGTTGGTCGCGGCATAGGCCTCGACGCCATTGACCCGGGCGGTCAGCATCGCGCCTTCGTCGCGGCTCAGGTGAGGTGGCTCGGCGACGTTCTTGCGTACCGACAGGTACTGGCCAGACTCGCGCACGTAGCGCAGCGAAAAAAATTCAGCGCCGGTGCGCAGGGCAGCGAAGCGCTGCTTGAGCTGGGGGTGGAAATCGAACATGCACGAACCTCCTTGTGGGTTGGATCACAGGTTTTGTGATCCAACCTCGAACCTGTGGGAGCGAGCTTGCTCGCGATGCTTTTGGCGTCAGACCGGGCAACCCTTGGCGCGCAGGATGGCGTCGAAACGATCCGGGTCCAGGGTGCCGGCTTCGATAGCGGCAAGCGTAGCCTGTTCGCGGGCCAGCAGGTCGTGGCAACGCACCAACAGTTCCGGCAATTCGGCGCGGGCAGCGGCGACGACGCCGTCACCGTCGCCGATCATCAGGTCGCCAGGCGCTACCAGCATGCCGGCGCAGGAGATCGGTACGTTGATCTCGCCACCACCGTCGGTGCTCGGGCCCCGGTGCACGCCACCGATGGCATAGGCCGGCAGCTCGCCGGTCTGCCATTCGTCGAGGTCGCGCAGGGCGCCGTTGATCACCACGCCGACGATACCGGCCTTGAGCGCCATGGCGCGCATGATGCCGCCGAACACGGCGCGGGTCAGGTCGGCGCTGCCGTCGATCACCAGTACGTCACCGGGACGGGCCATCTGCATGGCCTTGAGGATCATCAGGTTGTCGCCGGGGCGTACGCGCACAGTCAGGGCACTGCCGAGCATCGGTGCATTGCCATGGAAGGCCTTGAGCCCCAGGCCTCCGACGTTGCGTCCCAGGCAGTCACTGACTGCGGCGGCGGGGATCTTGCTGAACTCGGTCAGCCATTTTGGATCGAGGGGTTCTACGTTGGGATTGATCAGATAGCCGGTGGGCCATTTGCTCGAAGACACGACATCAAACATGAGTAAGCCTCGTGGCCAGCCAGGTGGCGGCTTGTCGGTGGGGCGGGGGTGAAACGTTTGCGCGGTGCCTAGAGTAGGCCGGCGCGGGGGGTAGGGGCAAGGGTGGGGCGGTGTAGGCGGGGGATGAGTAGCGTTGGGTAGCAGGCCATCGCGGGCAAGCCGCAAGCGGGCGCCCGCTCCCACAGGTTCTTGGGTCGACACAACATGTGTGGACACACCTGGATCCTTGTGGGAGCGGGCGCCCGCTTGCGGCTTGCCCGCGATAGACGCGCGGTGATCTAACTATTACTGCGCGGTCCGGCTCACTTCACGCAGCGGCTTGCCACGTACCGGGGCTTCTCCCGCGACGTAGTACTTGGCCTGGCTGCGTGGCAACGGCTGGCGACCGCGGATCTTGTCGGCGATTTTCTCGGCGATCATGATCGTTGGTGCGTTCAGGTTGCCGGTGGTGATCAGCGGCATGATCGAGGCATCGACAACGCGCAGGCCCTGCATCCCGTGGACGCGACCTTCACCATCGACCACTGCCATCTCGTCGGTGCCCATCTTGCACGAGCAGGACGGGTGGAACGCGGTTTCGGCGTGCTCGCGGATGAAGGTGTCCAGTTGCTCGTCGGTTTGCACCTCGATGCCCGGGCTCAGCTCGCGACCACGGAACGCGTCCAGGGCCGGTTGTTGCATGATTTCCCGGGTCAGGCGGATGCCATCACGGAATTCCTGCCAGTCCTGCTCGCTGGCCATGTAGTTGAACAGGATGCTCGGGTGCTGGCGTGGGTCCTTGGACTTGACCTGGATCCGCCCGCGGCTTGGTGAACGCATGGAGCCCATGTGTGCCTGAAAACCGTGCTCTTTCACCCCGTTGCTGCCGTTGTAGTTAATCGCCACCGGCAGGAAGTGGTACTGGATGTTCGGCCACTCGAAGTCAGGACGGGTGCGGATGAAACCGCCGGCTTCGAACTGGTTGCTGGCGCCGATCCCGGTGCCGTTGAACAGCCACTCGGCACCGATGGCCGGTTGGTTGTACCAGAGCAGCGAGGGGTACAGGGACACCGGCTGGGTGCAGGCGTATTGCAGGTACAGCTCAAGGTGATCCTGCAGGTTCTCGCCCACGCCCGGCAGGTCGTGAACTACTGGGATGTCCAGGCTTTCCAGGAGCTGGGCCGGGCCGACGCCGGAACGTTGCAGCAGTTGCGGGGACGCAATCGCGCCGCTGCACACCAGCACTTCCTTGCGGGCACGGGCTTCAACCCGCTCTTCGGCGCTGCCGACCAGGTAACGCACGCCGACCGCACGCTTGCCTTCAAACAGAATCTTGTCGGTCAGGGCGTGGGTGACGATGTTCAGGGTCGAACGCTTCTTGGCGGTGTCCAGGTAGCCGCGAGCGGTGCTGGCGCGACGGCCTTTAGGCGTGACGGTACGGTCCATCGGACCGAAACCTTCTTGCTGATAGCCGTTGAGGTCTTCAGTGCGCGGGTAACCGGCCTGTACGCCTGCTTCAACCATCGCGTGGAACAGCGGGTTGTTGCCGGCTTTAGGCGTGGTCACGCTGACCGGGCCTTCGCCACCGTGGTAGTCGTTCGCGCCGATGTCGCGGGTTTCCGCCTTGCGGAAATACGGCAGGCAGTCCAGGTAGGTCCAGTCTTCCAGGCCAGGGATCTTGGCCCAGCCGTCGTAGTCCATGGCGTTGCCACGGATGTAGCACATGCCGTTGATCAGGGACGAGCCACCCAGGCCCTTGCCGCGACCGCATTCCATCCGGCGACCGTCCATGTGTGGCTCTGGATCGGTTTCGTAGGCCCAGTTGTAGCGTCGGCCTTGCAGCGGAAACGCCAGGGCTGCGGGCATTTGTGTGCGGAAGTCAAAACGATAGTCCGGGCCGCCGGCTTCCAGCAGCAGGACGGTGACGCCTTCGTCTTCGGTCAGACGGGTCGCCAGGGTGTTACCGGCGGAGCCGGCACCCACAATGATGTAGTCGTATTCTTGGGACATAGGCCCTCCGGGGGCGGCAAGCTGCAAGCTTCAAGCTGCAAGAAAGAGCAGCGAGCGGTGCATAGAAGGGGAGGCGGCAAACACAAACTGCTTTTACTTGCAGCTTGAAGCTTGCCGCTTGTAGCTGATCAGAACACCGAGGCGTAATCGCCCAGTTCGACCTGTACCGATTTGATGCGTGTGAAGTTGTTCAGCGAGCTGATGCCGTTCTCACGGCCCACGCCCGACTGCTTGTAGCCACCGACCGGCATCTTGGCGTCGGATTCGCCCCAGGCGTTGATCCAGCAGATACCGGCTTCGAGCTGATGAATCACGCGGTGGGCGCGGTTCAGGTCCTTGGTGACGATACCGGCGGCCAGGCCGAAGTCGGTGTCGTTGGCACGACGGATCACTTCTTCTTCGGTTTCGTAAGTGAGGATGCTCATCACCGGGCCGAAGATTTCTTCACGCACGATGGTCATCTCGTCGGTGCAGTCAGTGAACACGGTCGGTGCCACAAACGCGCCCTTGGCGAATTCGCCTTCGGTCAGGCGGTTGCCGCCGCACAGTACGCGGGCGCCTTCTTCCTTGCCCTTGGCGATGTAGCCCAGCACGCTTTCCATGTGGGCGAAGCTGACCAGCGGGCCGAAGTTGGTGTTCTCGTCTTGCGGGTCGCCCACACGGATGCGCGCAACACGCTCGGCGATCTTGGCTTCAAAAGCGGCTTTCAGGTGGCTCGGCACGAATACGCGGGTGCCGTTGGTGCAGACCTGACCGGAGCTGTAGAAGTTGGCCATCATGGCGGTGTCGGCGGCGCGATCGAGGTCGGCGTCGTCGAAGATGATCAGCGGGGACTTGCCGCCCAGTTCCATGGTCACGTCCTTGAGCGAGGAGCTCGAGGCGCTGGCCATGACTTTCTTGCCGGTGTCGGTGCCGCCAGTGAAGGAGATCTTCTCGATGCGCGGGTGCTCGGTCAGCCAGGTGCCGACTTCACGGCCGCTGCCGGTCAGGACGTTGAACACGCCATCTGGAACGCCGGCTTCGGTGTAGATCTCGGCCAGTTTCAGGGTGGTCAGGGACGTCACTTCACTCGGCTTGAAGATCATCGCGTTGCCCGCCGCCAGGGCCGGGGCGGATTTCCACAGGGCGATCTGGATCGGGTAGTTCCACGCGCCGATGCCGGCCACGACGCCCAGCGGCTCGCGACGGGTGTAGACGAACGAAGTGGTGCGCAGCGGGATCTGCTCGCCTTCGATGGCGGGCACCAGGCCGGCGTAGTATTCCAGCACGTCAGCACCGGTGACGATGTCGACGTAGCGGGTTTCGGAGTACGACTTGCCAGTGTCCAGGGTTTCCAGGGCGGCCAGTTCGTCATTGCGCTCACGCAGGATGTCGACGGCGCGGCGCAGGATGCGCGAACGCTCCATGGCGGTCATCGCGGCCCAGATCTTCTGGCCTTTTTCGGCGCTGACAACGGCGCGTTCAACGTCGTCGAAAGTGGCACGTTGCACGTTGGCGAGAACTTCACCGTTAGCCGGGTTGATGGCTTCGAAGGTGGCGTCGCTGCCAGCGTCGGTGTAGCCGCCGTCGATGTAGAGTTTTTGCAGTTCGAAACGGGCCATAAAGTCCTCGCAAGTGCATAAGTGGTTGGCGTTGGTCGCAACGGTGCTGCCTTATTGATGTGGCATCACCGATCCGCGACAGTTCAGGGGCTGAGCGTTTTATGTGTGCTCTAGCACGCCTGCTTGGCCAGTTGGAAATCCATGTATTCGTACGCAATCTGGTGCGCTTGCGTGGTGTCGAAAGCATCTCCCGACAGCGCGCCGCGCAACCACAGGCCGTCAATCAGGGCTGCCAGGCCGCGGGCTGCACTGCGCGCTTGTTCAAGCGGCAACACTCGGCGGAACTGGCAGCACAGGTTGGAATACAAGCGGTGATCGTTGATCCGCTGCAACCTGTGCAAAGACGGGTGGTGCATGCTGGTGGCCCAGAAGGCCAGCCAGGTTTTCATTGCCGGGCCATTGACCTGGCTGGCGTCGAAGTTGCCTTCGATAATCACCTGCAGGTGTGCCCGCGGGCTGTTGTCCTCCAGCGCCTGACGGCGCGCAGTGACGTTCTCGCTGAGGACGCTCATCAGGTACTGCGCCGTGGCGGCGATCAGGCCGTTCTTGTCCTTGAAGTAGTGACTGATGATGCCATTCGAGACACCAGCCAAACGGGCGATCAGCGCAATGCTGGCGTCCCCCATACCGACCTGATCTACGGCCAGCAAGGTGGCTTCGATCAATTGCTGGCGGCGGATGGGTTGCATACCGACCTTGGGCATCTGCACATCTCCTTAGGCCTTCCGACAGGCGCAAAACGTCTGTCGGATTGAAGGCCAGTCTATTTTGTTTTGATTGAACGTTCAATCAACAAAGAATAAGATCTGCGACAAATCGTCGCTACCTACAGGTTTTTCCTACGTACGGTTGGCGGAAAAACGGCATCCAAAAATGCTCGAAACCCACGCGCTCTGGCGCTTGCGGGCTTCGGGCTTTTTTCGGGGTGTCTTTATATCACCCGTCGGTCGGCTGCCCACTAACCGATTAGTCGGGTGCTGCTTTGCCTTGTGTCCTTCTCCCGCACTGCCTGGAGCATCTGTGCAATGAGTTCTGCCTCTCTGATAAAGACCCCACCCGAGAAGGTGACGGTCAACGGTTGGGTGTTCTACACCTCTACCGCGTTGATCCTGCTGTTGACCGCCATTCTCATTGCCGCGCCGCAAGAAGCCGGGAGAATGCTGGGGATTGCCCAGGCCTGGTTGTCGCGCAGCTTTGGCTGGTACTACATGGTGGTGATCGCCGCCTACCTGGTGTTTGTGGTCGGCCTGGCGTTTTCCTCCTACGGCAAGCTCAAGCTGGGCAGCAAGGACGATACCCCGGACTTCAGCTATGGCGCCTGGGCCGGGATGCTGTTCTCGTCCGGTATCGGCATCTCGCTGTTGTACTTCGGCGCATCCGAGCCTCTGGATCACTACTTCAACCCGCCGGAAGGCGTGGCGGGCAGCCAGTTGGCCGCGCGCCAGGCAGTCCAGTTGACGTTCCTGCACTGGGGCCTGCACGGCTGGGCGATCTACGCCCTGGTCGGCCTGGCCGTGGCGTACTTTGCCTACCGTCACAACCAGCCGCTGGCGCTGCGTTCTGCGCTCTATCCGCTGGTCGGCGAGCGCTGGGTCAAGGGTGCGGCCGGGCATGCGGTGGACGGCTTCGGCATGTTCGTGACCCTGCTGGGCCTGGTGACCAACCTGGGGATTGGCTCGCTGCAGGTGTCGTCGGGGCTGGAGAACCTGTTCGGCATGGAGCACAGCAATACCAACCTGCTGATCGTGATCATCGTGATGAGCACCGTGGCGACCATCGCGGCCGTGTCGGGTGTGGAAAACGGCATTCGTCGCCTGTCCAACCTGAACATCGTGCTGTTCAGTGGACTGCTGATCTTTGTGCTGTTGTTCGGCCCGACCCTGCACCTGCTCAATGGTTTTGTGCAGAACGTCGGTGACTACCTCAACGGCGTGGTGCTGAAGACGTTCGACCTGTATGTGTACGAAGCCGACACCGCCAAGTCCGAGCGCTGGCTGGGCCTGTGGACCCTGTTCTACTGGGCCTGGTGGATTTCCTGGGCACCTTTCGTCGGCATGTTCATCGCGCGTATTTCCCGTGGCCGGACCGTGCGTGAACTGGTCGCCGGTGTGCTCCTGATTCCGCTGGGTTTCACCTTGGCGTGGCTGTCGATCTTCGGCAACTCGGCCCTGGACCTGGTGATGAACCAGGGGGCGGTGGAGCTGGGCAAGACGGCACTCGAGCAGCCGTCGATGGCGATCTATCAGCTGCTCGAGCATTACCCGGCATCGAAAGTGGTGATCGGGGTGTCGATCTTTGTCGGCTTCGTGCTGTTCCTGACCCCGGCCGACTCCGGCGCGGTGATGATGGCGAACCTGTCCTGCAAGGGCGGCAACGTCGATGAAGATGCGCCGCACTGGCTGCGGATCTTCTGGTCGGTCGTGATCACCCTGGTGACCATCGGCCTGTTGTTCGCCGGTAACTTCGAAGCCATGCAAACCATGGTGGTGCTGGCCGGGCTGCCGTTCTCGGTGGTGCTGGTGTGCTTCATGTTCGGCTTGCACAAGGCCATGCGCCAGGACGTGCAGATCGAACAGGAACAGGCCGAGCTGGCGGCGCGTGGTCGTCGTGGTTTCAGCGAGCGGCTGACGGCACTGGAACTGCAACCGACCCAGGCGATCGTGCAACGTTTCATGGACAAACACGTGAGCCCGGCGCTGGAAGACGCGGCGGTGCAGTTGCGCACGCAAGGGCTGGACGTGCAAACGCTGCTGGGCAAAGCCAAGCGCTGCATGGGCCTGCGGATCGAGATGGAAGAGGGCAACCCGTTTGTCTACGAAGTCAGCCTGGACGGTTACCTGGCGGCGCCAAGCGAATCGCCGAGCCCGGACGAAACCCGCACCCGTTACTACCGCGCCGAGGTGTACCTGCACAACGGCAGCCAGGAGTACGACTTGATGGGCTTCACCCAGGATCAGATCACCCGTGACGTGCTCGATCAGTTTGAAAGCCATCGGCAGCTCCTTGGCCGTGTCTATAGCTGAGTTTCGATAAGGCGCGGTGTTTCATTTTAAGCACTGCGCCGTATTCATCGCGGGCAAGCCCGCTCCCACAGGATGAACACCGTCCTTGTGGGAGCGGGCTTGCCCGCGATGGCGCCACTAGCGTCAACCTGCATACCCAGATTTCCCTATAAACAAAAACGCCGCGATCCTCTCGCGGCGTTTTTGTGTCTGCTGTCTGGTCTATCCCAGGTTCTTGCCAAGCAGCGCGTGGTACAGCTCGCTGTCGCCGAGAATCCCCACCACATGGTTATTGTCGTGCAGCACCAGCTTGTTGCCGGTCTGGTAACGAATCTGCAGCGCGTCACGCATGCCGATGCTGGAGTCCACCAGGGTCGGCCGTCGGCCCAGGCCTTCTACCGCTTGCCCCGGAACCCAATTCTGCAGGTCCAGGCTTGCACCGTTCTGACGGGCGCCCTTGATGGTGTTGCCTTCGGCCAGGTCCAGCCACGAATCGCCGCCCGGGTCCAGGCACACCGAACCGTTGATGCGTTTGCAGTTGTCCAGGGTGCGCATCAGGCTGCGACCGCAGAGCACGTTGAGCGGGTTGGTGTGGGCGACGAAGGTGCGCACATAGTCGTCGGCCGGGTTCAGCACAATCTCTTCGGGCTTGCTGTACTGGATGATCCGGCCGTCTTTCATGATTGCGATGCGGCTGCCCAGTTTCAGCGCCTCATCGAGGTCGTGGCTGACGAACACGATGGTCTTGCTCAGCTTGCGTTGCAGTTCCAGCAGTTCGTCCTGCAGCCCCTGGCGGATCAGTGGGTCGAGGGCCGAGAAGGGTTCGTCCATCAGCAGGATGTCGGCGTCCATCGCCAGGGCGCGAGCCAGGCCGACACGTTGCTGCATGCCGCCGGACAGTTCATCGGGTTTCTTGTTGCGCCATTGCGTCAGGCCCACCAGTTCCAGTTTCTCGTCTACCAGCTTGCGCCGTTCCTTTTCGGGACGACCCTGCATTTCCAGGCCAAAGCTGATGTTCTCGCGCACGGTCAGCCAGGGCATCAGGGCGAACTTCTGGAACACCATGGCGATGCGCTTGGTGCGCATCATTTTCAGCTCTGCCGGGGTGCACGAGGCGATATCGATCTGCCGGCCTTCGTGCTCGACGAACAGCTTGCCGCGGCTCACCGTGTTCAGGCCATTGATACAACGCAGCAGGCTCGATTTGCCGGAGCCGGAGAGGCCCATCAGCACGCAGATTTCACCTTTCTCGACGTCCAGGCTGGCCTTTTCCACGCCAACGATCTGGCCGGTCTTTTTCAGGATTTCATTGCGGGTCATGCCCTGGTCCAGCAGCTTGAGGGCCTCGCGTGGATCCTTGGCGAAGATAACGTCGACGTTATCGAAGCGGATTATGCTCATGCGTCACCCCCTACTACTTTGGCATCGGGTTGTTTGCAGATACGGTCGAGCATGATTGCCAGCAGGACGATCGCCAGCCCGGCTTCAAAGCCCAGGGCGATATCGGCGGTGTTCAGTGCGTTGACCACGGGTTTGCCCAGGCCATCGGCACCCACCAGCGCGGCAATCACCACCATCGACAACGACAGCATGATGCACTGGGTGATACCGGCCGCGATGCTCGGCATCGCATAGGGCAGTTCTATTCGCGAGAGCAACTGCCGGCGCGAGCAGCCGAAGGCCTTGCCGGCGTCCATCAGTTCTTGTGGCACATCACGAATGCCCAGGTAGGTCAGGCGGATGGGCGCGGCAATCGCGAACACCACCGTGGAGATCAGCCCCGGGACAACGCCCAGACCGAACAGGGTCAGGGTAGGAATGAGGTACACGAACGTCGGTACGGTCTGCATCAGATCGAGTACCGGACGCATCATGGTGTAGAACATCGGTTTATGCGCAGCGACGATGCCCAACGGCACGCCTATGAGCACGCAGACCAGGGTGGCGAACAACACCTGGGCCAGGGTTTCCATGGTTTCCTGCCAGTAACCCAGGTTGAGGATCAGCAGGAACGACAGGATGACGAAGCCGGTCAGGCCCCATTTGCGTTGAATGAAGTGCGCCAGCAAGGCGATCAGGCCGATCAATGCCAGCGGGTTGAACCAGGTTAGCGCAAACGTCACGCCGTGGATCATCGTTTCCAGTGTCGTGGCAATCGCATCGAAGGTATTGGCGCCGTTTTGCGTCAACCATTCAACGAAGGCAGCGATGTACTGGCCTAAAGGGATTTTCTGATCAATCAGCATGGTAGTGAACGTCCGCATGCAAGGAAAAAAACAGCCCGGGCGAGCACGCTCGCCCGGCGTCGCGATTACTGCCCGAGCTTGGCTTTCACGGCTTCCAGCCCTGGTTTACCGTCAATGGTGGTGACGCCAGCGAGCCAGGTATCGAGGACCTGTGGGTTGTTCTTCAGCCACGCTTTGGCAGCCGCGTCCGGTTTGATCTTGTCGTCCAGAACGTTACCCATGAGGGTACTTTCCATGTTCAGGGTGAACGACAGGTTCTTCAGCAACTGGCCAACGTTGCTGCACTCCTGGCTGTAGCCCTTGCGAGTGTTGGTGTAGATGGTGGCCTGGCCATAGTTGGGACCAAAGAACTCGTCCCCGCCGGTCAGGTACTTCATCTTGAATCGGGTGTTCATCGGGTGCGGTTCCCAGCCCAGGAACACCACGTCGGTGTTGCGGCGCGAGGCGCGCTCAACCTGGGACAGCATGCCGGCTTCGCTGGATTCGACGACCTTGAAACCAGCGTCCTTGAGACCGAAGGCGTTCTTGTCGATCATGCTCTGGATCATGCGGTTGCCGTCGTTACCCGGCTCGATCCCGTAGATCTTGCCGTCCAGTTCCTTCTTGAACTTGGCGATGTCGGCGAAATCCTTCAGACCTTTTTCGTACAGTGCCTCTGGCACCGCGAGGGTGTACTTGGCGTTTTCCAGGTTGGCGCGCACGGTCTCCACGGTGCCGGCCTCGCGGTACGGCTTGATGTCGTTTTCCATGGTCGGCATCCAGTTGCCGAGGAAGATGTCCATGTTCTTGCCGTCGGCCAGCGACTTGTAGGTCACGGGCACGGAGATCATGGTGGTCTTGGTCTTGTAGCCCAGGGCGTCGAGGATGACGCTGGTGGTGGCGGTCGTCACGGTGATGTCGGTCCAGCCAACATCGGAGAAGTTTACGGTGCTGCATTGAGCCGGTTCTGCGGCTTGAGCCAGCACCGGCAGACTCAGCATGGCGGCCAACAACAACGACGGGGAACCTTTCATAGGTGGACTCCTTGGTGTTTTTTTTGGCGGTGTTCCGACCGGACACCGCACTTATAAGTGTTGCGGTTGGTGGCGCCTGGCGACTGCTCTGCCCCGGTGCCTCGCAATCGAGTCGTAACCGATCATGTACCAGTGAAAATCTGACGCCTACAGGGTGCGTCGTATCCAGTACAGGGAGGGTCGCATCCAGTGTCAGCGAGGTCGTTTACAGCTTTATTCGGACCTTTTCAGCGCTCTGCACCGCAAAAAATACGCCGTAATGTGTCGTCTGCGGCCAGCGGCGTTAGTGGGCATGGTTACGTCGGTGTGAGACGTCGAACGACCTCGCAAAAGCCTGATGATGCGGCCAGTCAACGGATTGCTGCTTGAGCGTAGCAGCTCCGTCGCCAGGCGCTTTGACGCCTGGAATCCGCTCATCGAGGAGTCCCGTACGTCATGGCTATCAGTGTTTTCGACCTGTTCAAAATCGGCATCGGCCCCTCCAGCTCACACACCGTCGGCCCCATGCGCGCAGCCGCGTTGTTCGTCGAGTCGCTGCGGGAAAAGTGCCTGCTGGAGCAGGTACGACGCATTGAGGTGCAGTTGTATGGTTCGTTGTCGGCCACGGGTATCGGCCATGGCAGCGACAATGCGGTGATCATGGGCTTGATGGGGGAATGGCCGGATGCGATCGATCCGTCGTTAATCGGCATCCGTATCGAGATCCTGCGTGAAACCCAGACCTTGCTGCTCGATGGGCGCTTGCCGGTGCCCTTCGTCTGGTCGCGGGATATGCGCCTGATCGACGAAAACCTGCCATTCCATCCCAACGCCATGTCGCTGGTGGCCGAAGGTGAGGCGGGCGAGCTGCACCGCGATACCTACTATTCGGTCGGTGGCGGTTTTGTGGTGGATGAGGCCCAGGCGTCGAGTGGCGTGGTGGACCTGGATCGCACCGTGCTGCCCTACGACTTTTCCAGCGCGGTGGAGTTGCTTGCGCTGTGTCAGAAACACAACCTGCGGGTCGCCGAATTGATGATGGCGAACGAGAAAGTCTGGCGTTCGGAAGAAGAAATCCGCAGCGGCCTGATGAAGCTCTGGCGCGCCATGCAGGATTGCGTCGAGCAGGGCCTCAAGCACGAAGGCATCCTGCCGGGTGGCCTGAACGTGCGCCGGCGCGCCGCCAAGTTGCATCGCAGCCTGCAAGAGCTGGGCAAGCCCAATGTGATCGGCTCGACCTTGAGCGCCATGGAGTGGGTTAACCTGTTTGCCCTGGCGGTCAACGAAGAAAATGCTGCCGGTGGGCGCATGGTCACGGCGCCGACCAACGGCGCGGCGGGGATCATCCCGGCAGTGCTGCATTACTTCATGAAGTTCAGCGAGGCAGTGACCGACGCCAATGTGGTCGATTACTTTCTCGGTGCCGCGGCCGTGGGCATCCTGTGCAAGAAGAACGCGTCGATTTCCGGCGCCGAGGTCGGCTGCCAGGGCGAGGTCGGTTCTGCCTGCGCCATGGCCGCGGCCGGGCTGGCGGAGATTCTCGGGGCCACGCCGGAACAATTGTGCAACGCGGCGGAAATCGGCCTGGAACATAACCTGGGGCTGACGTGCGACCCGGTCGGCGGCCTGGTCCAAGTGCCCTGCATCGAGCGCAACGCAATTGCCGCGGTGAAGGCGATCAACGCGGCGCAGATGGCCTTGCGCGGCGATGGCCAGCACTTCATTTCCCTGGATCGGGTGATCCGCACCATGCGTGACACCGGAGCCGACATGCATGACAAATACAAAGAGACTTCGCGCGGTGGCTTGGCGGTGAGCGCGGTGGAGTGCTGATACCGAGTCGCCTTGATCGCGGCCCCACGAACCTGTAGCAGCCAAGCTTGCTCGCGACAACGCCAGACCAGTCAAAACTGCGCACTAAATGAACACCCACACCGCGACGCGCCACCTTTTGGCGCGTCGCTCTCAGATAAGCCCACGACTTCCGCCAAGGGATCCAATCCGGCCCGGACCGTCTGTCAGCCGTGCCTGCGGTGACACTCTTCACCGATGCCTGTAGCCCTGTTCCCACAAGTGCTACCGATTTGCTCACAGCCTGCGGGACAGGGCACTTGCCAGCCCGATAATCCTTACTCGCCCAGTGGGCTCTATAGACATATATAGACACACGGCGACGTCGTTTTCAGGAGTTATTGAATAGCCATTCAACTTTAGGCATGGCAATTGCTCTGTCATTACAAAGCCCGTCTCCCGCGCGAGAACGATGGCCATAACAAGAGCCTCCGCCTGAGGCCATCACCCGCTTTGTGTGAGGAGATACCGCGATGACGTCGTTCAACTCCGGGGCTCAACCCCAGAACCGTGCGCCTCAATCCATCGGCTTTTTGCTGCTGGACAATTTCACGCTGATTTCTCTGGCCTCCGCAGTCGAACCCCTGCGCATGGCCAACCAGTTGTCCGGTCGCGAGCTGTATCGCTGGACGACCCTCACCGTCGACGGCGGCCAGGTCTGGGCCAGTGATGGCCTGCAGATCACCCCCGACGCCTCCATGCACAAAGCGCCGCCACTGGACACCATCATCGTCTGTGGCGGTATCGGCATCCAGCGTACGGTGACCCGCGAACACGTGTCATGGCTGCAAAGCCAGGCCCGTCAATCGCGCCGTCTCGGCGCCGTGTGCACCGGCAGCTGGGCGCTGGCCTGCGCAGGGTTGCTGGACGGCTTTGATTGCAGCGTGCACTGGGAATGCCTGGCTGCGATGCAGGAAGCCTTCCCGCGCGTGGCCATGAGCACCCGCTTGTTCACCCTCGACCGCAACCGCTTCACCAGCTCTGGCGGCACCGCGCCGCTGGACATGATGCTGCACCTGATCAGCCGCGATCACGGCCGCGAATTGTCGGCGGCGATTTCGGAAATGTTTGTCTACGAGCGCATTCGTAACGAACAGGATCACCAGCGCGTGCCACTCAAGCACATGTTGGGCACCAACCAGCCGAAACTGCAGGAAATCGTCGCGCTGATGGAAGCCAACCTGGAAGAGCCGATCGACCTTGATGAACTGGCGGTCTACGTCGCTGTGTCGCGTCGGCAACTGGAGCGGCTGTTCCAGAAATACCTGCACTGCTCACCGTCACGCTATTACCTCAAGCTGCGCCTGATCCGCGCCCGGCAGTTGCTCAAGCAAACGCCGATGTCGATCATCGAGGTGGCTTCGGTCTGCGGTTTTGTCTCCACGCCGCACTTCTCCAAGTGCTACCGCGAATACTTCGGCATTCCACCGCGTGACGAACGTGTTGGCTCCAACAACTCCCAGCAAGTGGCGATGATGCCGATTCCGCAGGCACTGGTGCTGGCGCCGTTGTCCGGGCCGATGTCGGCGTTGAGCCAGGCGCGTAATGAGTCGACGTTTGCTAGCGTAAGGCTTTAAACCGAGTCGCCTTTATTCGCGGGCAAGCCCGCTCCCACATTGATTTGTGAACGAAACAGATCCAGTGTGGGAGCGGGCTTGCCCGCGAAGGCGTTTTATCAGGCGCTGCGGCTTTGCTGATACGCCGTCAATGCCGGCAACAGCTGCTTGTCGATGGCCTGGCGCACGGCCGGCAGGATGGTTGCGCTGCTGGTGTACATCTGCTTGATCATGGTCCGCAGGGTATTGGCCCGCTCATCGTTCAAGCCGCGCACCGCACACTCGCACGCCTGCTCGGCGGTGGAGCCGCTCGGTACTTGAAACCCCAATGACTTCAGTTGGCCCAGCAGGTCTTCCTGGTCTATCAAATCGGCGTGCATCATGACGCAATCCTTCTTCAGGGAACGGTGTCGTGATTCGATTCTGGTGGGGGCTTGGGGTGTGGGCAAGGGCGAATTGTCGTGATGGCCGCAATACCTATGAACAGGTCGTTTTCGGCTAACTCACCCTGTCCGGGACTGGGCACACTGATCCCAGCTCGCTACACGAAGGTTTGGTCACCCTCGCGCATCGGCTCCTCAACAGTACCTTGGGCCCCGATCCAGTCACGGCTGGATCGGGGCTTTTTTTGCCGGTGAATCCGGGGGTATGAAGTCTTTGGGCTGGCCTCATCGCGAGCAAGCTCGCTCCCCACAAGGGCCTGCAAAACGAGCTTGCTCGCGATAAATGCTAGCGCTGCAACACCAGAATCCGTGACAACAATTCATCGCGGTCCACATAACAACCCTGGAAGTGCCGGGCCCCGCTGGTGGGGTCGAAGGCGTTGCGGGCGTGCAGGGTCCGGCGGTTGTCGAAGCACCAGAGTTCGCCGGGCTGCAGGCGCTGGATCAGACGGAAGCGGGGCTCGCGGGTCATGGCGATAAAGCGCCGATAGGCCCGATAGAGGTCGGGCATCTGTTCGACCGAAGCATCGAACGGACCGCGCAGGAAATTCGCCATGCGGATCTCCGCCACTTGTCCGAATGCATCGAGGGCAATGATCGGTGCCTGGCAGCGGTAGTCGCTGTGGCGGTCCTTGTTGCGAAACTCCACCGGGATTTCACACAGCGCACGAAAAGCCTCGGGGTCCTCCTGGCGCAAAGCGTGGGCGATGGCAAAACCATCGACAAAAATACTCTCGCCCCCCTGCGCTTCGTTGACCAGGCAGTGCAGAAATTGCAGCCCCGGTTGCAACTCCCGTGTCGGCAGGTCGCTATGCAGCGGCAGGTTGAAGGCGGTGTAGGCGTTGCTGTCGGCGTCGGCGCGCGATTGCACGTTGAACAGCACGCCAAAATTGCTCTCGCGAATGAATGAAATCCGCTTGGCGATCGATGTCAGTGAGCCCGGCTCGGTGGGTAGGCCACGCACCTGGCTCAGGCCGATATCGCGCAGTGCCAGCAGCCATTGCAGCAGGGCCTGGGAGTCTTCCATCAGCGCCTGGTACTCGAACACCGGCAGCTGCAACTGGCTGTCCCACAGTTGGCTTTGCGGTTTTGCGGCGAGGCGCTCGGCGCGGGAAGCATCGTCATAGGCGTGGGCGCGCAACCAGCCGGGGTCGAAGCGGCTGACATGGCCGTCCTGCCAGTCGATGTGCAGGCAGCCATCGCTGTCCACCCGGGTGCTGCGGGGGAGCAGGTTTTCAGGGACGTCGACGATCTCCAGTACCTGCTCGCGGGTCACGCTGTAGACGCATTCGGCGCAGGGGCAATTATCCCGTAGCCAGGGATGGTGGAAGGGGCTCGTCCGGCCATCAGCCCACTGCACTGAAACGCGATCCGCCAGGGTTTGCACGGCGGTCAACGCGCTGATCATTGGGTAACGGCGAAAGTCGGCAATGGGGGCGGCGGTGTTCATGGGCGCTCCTTTTTATTGTGATTATTTTTCTGGCGGCAGGGCGATCACCCGGCCGATATAGGCGGGAGTGGGCAGGTCTGATTGCAGCGCGGTCATGGCCAGCAGCTTGTTCGTCACCTGCTCGCTGAATGGCGCCGAACGCGGGCCGGCAAGGTCGACGTGGAGCAGCATCTGCTCGTTACCCGCCAGTTCCTGCGCCTCTCCCACCCGGTGCAAGCTGTGATAGAGGTGCAGGCGCTTGCGGTCGTGGCCGATGATCTGCGTGCGCACTTCGACGTCGCTGCCGAGCTTCACTTCGTGCAGGTAATTGAGGTGCAGTTCGAGGGTGAACAGCGAGTTACCGGTGGCCTCGCGGTTGTTGCTGTCCATGCCCAACTGGTCCATCAGCGCGTCGGTGGCATAGCTGAAGATCAGCAGGTAAAAGGCATCGCGCAGATGGCCGTTGTAGTCGACCCAGTCAGGGATGATGGTGGTTTGGTAGGTGGTGAGGGTGGGCATGCTTCAGGTTCCGATAGGGGTGGTGACGGGACTGGCGCTTTCGCGGGCAAGCGGAACGCCGCCCGACCCGCTCCCACATGGGCAGTGAAAACCTGTGGGAGCGGGCTTGCCCGCGAAAGCGCCAGAACAGCCGATACATTAGTCGCTGAAGCTCATCCCGTGCTTTTGCTTGGTATTTTTCACCGCGTCCAGTACGGCCAACAGGCAGTCATCACGATAGCGCTCCAGCGCCGCAATGCTGTGGTTGCCCAGCTGTTCGCGGGTGCCGTCCACCACATCATCTATCAGTTTTTCGGTCAACTGCGGTGCGGGCAGGTAGGTCCACGGCAGTTGCAGGGCCGGACCGAACTGCGCCATGAAGTGGCGCATCCCGGCATCGCCCCCGGCCAGGGTATAAGTCAGGAAAGTACCCATGAACGACCAGCGCAGGCCTGCACCAAAGCGGATCGCGTCGTCGATCTCGCCGGTGGTGGCCACGCCATCGTTGACCAGGTGCAACGCCTCGCGCCACAAGGCCTCGAGCAAGCGGTCGGCGATGAATCCCGGCACTTCCTTGCGCACGTGCAAGGGGCGCATGCCCAGGGACTCATAGACCTGCATGGCCGCCTGTACCGCCTCGGGCGCGGTGTGCTTGCCGCCGACCACTTCCACCAGCGGCAACAGGTACACCGGGTTGAACGGGTGGCCGACCACGCAGCGTTCCGGGTGGGTCGAGCCCTCGTAGAACTCGCTGGGCAACAGGCCCGAGGTGCTGGAACCGATCAGTGCATCGGGCTTGGCCGCGGCGCTGATCTTGCTGTGCAGTTCAAGTTTCAGTTCAAGGCGTTCCGGGGCGCTTTCCTGGATGAAGTCGGCGTCCTTCACGCAGGCCTCGATGGTGTCGACAAAACGCAGCCGATCCTGTGAGGCACCGGGTGCCAGGCCTTGTTTTTCCAGGGCGCCCCAAGCGTTGGCGACACGCTTGCGCAGCGCCGCCTCGGCCCCGGGCGCTGGGTCCCAGGCCACTACATCCAGACCATGGGCGAGGGCGCGGGACACCCAGCCGCTGCCGATGACACCACTGCCTAACGCGGCGAAGGTTTTGATTTCGGTGATAAAGCTCATGGCGATTTCCTGAAAGTTACCGGCGATCCCTGTGGGAGCGGGCTTGCCCGCGAAAGCGATGGATCACCACTGAAGAG
This sequence comes from Pseudomonas sp. NPDC087626, assembly GCF_044743405.1. Lineage (NCBI taxonomy): Bacteria > Pseudomonadati > Pseudomonadota > Gammaproteobacteria > Pseudomonadales > Pseudomonadaceae > Pseudomonas > Pseudomonas sp. NPDC087626. Next base: position 229,134 of record NZ_JBIUWJ010000001.1, read on the forward strand.
GTTTTGGATGCTCCGGCCTCTTCGCGGGCAAGCCCGCTCCCACAGGTGTTAGAAGTAGGTTGGGTTTAGCCGCGCTGGACCAGGCCCATTTTCTTGCGCCCTTCGGCCGGGGTCAGGACGCGGGCGCCGAGGCGGCTGAGGATTTCGCCGGCGCGCTCGACCAGTTGGCCGTTGGTCGCTAGCACGCCTTTGTCCAGCCAGATGTTGTCCTCCAGCCCGACCCGCACGTTGCCGCCCAGCAGCACCGCCTGGGCGGCCATCGGCATCTGCATGCGACCGATGCCAAAGCCGGCCCACACGGCATTGGCCGGCAGGTTGTCGACCATGGCTTTCATGGTGGTGGTGTCGGCCGGCGCACCCCACGGAATGCCCAGGCACAGCTGGAACAGCGGATCGTCAAGCAAGCCTTCCTTGATCAGCTGTTTGGCGAACCACAGGTGGCCGGTGTCGAAGATTTCCAGCTCGGCCTTGACCCCCAGCTCCTGGATCCGTTTAGCCCCGGCCCGCAGTTGCGCCGGCGTGGAGACGTAGATGGTGTCGCCGTCACCGAAGTTGAGGGTGCCGCAATCCAGGGTGCAGATTTCCGGCAGCAGGGCTTCGACGTGAGCCAGGCGGGTCAGCGGACCGACCAGGTCGGTATTGGGGCCGAATTCCATGGGGTTCTCGCCGGCGCCGATTTCCAGGTCGCCACCCATGCCGGCGGTGAGGTTGACGATGATGTCGACATCCGCTTCGCGAATGCGCTCCATCAACTCGCGGTACAGCGCCACGTCACGGCTGAACTTGCCGGTCTGCGGGTCGCGCACATGGCAGTGGACCACCGTGGCCCCAGCCTTGGCGGCTTCCACCGCGGCGGCGGCAATCTGTTTCGGAGTGACCGGCACGTGGGGGCTCTTGGCGGTCGTGTCGCCAGCACCGGTCAGTGCGCAGGTGATGATGACGTCGTGGTTCATGGGGCAGTTTCCTTCAGGCCGGTTTTGTGGGGCATAGGGAGCCCGTTCGCAGCCACGCTCGGCTGCGAAACGGTGATTGAGTCGGGGTTTACTTGCTGGTCAGTTGCAGGTTTTCGGCCGCCGGCTTGCCGTCGAAAGTGGTCACGCCTTCCAGCCAGCGTTGCTGGTCTTGCGGGTGATCCTTGAGCCACTGTCTGGCCGACTCGAACGCGTCCTTGTGGTCGAGTAACGGTTGCATCATTCGGCTCTCATCTGCGGCGGTGAACGTCAGGTTGCTGAGCAAGCGGCTGACGTTCGGGCACTGGCTGGCGTAATTGGGGGCGGTCACGGTCCAGACGGTGGCCGAGCCTTCGTTCGGACCCAGGGCGTCCTGGCTGCCGGTCAGGTAAGTCATCTGAACGTTGACGTTCATCGGGTGCGGCGCCCAGCCGAAGAACACCACGGCTTCCTTGCGCCGTACGGCACGATCCACCGCCGCGAGCATGCCGGCCTCGCTGGACTCGACCAGTTGGAATTTGCCCAGGCCGAACTGGTTCTTGGCAATCATCGCCTTGATCTGGGTGTTGGCACCCGAACCGGGCTCGATGCCATAAATCTTGCCACCCAGCTCTTTTTCGAACCTGGCGATGTCGGCGAAGCTTTTCAGGCCCTTGTCGGCCAGGTAAGTCGGCACCGCCAGGGTCGCGCGGGCGTCCTTGAGGCTGGGCTCAGCCAGGACTGTGACCTGCTTGGCCTCGACGAACGGGGTGATGGTCTGGGTCATCAGTGGGTTCCAGTAGCCGAGGAACAGATCCAGGCGCTGGTCGCGGATGCCGGCGAAGATGATCTGTTGCGAGGCGCTGGTCTGTTTGGTCTTGTAGCCGAGGCCGTCGAGCAGGACCTGGGTCATGGCGCTGGTAGCGATCACGTCGGTCCAGTTGACCACGCCCATGCGCACGTTCTGGCATGCAGCGGGGTCGGCGGCCATGGCGCTGGCGCTCAGCAATGCGCTACCACTGAGTGCAAGAACACAGCTGCTGATCAGTCGTTTCATCTCAGGTTCCTCGGCAGTTCGTTATTGTGGGTCCGGTCGTCTTTGTGCGCCGGTGATGCCAAGTTACGCAGCTCAAGGCCGATGAAAGCGCACCACGGCGACCAGCTCTTGCACTGCAGCGACCTGTGCTCTTGAATGCCTGTGGCAAGTGGCGTATCAACGTCCCCACGCTACCCGTCAACCGAGTGCGCCCCATGTCCCAGGATTTCTACTTCTTGTTGATGCCGGGTTTCTCGGCGATTGGATTTATCTCGGCGATCGAGCCGCTGCGGGTCGCCAATCGTTTTCGCGGCGAGTTGTATCGCTGGCACGTGCTCAGCGTCGACGGTGGGCCGGTGTTGGCCAGCAACGGCATGTCACTCAACGCCGACGCGGCGCTGGAGCCATTGAAGAGAGGCGCGACGTTATTGGTGGTCGCCGGCTTCGAACCGCTGAAGTTCGTCGACCCGGCACTGGAGCACTGGTTGCACCGTCTCGATCACGAGGGCGTCACCCTCGGCGGGATCGATACCGGCAGTGTTGTCCTGGCCCAAGCGGGTCTGCTGGACGGCCATCGGGTGACCCTGCACTGGGAAGCCATCGAGGCGTTCAAGGAGACTTATCCACAGCTGAGCGTGACCCAGGAACTGTTCGAAATCGACCGTCGCCGCATCACCTCGGCCGGCGGCACCGCGTCCATCGATTTGATGCTGGACTTGATCGCCCAGGCCCACGGTCCAGAGCTGGCGATCGAGGTCAGCGAGCAGTTCGTGCTGGGGCGCATTCGCCCGCGCAAGGACCACCAGCGCATGCAGATCGCCACGCGCTACGGCATCAGCAACAAGAAGCTGGTGCAGGTGATTGGCGAAATGGAGCAGCACAGCGAGCCGCCCCTGAGCACCCTGGAGCTGGCGGAATCGATCAAAGTCACCCGCCGTCAGCTGGAGCGCCTGTTCCGCCTGCATCTCAACGATACGCCGAGCAATTTCTACCTGGGCCTGCGCCTGGAAAAAGCCCGGCAACTGCTGCGCCAGACTGACATGAGCGTGTTGGAGGTGAGCATCGCCTGCGGCTTTGAATCGCCGTCGTACTTTACCCGCAGTTATCGGACACGCTTTGCGCGGTGCCCGCGCGAGGATCGACGTACCGCCAAGGCATGATCGAGGGGGCAGTGCGGGGCTTTACTTCTTCAACAACGCCGAACATGCCGTCTTGTAGGCCTCATGCTGATATTTGTTGAGGGTGGCCGGCAGGGCGAAGTCGTGTTTCTTGGATTGCGCATTGATGGTCTGGGGTGACAGCAGGGTCACTTCGCAGCTGTCGAGCAGCTGGAATATGCCTTCGATCTTGAAGGTGGTCGGGCCGCCGGCGAATTCGCCTTTCTTGCTGCGCTTCTTGATCGCGATGCGGTCGATCGAGTTCTCGCGGACGAACGAAGCGACTTGTGCGGCGAACAGTTTGACGTTGGCGGCGTCGTCGTCATCGTCCAGGGCGATTTTCTTGGTGGCAAGGGCGACGTGGCTGAGCGCCTGGCCGTCGAGGGAGGCGAGGGCGATGATCGCTTCGCTGCCTTTGATTTCGATGCCGCAGAGTTTCATGAAGGTCGCCTTTTTCAATAGTCGTTGAGGGGTGTGGCTTAGTCACTGCGCCAGTGATTCGAGGAACTCCGAGCGCTCGTCACTCTTGTTCGCCAGGCAGTCGTTCTGGTCGATGAGGTAGGCCTTGCTGCCCACGGCGGCAGGGAATGGCGCGATTGTGCAATCGGCGTCCCTGGATTTGACCCAGAGCTGTTCGGCGACCTGCAGTTTGCTGGTGATGTCTGCCAGTTGGCTCTTGTTGTTCGCGTATTCGGCCCTGAACCGCTCCAGCAAACCCTGGTAGTTGTCCTTGAGCAGTTGTTCGGCGGTGGTCTTGTTGTACGCCGAGCATTCCAGGGTCTGGACGTCGTTTTCGACCGCATCGCAAGGGTTGTTGTCAGCGTCTTCAGCTGCCTGTACCCCGGTCGCGATCAGTGCCAATGCGAAGAAGATCGATTTCATTGAGCTGTCGTCCCAATTCCGTGAAGCATCCAGTGATGCGGCGGATTCTGGCCCAAGCGCGGGGTAAAGAACAGACGGGCAAACCGACGGCTATGTAACCCTTTGTCGTGGATTGACGCTTTCGGCAAACCCCCTGTCGTTTTTGCACCCGGCTGCCCAGGCACCGAGGCATATGCTGACCCAAAGCGCCGGCAGACGATTCGGCGCATGAATCACCAATAAGGGGACAGCCTGATGAGCCCAGCCGAACTGCACGCCGACAGCATCGTTATCGACGGGCTGATCATTGCCAAGTGGAACCGTGAGCTGTTTGAAGACATGCGCAAGGGTGGCCTGACTGCGGCCAACTGCACCGTGTCGGTGTGGGAAGGGTTCCAGGCGACCATCAACAACATCGCCGCCAGCCAGAAACTGATCCGCGAGAACGCTGACCTGGTGATGCCGGTGCGCACCACCGCCGACATCCGCAAGGCCAAGGAGCTGGGCAAGACCGGGATCCTCTTCGGCTTCCAGAATGCCCATGCCTTCGAAGACCAGATCGGCTATGTCGAGGTGTTCAAGCAGCTTGGCGTTGGCATCGTGCAGATGTGCTACAACACCCAGAATCTGGTCGGCACCGGCTGCTACGAGCGTGACGGCGGCCTGTCGGGTTTCGGCCGGGAAATCGTCGCCGAGATGAACCGCGTCGGCGTGATGTGCGACCTCTCCCACGTTGGCTCCAAGACCTCGGAAGAAGTCATCCTCGAATCGAAAAAGCCGGTCTGCTACTCCCACTGCCTGCCGTCGGGCCTCAAGGAGCATCCGCGCAACAAGTCCGATGAAGAGCTCAAGTTCATTGCCGACCACGGCGGTTTTGTCGGCGTGACCATGTTCGCGCCGTTCCTGGCCAAGGGCATCGATTCGACCATCGAGGACTACGCCGAAGCCATCGAATACACCATGAATATCGTCGGCGAAGACGCCATCGGTATCGGTACCGACTTCACCCAGGGCCATGGCCAGGATTTCTTCGAATACCTGACCCACGACAAGGGCTACGCCCGCCGCCTGACCAGCTTCGGCAAGATCATCAATCCGCTGGGTATCCGCACCGTGGGCGAGTTCCCGAACCTTACCGAAACCCTGCTCAAGCGCGGCCATCCTGAGCGCGTGGTGCGCAAGATCATGGGCGAGAACTGGGTCAACGTTCTCAAAGACGTCTGGGGCGAGTGAATAACTCTGGAGCCTACTCCGCTCGCCGATAGCTGCGTCAGGTCCTCGCGCCAAGCTCGCCGTACGTCCCGTACTGTCTCGCTTGTCGCTCCGGTCCTTCCTTGCTCTCGACGTGCTCGCTACGGCTCCAAAGTCATTCACACAGCTTGTTTATAAGAGCAAAGCAAAAGCTTTGCTAAGCACTGACCACGAATTTTCTGGAGTTTAGTTTCCATGGCCAAGATCGCCCCGCAATTGCCAATCGAAGTCGACAGCGAGACCGGTGTCTGGACTTCCGACGCCCTGCCGATGCTGTATGTACCGCGTCACTTCTTCGTCAACAACCACATGGGCATCGAGGAAGTGCTGGGCGCCGATGCCTATGCCGAGATCCTCTACAAGGCCGGCTACAAGTCCGCCTGGCACTGGTGCGAGAAGGAAGCTGAGTGCCACGGCCTGGAAGGCGTCGCGGTGTTCGAGCACTACATGAAGCGCCTGTCGCAGCGCGGCTGGGGCCTGTTCAAGATCCAGGACATCGACCTCGACAAAGGCACCGCCAGCGTCAAGCTCGAACATTCGGCGTTTGTCTATGTGTACGGCAAGGTTGGACGCAAGGTCGACTACATGTTCACCGGCTGGTTCGCCGGCGCCATGGACCAGATCCTGCAGGCGCGCGGCAGCAAGATCCGCACCGTCGCCGAACAGGTATACGGTGGCTCGGAAGAAGGCCACGACGACGGCTTGTTCACCGTCAAGCCGTTGTAAGTCGAGGATCCTGCCATGGCTTTCGAAGCAATGTTCCAGCCGATCCAGATCGGCAAACTGACCATCCGCAACCGTGTGCTCAGTACCGCACACGCCGAGGTGTATGCCACTGACGGCGGCATGACCACCGATCGGTACGTCAAGTATTACGAAGAGAAAGCCAAGGGCGGGATCGGCCTGGCGATTTGCGGCGGTTCCTCGGTGGTGGCCATCGACAGCCCGCAGGAATGGTGGAGCTCGGTCAACCTGTCCACCGACCGCATCATTCCGCACTTCCAGAACCTGGCCGACGCCATGCACAAGCATGGCGCCAAGATCATGATCCAGATTACCCACATGGGCCGCCGCTCGCGTTGGGACGGTTTTAACTGGCCGACCCTGATGTCGCCATCGGGCATCCGTGAACCGGTGCACCGCGCCACCTGCAAGACCATCGAGCCGGAAGAAATCTGGCGGGTCATCGGCAACTATGCCCAGGCCGCGCGTCGGGCCAAGGCCGGTGGCCTGGACGGCGTCGAACTGTCGGCCGTGCACCAGCACATGATCGACCAGTTCTGGAGCCCGCGGGTCAACAAGCGTACTGACGAGTGGGGCGGCACCTTCGAAGGCCGCATGAAGTTTGGCCTGGAAGTGCTCAAGGCGGTGCGTGCCGAGGTCGGTGACGACTTCTGTGTCGGCATCCGCCTGTGCGGCGACGAGTTCCATCCGGACGGTCTGTCCCACGAAGACATGAAGCAGATCGCCAAGTACTACGACGACACCGGCATGCTCGACTTCATCGGAGTGGTCGGCTCGGGGTGCGACACCCACAACACCCTGGCCAACGTCATTCCGAACATGAGTTATCCACCGGAGCCGTTCCTGCACCTGGCAGCCGGGATCAAGGAAGTGGTCAAGGTTCCGGTGCTGCACGCACAGAACATCAAGGACCCGAACCAGGCCACGCGGATTCTGGAAGGCGGCTACGTCGACATGGTCGGCATGACCCGCGCCCATATCGCCGACCCGCACCTGATCGCCAAGATCAAGATGGGCCAGATCGACCAGATCAAGCAATGCGTCGGCGCCAACTACTGTATCGACCGGCAGTACCAGGGCCTGGACGTGTTGTGCATCCAGAACGCCGCGACGTCCCGCGAGTACATGGGCGTGCCGCACATCATCGAAAAATCCACCGGCGTGAAACGCAAGGTGGTGGTGGTCGGTGCCGGCCCAGCCGGGATGGAAGCTGCGCGCGTAGCGGCGGAACGTGGTCATGACGTGACCCTGTTCGAGAAGAAGGAATTCATCGGCGGGCAGATCACCACTGCCTCCAAAGCCCCGCAACGGGACCAGATCGCCGGTATCACCCGCTGGTTCCAGCTGGAACTGGCACGCCTGAAAGTCGACCTGCGCCTGGGCGTGGCTGCCGATGCCGCGACCATTCTCGACCTGCGTCCGGACGTGGTGGTGCTGGCAGTGGGCGGGCATCCGTTCCTGGAGCAGAACGAACACTGGGGCGCTGCAGAAGGCCTGGTGGTCAGCAGCTGGGACGTACTCGACGGCAAGGTGGCGCCCGGCAAGAACGTGCTGGTCTACGACACCATCTGTGAGTTCACCGGGATGTCGGTGGCCGACTTCCTGGCCGACAAAGGTTGCCAGGTCGAGATCGTCACCGACGACATCAAGCCCGGCGTGGCCGTCGGCGGTACGTCGTTCCCGACTTACTACCGCAGCATGTACCCCAAGGAAGTGATCATGACCGGCGACATGATGCTGGAAAAGGTCTACCGCGAAGGCGACAAGCTGATTGCCGTGCTGGAGAACGAATACACCGGCGCCAAGGAGGAGCGGGTGGTCGACCAGGTGGTGGTGGAAAACGGCGTGCGCCCGGATGAAGAAATCTATTACGCGCTGAAGGAAGGTTCGCGCAACAAGGGCCAGATGGACGTTGAAGCCCTGTTCGCGATCAAGCCCCAGCCTTCGTTGAGCCAACCAGGCGACGGCTACCTGCTGTTCCGCATTGGCGACTGCGTGGCCCAGCGCAACACGCATGCTGCGATCTATGACGCCCTGCGGCTGTGCAAGGATTTCTGATACGACACCAAACCAATGTGGGAGCGGGCTTGCCCGCGATGACGGCAGCACATTCAACACCAATGTTGACTGACCTATCGCTATCGCGGGCAAGCCCGCTCCCACAGGAGTCGGGTCAGGTATCCAGATCGTTAAGACCCTGAGGTCTTTGGGAGCAACACCCATGTTGAACACAATTCTTCCCATCCTGCTGTTCGCTGCCCTGGGCCTGGCGGTTCTGGGCGCGTTGCGGCGGGTGGCTATGTGGCGTCGCGGCCGAGCTTCGAAAGTCGACCTGATCGGCGGCCTGCTGGCCATGCCCAAGCGCTACATGGTCGACCTGCACCACGTGGTGGCGCGTGACAAATACATCGCCAACACCCACGTCGCCACGGCCGGCGGCGCAGTGGCGTCCGCGGTGCTGGCGATCCTGGTCCACGGATTTGGCCTGCATAACCGCTTCCTGGGGTACGCGCTGCTGTTGATGACGGCAGTGATGTTCGTCGGTGCGATCTTCGTTTATCTACGTCGGCGCAACCCGCCGGCCCGGCTGTCCAAAGGCCCGTGGATGCGTTTGCCGAAAAGCCTGCTGGCGTTCTCGGCGTCGTTCTTCCTGGTGACCCTGCCGGTGGCCGGTATCCTGCCGGAACACTTCGGTGGCTGGCTGTTGGCGGTCATCCTCGGTATCGGCGTGCTGTGGGGCGTGTCTGAGCTGTTCTTCGGCATGACCTGGGGCGGGCCGATGAAACACGCCTTCGCCGGTGCTTTGCACCTGGCCTGGCACCGCCGCGCCGAACGCTTTGGTGGCGGCCGTTCCACCGGTTTGAAACCGCTGGATTTGAACGATCTGTCGGCGCCGCTGGGCGTGGAAAAACCCAAGGATTTCACCTGGAATCAATTGCTCGGCTTCGACGCCTGTGTGCAGTGCGGCAAGTGCGAAGCCGCGTGCCCGGCCTTCGCCGCCGGCCAGCCGTTGAATCCGAAAAAGCTGATTCAGGACATGGTGGTCGGCCTGGCCGGAGGCACCGATGCCAAGTTCGCCGGTAGCCCGTATCCAGGCAAACCGATTGGCCAACACGCGGGTAATCCGCATCAGCCGATCGTCAACGGCCTGGTTGACGCCGAAACCCTATGGTCGTGCACCACCTGTCGCGCCTGTGTCGAGGAGTGCCCGATGATGATCGAGCACGTCGATGCGATCGTCGACATGCGCCGCCATCTGACCCTGGAAAAAGGTGCGACCCCGAACAAGGGCGCCGAGGTCCTGGAGAACTTGATCGCCACCGACAACCCGGGCGGCTTCGCCCCGGGTGGGCGGATGAACTGGGCGGCGGACTTGAACCTCAATCTGCTCAGCGAAAAGAAATCCACTGACGTGCTGTTCTGGGTCGGCGACGGGGCGTTTGACATGCGCAACCAACGCACCCTGCGCGCGTTCGTCAAAGTGCTGAAAGCGGCGAAAATCGACTTTGCCGTGCTCGGCCTTGAAGAGCGCGACAGTGGTGACGTGGCTCGACGCCTGGGCGATGAAGCGACCTTCCAGTTGTTGGCCAAACGCAACATCCAGACCCTGGCCAAGTACAGCTTCAACCGCATCGTCACTTGCGATCCGCACAGCTTCCACGTGCTGAAAAACGAATACGGCGCGTTCGATGGCAACTACCTGGTGCAGCACCACAGTACCTACATGGCGCAAATCATCGGCGCCGGCGCGCTGAATCTCGGCCAGCACAAGGGCGACAGCGTGACCTATCACGACCCGTGCTACCTCGGTCGCTACAACGGCGAATACGAGGCGCCGCGTGAAGTGCTGCGCGCCCTCGGTATCGAAGTCAAAGAGATGCAACGCTCCGGCTTCCGCTCGCGCTGCTGTGGCGGCGGCGGCGGCGCGCCGATCACTGACATTCCGGGCAAGCAGCGGATTCCCGACATGCGCATGGAAGACATCCGCGAAACAGGCGCCGAACTGGTGGCCGTGGGCTGCCCGCAGTGCACGGCGATGCTGGAAGGGGTGGTCGAGCCGCGACCTTTGATCAAGGATATTGCCGAACTGGTGGCCGATGCGTTGCTTGAAGACCAAGCGCCGAGCAAGCCGATCACGCCGGCTCAACGTAAACCTGCGCAGGTGCACTGATGAGCGACATAATCCGCCGCGACCCCCGTGCCGAATGGATCGCCCGCAACCGCCTGCACCCGCTGCACGCGGCCATGCAGCCGGCGCAACACAGCTGGATGGGGCCTAACGGCGTCATCCGCAAGAACCCCCATGGCATCGGCTTCATCGGCCCCAACGGGATCAAGCGCATTGACCGTAGCGGCGCCCAGCAGGGCGGCGCGACCAAGCGTACTGCCGCCGTGGAAGTGCAATTGCCGCTGCATCAGGTAGTGGTCCCTGCGTTCTACATCAGCGTGGTGCCCGACATGGTCGGCGGCCGCTTGAGCAGCCATGACCGCGACTTGCTGGGCCTGGCTCATCAATTGGCCGGCAACGACGGTGCCGTCCTGGCCGTGGTCTTCGGCGAACACAAAGAGAGCGCCTTCGCTACGGCTGGCGTCGATCGCCTGCTGGTACTCGAGGGGGACGAGTTCAACGGTTATGCACCGGAACAACGGGTCCAGGGCCTGCGGGCTGTGGATAACCAATTCAGCCCACGTCACTGGTTGCTGCCGGACAGTCGTACCGGTGGCGGTGAACTGGGTCGACGCTTTGCCGCCGCCCTGGGCGAACGCCCGGCCACACGGGTCTGGCAGGTCAAGGATCAGCAATGCATCGGCCGCGCCGGTGCCGGGTTGCAAGACCTGGCACGACCGCTCGCACGCTTGATTCTGGGCGCCGTCGAATGTGCAGAACCGGTCAGCGAAACCCGCCACGAAGCCTTGCCGGTGGAGTTATCCACAACCGTGGCTCGCAGTCTTTCGCGTATTGAAGATCTGGGGGCGGTGGCAGTGGACCCGGCAGCGATTCCAATGGCCGAAGCCGAGTTCATTTTCTCGGGCGGCAACGGGGTCAAGGATTGGCCGTTGTTCCACCAGACCGCCGCTGCGCTGGGTGCCACCGAAGGCGCCTCGCGGGTGGCGGTGGACGACGGCTTCATGGCCCGCGACCGTCAAGTCGGGGCGTCCGGCACCTGGGTCACCGCGCGGGTCTACGTGGCGGTGGGGATTTCCGGGGCGATCCAGCACCTGCAAGGCATCGGTGCCTGCGACAAGGTGGTGGCGATCAACCTGGACCCCGGATGCGACATGATCAAGCGGGCCGACCTGTCGGTGATCGGTGAGAGCGCCGAGATTCTTCACGCCTTGATCGCGGCGGTAGAGGCTTACCGCAACGGTGCCAAGCGCGATGCGGCTTAAGGGAAGGAAAGGGTCATGAGCACGAAAATCATCAGCCTGGTGTCGATTGGCGCCCACCCGACTTCCGGTCGGCCACGTCGCGCGGAGCAGGATGCGCGGGCGGTCGAACTCGGTCTGCAACTGGCGGGGGACGGCCTGCAAGTGCTACATGCCGGCGACGTCGCCGAGCCTGCGTTGCGCGCCTATCTGGGCATGGGCCTGGAACAGTTGCATGTGCTGGAACACCCGGCGGGCGCCGATGCGTTACCGGCCTTGACCGACTATTTGCGCGGCGCAGGTGCCCAGGTGGTGCTGACCGGCAGCCAGGCGGAAACCGGTGAAGGCTCGGGCATGTTGCCGTTCCTGCTGGCCGAAAGCCTCGGCTGGCCGCTGGTGGTGGGGCTGGCGCAGGTCGAGTCCATCGACGGTGGTTCAGCCCTGGTGCTGCAAGCGTTGCCCCGCGGTCAGCGGCGGCGCTTGAAAGTCCGCTTGCCGTTTCTGGCAACGGTGGATAACGCCGCGCCCAAGCCTCGGCAAAGTGCGTTCGGCCCGGCTCGACGTGGAGTATTGCAGCCTGAAGACGTTGAAGTGCTCGACGACGAACTGCTCGCCGTCGCCACGCTGCAAGCGGCCAAGTCACGGCCTAAACGCCTGAAAGTGATCAAGGCCAAAAGCGGTGCCGACCGGATGAAGGCGGCCACGGCCAAGGCCAGTGGCGGCGGTGGCCAGGTGCTCAAGGGCGTGTCTGCCCAGGAAGGCGCCGAGGCGATCCTCAAGCTGCTGATTGAAGAGGGCGTTGTTCGCTAGTCCTGAGGGCGCCCTAGCAGAACTGCTAGTGTTGCATTGCACGCGCTTTTGTTAGGTTGATGAGCATGGAGTAAGCCCCCCCCGCAGCAGCACTGTGGGGCGTCTGGATCGATGCGAGGCCACCTGATGCCCACCGCCGGAAACGCCCCCTGTCCTGCCCATCCGCCAGCAACCACGCGCACCCTGTTGCTGGCGACCGATCTGCAACAATCGATCCTCGCCGAACTGGACCGCAGCGGTCCGAACCTTCGCGCTTACACCGCCTATGGCTCGCCCAGTAGCCTGCGCCCGACGAGCACGGGCCTGGGTTTCAATGGGCAACTTGGTGAACATCCCACTGGTTGGCATCACCTGGGCAATGGTCATCGGGTCTATAACCCGGTGTTGATGCGCTTTCATAGCCCGGATCGGTTGAGTCCGTTTGGTGCGGGGGGCGTCAATGCCTATGCGTACTGCGGTGGCTCACCCGTGACTCGGGTCGACCCCTCTGGAGCGTGGTGGGTGTCTACTTTGGTACAAGGTATAGGGACTTTGTTAGGTGGGATTTTTGCAGGAGCAGCGGTTAATCGGGTGGCACATGCAGTTGTACACCGGTTACCACAATCTTTGGGGGCACGACTGGGTAACGTCGCGGGCTTTTACGGCGGAGTTTCAGCTGTTGTAGTCCGCCCGTTGGGAGTTCCTGCTGCGATAACCCAAGCGGTACCCAGGTTAATGCAAGGCGTTTCAGTTGTGGGCAATGGTGTCAGCCAGACTCTGACGGGTGGCGGTGCGCTCGCCCTGAACCGCGATATGCTTCAAAAAACCCTGAATACTGCCCGCCAAACGGGTCAACCCCTTTCGCGTATAGCGATAGAAACAGCTAAGGAGGTCACTGGGTACAACTTGATTCGTGGGCAACCCTTAGGTCAGGTTTCCCATAGGGCCGCAGACGTTCCTTTGGAGAGCGTTACGGTGATCGCTAGTGCCGTAAGAACTCAAGGGCAAAATCCCACATAGATGACCACTAATTCCATCTGATCAGAGTCTGCTAAGTAATTACCCACAATCCCTGTTAGCGCTTCTGTGGATAACATGTTTACCCATCGCTACACCCCCTGCACAGCAAGCCCTGCAAGCCTTTGTACGAAAAACAACCAGTGCTAGTGGTTGTTTTTTCGAGCTTTTTTCATTGGGCGAGGCGATCCCTTGTTCAAGACTTGCCCCCAATCTCTGTTGGCGTTTCTGTGGATAAGATGTTTGCTGTCGGCTGTAAGCCATACAGATCAATGCTTTCAAGGATTTGATCAATAAATAGCCAAATGCCGTTCTTTACCCTTCGAAAGCTACTCAAACCCGCGAAATATGCAGCTTGGGCGGGGTTTTCCACAAGGAATGAAGACGACGCACAAGTTGCCCCCAAACTCTGTTGGCGCTTCTGTGGATAAGGTGTTTGCGGTCCGCTAAGAGCCATGCAGGCCGTGGCTTTTAGGCTTTCGATCAAAAAACAACCAATCACCGACGAAAACCACTCATTTGGATAAGTCACGGATTTTCTTCAGTTTCTGTGGAGAAGTCCCTCAGCATTTCCACAGTTGTCCCCATTTGCTGTGGGTGGAGCTGTGGGTAACTTGTTCACTGAAGGCTGGGAGGCGCGCGCAGCATAGCTCTGAACGCAATAGATCATATTTCGTACAGTTCTAAGGATGAGGGTGGCGTAGCGGAAGAAACTAGTGAAAGGGAGGGCCTCATCGCGGGCAAGCCCGCTCCCACAGTGATCTCTGTTGTTCACAAATAATGTGTTCAAACGCAAATCCTGTGGGAGCGGGCTTGCCCGCGATGCTTTTAGCCTTGAACTGGAACCCCTTTGAGGTACGGCGCAGGCTCGGCCCCCAGGTTGCTCAGCAACCGCTCGCTGTACCAATCCACAAAATTCACCACACCAAACTCATAGGTCTTGGAGTACGGCCCAGGCTGGTACGCGGTGGAGTTGATGCCGCGCTGGTTCTCTTCGGCCAGGCGCCGGTCCTGGTCGTTGGTGGCGTCCCACACCTGGCGCATGCGGTCGACGTCGTAGTCGACGCCTTCGACGGCGTCCTTGTGCACCAGCCACTTGGTGGTGACCATGGTTTCCTGGGCGCTGATCGGCCACACGGTGAACACGATGATGTGGTCGCCCATGCAGTGGTTCCAGGAGTGCGGCAAGTGCAGGATGCGCATCGAGCCCAGGTCCGGGTTCTGGATGCGGCCCATGAGTTTTTTGCAGCCTTGCTTGCCGTCCAGGGTCATCGACACGGTGCCCTTGAGCAGCGGCATGCGCACGATGCGGTTACGCAGGCCGAAGCTGGCGTGGGCATACGGAATCTTCTCGGCGTCCCAGGCGGCGGCAGAAGCGGCCACGTGGTCCTTGAACGCCTGGTCGGCACGGGGGTCGGTGACGTCGTCCCATTCGAGCAGGGTTTTCAGCAATTCAGGGTGCGAGGCGTTGCAGTGGTAACACTCGCGGTTGTTCTCCAGCACCAGCTTCCAGTTGGCTTTTTCGAACAAGGTGGTCTGGATCGCCACCTTGGTGTTTTCCATGTCGTACGGTTCCATGTAGTGATTCAGCGTCGACAGGAAGTCATCGATGGCTGGCGGATTTTCCGCCAGGCTGATGAAGATGTAGCCGCCTGCTGTCTTCACGTTCACCGGCTTGAGGCCGTACTGCTTCATGTCGAAGTCGTCACCCATCTCGGTGCCGGCAAACAGCAGGCGCCCGTCGAGCTCGTAGGTCCACTGGTGGTAGTGGCAGACCAGCTTGGCGACCTTGCCTTTATCGCTGGTGCACAAGCGCGAGCCACGGTGGCGGCAGACGTTGTGGAAGGCATGCACCACCCCCTCGGCACCGCGAATCACGATGATCGGGTTCTTGCCGATCTGCAGGGTCAGGTAGTTGCCCTTGGTCGGGATTTCGCAGGTCATGCCAGCGATCAACCATTCTTTCTGAAAGATTTCCTGCATGTCGATATCGAACAGCCGCTCATCGGAGTAGAACGGCTGCGGCAGCGAGAACGTGCGCTCACGTTCCTGCAGCATCTGGGCGGTGGCCTTGCGTGCGGGTTCCAGAGGATCGCCCAGGCTGATTTTTGCGGTGACGTCCATCGATTGAGTCCTCATGGCCATTCTGTGTGGCCGGCGAATAGTGGCTGATACGGTTGCTACGCAAGACACAAACAGTGTTTATCTGTTGAGGCGAGTGTGGGGCTGCCGCCGCCCAGAACCTTATCCACGAGCGACATGGCCCACTCTGTTCCCGACGCTCAACCCCCGGTAGCAAGGGGCTGGTCGCGATAAGCATGTGAATGTCGCAGATAGGTAAATGGCCGGTCGGCGCTATACGCAGAATCGCCAACATGAGGCCGACAGTCGGCCGTGGAGATCAGCATGTCCAACAGCTTCCTGAACCCGGTAACCACCCAGACCTGGGCCAATGGTCGACACATTGTCCGTTGCGTCAAAGTCATCCAGGAAACCTGGGACGTGCGCACCTTTTGCTTCATGGCCGACCAGCCGATCATGTTCTTCTTCAAACCGGGGCAATTTGTCACCCTGGAGCTGGAAATCGACGGCCAGCCGATCATGCGTTCGTACACCATCTCCAGCTCGCCGTCGGTGCCCTACAGCTTCTCGGTGACCATCAAGCGGGTGCCGGGCGGCAAGGTCTCCAACTGGCTGCACGACACCCTGCACGAAGGTCAGGAACTGGCGGTGCACGGGCCGGTCGGGTTGTTCAACGCCATGGACTTCACCGCGCCGAAGGTGCTCTACCTCAGCGGTGGTGTCGGCATTACCCCTGTGATGTCGATGGCGCGCTGGTTCTACG
Organism: Pseudomonas sp. NPDC087626; assembly: GCF_044743405.1. Classification (NCBI taxonomy): domain Bacteria; kingdom Pseudomonadati; phylum Pseudomonadota; class Gammaproteobacteria; order Pseudomonadales; family Pseudomonadaceae; genus Pseudomonas; species Pseudomonas sp. NPDC087626. Next base: position 245,130 of record NZ_JBIUWJ010000001.1, read on the forward strand.
ACACCAATGGCAATGTCGACATGGTGTTTATCCATAGCGCCCGTTCGCCCAAGGACATCATTTATCACCGCGAGCTGGAGCACATGGCGTCGCGGATCGATAACTTCAGCCTGCACCTGATTTGCGAAAAACACGGCCTGGGTGAGCCCTGGGCCGGCTATCGCGGTTACCTGAACCATAAAATGCTCGAATTGATGGCGCCGGACTTCCTCGAGCGTGAAGTATTCTGCTGCGGTCCGACGCCGTACATGAATGCGGTCAAGCGCCTGCTGGAGGCTGCCGGCTTCGACATGACGCGCTATCACGAGGAATCCTTCGGCGCCACGCCGCCGGAAGCTCGTGCCGATGCCGTGGAGCAAGCCGAACAAGCGGCCGACGCTCCGGAAATCGACATCGCCGACCTGCATCAGGTGGAGTTCACCGCGTCCGGCAAAAGCATCCGCGTGGCCCCGGGAGAAACCGTGCACGCGGCGGCGGCCAAGCTTGGCCTGCTGATTCCCAAGGCTTGCGGCATGGGCATCTGCGGGACCTGCAAGGTGATGAAGCTGGGGGGCGAGGTGGAGATGGATCACAACGGCGGGATCACCGAGGAAGACGAAGCCGAAGGGTTCATCCTGTCGTGCTGCAGCGTGCCGAAAGGGGACGTGCGCATCGAGTTCTGATCAACACCGATCCCCTGTAGGAGCGAGCCTGCTCGCGATGAACCTGAGAACACCGCGGCGTGTCAGGCTGCCAACATTATCGTTGACGTCCATCGCGAGCCGGCTCGCTCCTACAGGGGAGGGTGTTTAGTCGACAAACAGGTCCGTCATCAGCTTGTCGCTGCTGTCAGGCGCGAAGCGGTAGTGCTCGAACTCCGTCACACCGCTTTCCCGCAGTATTTCCTCATCAATCAGCAAGCGCGCGGTCAAACTGCGGTTTGCGCTGCTCAGAATCACATGCGCCGCATCCGCCATGATCGCAGGCGTGCGTGCATGTTTGAACGACTCCCTCGACCCCAACTGAAACTCGATCGCGGCGGTGGCAATCATCGTCTGTGGCCATAGCGAGTTGACGCTGATCCCGTAATTCCTGAATTCCTCACTCATGCCCAACGTCAGCATGCTCATGCCGTACTTGGTCACGGTGTAGGGGCTGTACTGGGCGAACCATTTGCTGGCGAGGTTCAGCGGCGGTGAGAGGTTGAGGATGTGCCCGCTGGACTTTTTCAGATAGGGCAGGGCGGCCTGGCTGCATAGCAGCACGGCGCGGGTGTTGATCTGGTGCATCAAGTCGAAACGCTTGAGTTCGAGGTGCTGCACGCCTGTCAGCTTAATCGCCCCGGCATTGTTGACCAGCGCGTCGATGGCACCGAAATGCTCGTTGGCCTGGGCCAGTGCCGCATGCACCGCCACTTCATCGCGCACATCCACCTGCAGCGCCAGTGCCTTGCCGCCGGCGGCCTCGACTTCCTCAGCCACGCTGAAAATGGTCCCGGGCAGCTTGGCGTGGGGTTCCGCGCTTTTCGCGGCAATGACGATATTGGCCCCATCCCTGGCGGCACGCAGCGCAATTTCACGGCCGATGCCACGGCTGGCGCCGGTGATGAAGAGGGTTTTGCCTTGAAGTGACATGCGCGTGCTCCTGCTTATTGTTATGTGAGCGTAAGGGCTCGACAGACAATGTAGACGAGGAGCAAGCAATAGGAGGGGATGATGTTGGCTTTTGTGGGAGCGAGCTTGCTCGCGATAGCGGACTGTCAGTGACATCAACGTTGAATGTGCTGGCCTGATCGTCGGAACGTCGCCCGGAGCAAGCCCGCTCCCACGGGGGAGCGGTGTAAACCAACGCTTTAGCGGGACATCACTTCGCGAATGTCCGCAGCCAATTCCCGCACCCGCTCTTCCTCGGTGTCCCAGGAGCACATGAAGCGTGCGCCGCCTTTACCGATGAAGGTGTAGAAGCGCCAGCCCTTGGCAGTCAGTGCAGCGATGGCCGGTTCCGAGAGTTGCAGGAACACGCCGTTGGCCTGTACCGGGAACATCAGTTCGACGCCGGGAATGTCGCTGACCAATTCTGCCAGCAGCTGTGCGCAGTAGTTGGCGTGGCGGGCGTGCTTGAGCCAGGCGTCGTGTTCCAGCAGGCCGACCCAGGGCGCTGAGAGGAAGCGCATTTTCGATGCCAGTTGCCCTGCCTGTTTGCAGCGGTAGTCGAAGTCTTCGGCCAGTTTCTGGTTGAAGAACAGAATCGCCTCGCCCACCGCCATGCCGTTTTTGGTGCCGCCAAAACACAACACGTCGACCCCGGCTTTCCAGGTCAGGTCGGCCGGCGAGCAATCGAGGAACGCGCAGGCGTTGGAGAAGCGCGCGCCGTCCATGTGCAGGTTCAGGCCCAGCTCTTTGCAGGTGGCACTGATGGCGCGGATTTCTTGCGGGGTGTAGACGCTGCCGACTTCAGTGGCCTGGGTCAGGGTCACCACCCGTGGCTTGGGGTAGTGAATGTCCTGGCGCTTGAGGGCGATCTCGCGGATTGACTCCGGCGTCAGCTTGCCGTTTTCGGTGCGCGCCGTGAGCAACTTGGAGCCATTGGAGAAGAACTCCGGGGCGCCACATTCGTCGGTTTCGACGTGTGCGGTTTCCGAGCAGATCACGCTATGGTAACTCTGGCACAACGACGACAAGGCCAGGGAGTTGGCGGCGGTGCCATTGAAGGCGAAGAACACTTCGCAGTCGGTTTCGAACAGTTTGCGGAAATAGTCCGAGGCGCGGGCGGTCCACTCATCGTCGCCATAGGCGCGCTGGTGGCCCTGATTGGCCTGTTCCATGGCCGCCCAGGCTTCAGGGCAGATGCCGGAATAGTTGTCGCTGGCGAATTGTTGGCTCTTATCGGTCATGGCCGGCTTCCGTGGTCGAGGCGCTTATGGTGAAGCGGCTCGTGGTCAATGATGGTGCGCACTTTACCGAAGATCGTCCGGAGAGCACACGCGATGTGTCTGTCAGAAAACTACACAGTCGAGGGGCAATTATGCACGTGACGCAACGTGACGGTGCACTCGATCTGCTCAAATGGTTGGCACTGTTGAGCATGGTCCTCGATCACCTGCGCTATGTCGGCTGGCCGCTCGATGTGCTCTATGTGCCGGGGCGCCTGGCGTTTCCCTGGTTCTGCCTGGCGATGGCGGTCAACCTGGCACGTACACCGACAGCGCCGACCGGCGGTCAGTGGCGTTACCTGGGCTGGTTGCTGCTGTTTAGCCTGGTCAGTGAAATTCCCTACCGCCTGTTCATCCCCGAGCCTGATGTCCTCAACGTATTGCCTACGCTGGCGCTGGGACTGCTGGTGGCCCGTGGTTGGCTGTACCAGGACCTGCAGGCGCGTGGCTTGGGGCTGGTCGCGCTGCTGCTGGCGACGCTGTTCAGTGAGCGACTGATGTTTGGCGTTTTTGGGGTGCTGCTGCCATTGGCGACATTGCTGGTGATTCGTCGGCCCTGGTACTGGGCGGTGTTGCCGGGGCTGGTCTGCCTGGCGGCGAATCAGTGGCAGGTGTTGATTGCCGCCATCCGTCTGGGTAACCCGGTGGCGGTGGTCGCTCTTGGTGTCTGCCTGATTGCGCCATTGCTGGGTCTGGTCTTGTTGCGACATACCAAACATCTCAAGCCACCGCCGATGCGCCGTTGGGCGTATGCCTTGTATCCGCTACATTTTCTGCTTCTGTTACTCGTCCGCAATATCGCCGCATAACTGTGTGGGAGCGGGCTTGCCCGCGATGACGGCGTCACATCCGGCATAAGAGTCGGCTGACCCTCCGCCATCACGGGCAAGCCCGCTCCCACAGGAGTGTGTTGATCTTGTGAGCGAGTACGACGCGTCCATTTCAGCCCATGTCGTAAACGCACCTTTGCGTGGCGTCCGTAGGCATTTGACCTGTCTGCGCCGGTCATACCATCGCATCAAAGGGCACTGCCGCCAGGCCGGTGCCTCACCAAGACAAAATGGCGCACCACCGCCGCTGGGAGAGACGCGATGTTCAGCAAGCAAGACCAGATCCAGGGTTATGACGATGCACTGCTGGCGGCGATGAATGCCGAGGAGCAACGCCAGGAAGATCACATCGAGCTGATCGCGTCAGAGAACTACACCAGCAAGCGTGTCATGCAAGCACAAGGCAGTGGCCTGACCAACAAATATGCCGAGGGTTATCCGGGCAAGCGTTACTACGGTGGCTGCGAGCATGTGGATAAAGTCGAGGCGCTGGCCATCGAACGCGCCAAGCAACTGTTCGGTGCCGACTACGCCAACGTCCAGCCGCACTCCGGCTCCTCGGCCAACAGCGCGGTGTACCTGGCCCTGATCCAGGCGGGCGACACCATCCTGGGCATGAGCCTGGCCCACGGCGGTCACCTGACCCACGGCGCCAAGGTGTCGTCCTCGGGCAAGCTGTACAACGCGGTGCAGTACGGCATCGACACCAAGACCGGACTGATCGACTACGACGAAGTCGAGCGCCTGGCCGTCGAGTGCCAGCCGAAGATGATCGTCGCCGGCTTCTCGGCCTACTCCAAGACCCTCGACTTCCCACGCTTTCGGCAGATCGCCGACAAGGTCGGTGCACTGCTGTTCGTCGACATGGCCCACGTTGCCGGCCTGGTCGCTGCCGGTCTGTATCCCAACCCGCTGCCGTACGCCGACGTGGTCACCACCACCACCCACAAGACCCTGCGCGGTCCGCGTGGCGGCCTGATCCTGGCCAAGGCCAACGAAGAAATCGAGAAGAAGCTCAACTCCGCGGTGTTCCCCGGTGCCCAGGGCGGCCCGCTGATGCATGTGATTGCCGGCAAGGCAGTGTGTTTCAAGGAAGCGCTGGAGCCAGGCTTCAAGGTTTATCAGCAACAAGTGATCGACAACGCCCAGGCCATGGCCAGCGTGTTTATCAAACGTGGCTACGATGTAGTGTCCGGCGGCACCGACAATCACCTGTTCCTGGTCAGCCTGATCCGCCAGGGCCTGACCGGCAAAGACGCCGATGCCGCCCTTGGTCGTGCGCACATCACCGTGAACAAGAACGCCGTGCCGAATGACCCACAGTCGCCGTTCGTCACTTCCGGCCTGCGCATCGGCACCCCGGCAGTCACCACTCGCGGCTTCAAAGTGAGCCAGTGCGTGACGCTGGCCGGCTGGATCTGCGACATCCTCGACAACCTCGGCGATGCCGATGTCGAGGCCAATGTCGCCCAGCAGGTTTCGGCCCTGTGCGCTGACTTCCCGGTTTATCGCTGAGCGCGGTTTTTGGAGTAAATGACTATGCAACGCTACTCAGGCTTCGGCCTCTTCAAGCACTCCCTCAGCCACCACGAAAACTGGCAGCGCATGTGGCGCACGCCAACCCCGAAAAAAGTCTACGACGTGGTCATCGTCGGCGGCGGCGGGCATGGTCTGGCGACCGCCTACTACCTGGCAAAGGAGCACGGCATCACCAACGTGGCCGTAGTCGAGAAGGGCTGGCTGGGCGGTGGTAACACCGCGCGCAACACCACCATCGTGCGTTCCAACTATCTGTGGGACGAGTCGGCGCACCTCTACGAGCACGCGATGAAACTCTGGGAAGGCCTGTCCCAGGACCTCAACTACAACGTGATGTTCTCCCAGCGTGGCGTCTACAACCTGTGCCACACCCTGCAGGACATTCGTGACTCCGAGCGTCGGGTCAGCGCCAACCGCCTCAACGGCGTCGACGGCGAGCTGCTCAACGCCCAGCAGGTCGCCGACGAGATTCCGTACCTGGACTGCTCGAAGAACACCCGCTACCCGGTGATGGGCGCTACCGTCCAGCGTCGCGGCGGCGTAGCCCGTCACGATGCCGTGGCCTGGGGTTTTGCCCGGGCCGCCGACGCCCTCGGCGTGGACCTGATCCAGCAGACCGAAGTGATCGGCTTTCGCAAGGAAAACGGCGTGTGCATCGGCGTCGAGACCAACAAGGGTTTCATCGGTGCCAAGCGCGTCGGTGTGGTGACCGCCGGTAACTCCGGGCACATGGCCAAGCTCGCCGGCTTCCGCCTGCCGATCGAATCTCACCCGCTGCAAGCGCTGGTGTCCGAGCCGATCAAGCCGATTATCGACAGCGTGATCTTGTGCTACGGGGTGCACGGCTACATCAGCGAGTGCGTCTAGGGCGACCTGGTGTTCGGTGCCGGTATCGACGGCTACAACGGCTACGGCCAGCGCGGTTCGTACCCGGTGATCGAGCACACCATCCAGGCCATCGTCGAGATGTTCCCGGTGCTGTCGCGGGTGCGCATGAACCGCCAGTGGGGCGGCATCGTCGACACCACGCCGGATGCCTGCCCGATCATTTCCAAGACCCCGGTGCCGAACATGTTCTTCAACTGCGGTTGGGGCACCGGTGGCTTCAAGGCCACGCCGGGTTCGGGCAACGTATTTGCGGCGAGCCTGGCCAAGGGTGAAATGCATCCGCTGGCGGCGCCTTTCTCCATCGACCGGTTCCATAACGGCGCGCTGATCGACGAACACGGCGCTGCTGCCGTCGCCCACTAACAGGAGAAATTTCCTATGTTGCATATCTTCTGTCCTCACTGTGGCGAACTGCGCTCCGAAGAGGAATTCCACGCATCCGGCCAGGCGCACATCCCACGTCCGCTGGATCCGAACACCTGCACCGACGAGGAGTGGGGCGACTACCTGTTCTTCCGTGACAACCCCCGTGGCCTGCACCACGAACTGTGGGACCACGTCGCCGGTTGCCGTCAGTATTTCAACGTCACCCGCGACACCGTGACCTACGAGATTCTCGAAACCTACAAGATCGGCAGCAAGCCGCAGTTCACCGACAAGACTGAAAGTCCGAAAGCGGCCGCGCAGGCTCTGGGAGCGAAGGTATGAGCCAGATCAATCGCCTGTCCAACGGTGGACGGATCGACCGCAACAAAGTCTTGAGCTTCACGTTCAACGGCCAGGTGTACAAGGGCTTTGAAGGTGACTCCCTGGCGGCGGCCCTGCTGGCCAACGGCGTCGACATCATCGGTCGCAGCTTCAAGTATTCGCGGCCGCGCGGGATCTTTGCCGCCGGTGCCGAAGAACCGAACGCGGTGCTGCAGATCGGCGCCACCGAAGCCACCCAGATCCCCAACGTGCGTGCCACGCAACAAGCGCTGTATCAAGGTTTGGTTGCCACCAGCACCAACGGCTGGCCCAGCGTCAACAACGACATGATGGGGATTCTCGGCAAGGTCGGCGGCAAGCTGATGCCGCCAGGTTTCTACTACAAAACCTTCATGTACCCGCAATCGTTCTGGATGACGTACGAGAAGTACATCCGCAAGGCCGCTGGCCTGGGTCGCTCGCCGACCGAAAACGATCCGGACACCTACGACTACATGAACCAGCACTGCGACGTGCTGATCGTCGGCGCCGGCCCCGCAGGCCTGGCTGCGGCACTGGCGGCTGCGCGCAGCGGAGCGCGGGTGATCCTCGCCGATGAACAGGAAGAGTTCGGCGGCAGCCTGCTCGATTCCCGTGAGAGCCTCGATGGCAAGCCGGCCGCCGAATGGGTCGCCAGCGTCATCGCTGAACTGAAAGACACCCCGGATGTACTGCTGTTGCCGCGCGCCACGGTCAACGGTTACCACGACCATAACTTCCTGACCATTCACGAGCGCCTTACCGATCACCTTGGCGACCGCGCCCCGATCGGCCAGGTGCGCCAGCGCATCCACCGGGTTCGCGCCAAGCGTGTGGTGCTGGCGACCGGCGCGTGCGAGCGGCCGCTGGTCTACGGCAACAACGACGTGCCGGGCAACATGCTGGCTGGCGCGGTCTCCACCTACGTGCGTCGCTACGGTGTCGCACCGGGCAAGAAGCTGGTCCTGAGCACCAACAACGATCACGCCTACCGCGTGGCCCTGGACTGGCTCGACGCCAGCCTGCAAGTGGTGGCCATCGCCGACGCCCGCAGCAACCCGCGCGGTGCGCTGGTGGAAGAAGCCCGGGCCAAGGGCATCCGCATCCTGACCGGCAGCGCAGTGATCGAAGCCCGTGGCAGCAAGCACGTGACCGCTGCCCGTGTGGCCGCGATCGACGTCAAGGCGCACACCGTGACCAGCCCTGGCGAATGGCTGGAGTGCGACCTGGTGGCCAGCTCCGGCGGCTACAGCCCGGTGGTTCACCTGGCGTCGCACCTGGGCGGCAAGCCGACCTGGCGTGAAGACATCCTCGGTTTTGTCCCGGGTGAAGCGCCGCAGAAACGCGTGTGCGTGGGTGGGATCAACGGCGTCTATGGCCTTGGCGATTCCCTGGCCGATGGTTTTGAAGGGGGCGCCCGCGCCGCTGCCGAAGCCGGCTTCCAGACGGTCGAGGGTGTGTTGCCCAAAGCCCTGAGCCGCCATGAAGAGGCGACCCTGGCACTGTTCCAGGTGCCGCACGAAAAGAACACCGCACGGGCGCCGAAGCAATTCGTCGACCTGCAGAACGATGTCACCGCGGCCGCCATCGAACTGGCCACCCGCGAGGGCTTCGAGTCGGTCGAGCACGTCAAGCGCTACACCGCGCTGGGCTTCGGCACCGACCAGGGCAAGCTGGGTAACGTCAACGGCCTGGCCATCGCGGCCCGTTCGCTGAACGTGACGATCCCGCAGATGGGCACCACCATGTTCCGCCCCAACTACACGCCGGTAACATTCGGCGCAGTAGCCGGTCGTCACTGTGGGCACATCTTCGAGCCGGTGCGGTATACCGCGCTGCATCAATGGCACCTGAAAAACGGCGCCGAGTTCGAAGACGTCGGGCAGTGGAAACGTCCCTGGTACTTCCCGAAAAACGCTGAAGACCTGCATGCCGCGGTCAAGCGTGAATGCCTGGCGGTGCGCGAAAGCGTCGGCCTGCTGGATGCCTCGACCCTGGGCAAGATCGATATTCAAGGGCCGGATGCGCGCGAATTTCTCAACCGGGTCTACACCAACGCCTGGACCAAGCTGGACGTGGGCAAGGCGCGCTACGGCCTGATGTGCAAGGAAGACGGGATGGTCTTCGACGATGGTGTGACGGCGTGCCTGGCCGACAACCATTTCGTCATGACCACCACCACCGGTGGCGCGGCCCGCGTGCTGCAGTGGCTGGAGATCTACCACCAGACCGAATGGCCGGACCTGAAGGTGTACTTCACTTCCGTGACGGACCACTGGGCCACCATGACCCTGTCCGGGCCGAACAGCCGCAAGCTGCTCAGCGAAGTCACCGACATCGACCTGGACAAGGACGGCTTCCCGTTCATGACCTGGAAAGAAGGCCTGGTGGGCGGCGTGCCGGCGCGGGTGTTCCGGATTTCCTTTACCGGTGAGCTGTCGTACGAAGTCAACGTGCAGGCCGACTACGCCATGGGTGTTTTGGAGAAGATTGTTGAGGCGGGGAAGAAGTACAACCTGACGCCATATGGCACCGAGACCATGCACGTGCTGCGCGCCGAGAAGGGTTTCATCATCGTTGGCCAGGATACCGACAGCTCGATGACCCCGGACGACCTGAACATGGGCTGGTGTGTGGGCCGCACCAAACCGTTCTCGTGGATCGGCTGGCGGGGCATGAACCGCGAAGACTGCGTGCGTGAGCAACGCAAGCAACTGGTCGGTCTCAAGCCGATCGACCCGACCAAGTGGCTGCCGGAAGGCGCGCAGTTGGTGTTCAACACCAAGCAGGCGATCCCGATGAGCATGGTCGGTCACGTGACTTCCAGCTACTTGCACAACTCCCTGGGCTACTCGTTTGCCATGGGCGTGGTCAAAGGCGGCCTGAAGCGCATCGGTGAGCGGGTGTTCGCACCGCTGGCCGACGGCAGTGTGATCGAGGCGGAAATCGTTTCTTCGGTGTTCTTCGATCCGAAGGGTGATCGCCAGAACATCTAACACCACAGAACCTGTGGGAGCGTGGCTTGCCCGCGATGAACGATAACGCGGAGCCTCAGGCAGACCGAGTTGCTCCCATCGCGGGCAAGCCCGCTCCCACAGGGAAACGAATTCAGGAAAGGTGCTTTATGACCGTAGCCAATGTGTACCAACAACGCCCAACCACCGGGGCCAAGGCCGAGTCGTCGTTGCAGCATGCCGACCTCGCCAGCCTGGTGGGCAAGGGCCGCAAAAACGCCGGCGTGATCGTGCGTGAGAAAAAACTCCTCGGTCACCTGACCCTGCGTGGCGACGGCCACGATGCCGCGTTCGCCGCCGGTGTGCACAAGGCCCTGGGCATCGAGTTGCCGGGGGCGCTGAGCGTCATCGTCAAGGGTGAGACCAGCCTGCAATGGATGGGGCCGGATGAATGGCTGCTGATCGTTCCAAGCGGTGAAGAGTTCGTCGCCGAGCAGAAGCTGCGTGAAGCCCTGGGCGAGTTGCACATCCAGATCGTCAACGTCAGCGGTGGTCAGCAGATCCTCGAACTGAGCGGCCCGAACGTGCGCCAGGTGCTGATGAAATCCACCAGCTACGACGTGCACCCCAACAATTTCCCGGTGGGCAAGGCGGTGGGCACGGTGTTCGCCAAGTCGCAACTGGTGATCCGCCACACCGCAGAAGACACCTGGGAATTGCTGATCCGTCGCAGCTTCTCGGATTACTGGTGGTTGTGGTTGCAGGATGCGGCAGCCGAGTACGGGCTTAGCGTTCAGGCTTGATCTCACCAGCGTCACTGTAGGAGCGAGCTTGCTCGCGATGGACTTGAGAGCGACGCGTTAAGTCAGGAAGTACGCGTCATCGTTGACCTCCATCGCGAGCAAGCTCGCTCCTACAGTAGGCATCCACCGATTTCACAGGAGTCACCGCACTATGAGCCGCGCCCCAGACACATGGATTCTGACCGCCGACTGCCCAAGCGTCCTCGGCACCGTGGATGCGGTGACCCGCTTTCTGTTCGAGCAGGGCTGCTACGTCACCGAGCACCACTCCTTTGATGACCGGCTTTCGGGGCGTTTTTTCATTCGTGTGGAGTTTCGCCAGCCCGAGGGTTTCGACGAGCAATCGTTCCGCGCGGGTCTGGCCGAGCGCGGCGAAGCTTTCGGGATGATTTTCGAACTGACCCCGCCGCACCACCGGCCAAAAGTGGTGATCATGGTCTCCAAGGCCGATCACTGCCTCAACGATCTGCTCTACCGCCAACGCATCGGCCAACTGTCGATGGACGTCGCGGCGGTGGTCTCCAACCACCCGGACCTCAAGCCCCTGGCCGACTGGCACGGCATTCCCTATTACCACTTCCCCCTCGACCCCAACGACAAGCCCTCGCAAGAGCGGCAGGTGTGGCAGGTGATCGAGGAGTCCGGTGCCGAACTGGTGATTCTTGCGCGTTATATGCAAGTGCTGTCGCCGGAACTGTGCCGCAAGCTCGACGGCAAGGCGATCAACATCCACCACTCGTTGCTGCCCGGTTTCAAGGGCGCCAAGCCCTATCACCAGGCTTACAACAAGGGCGTGAAGCTGGTCGGCGCCACGGCGCATTACATCAACAACGACCTGGACGAAGGCCCGATCATTGCCCAGGGCGTGGAGGCGGTGGATCACAGCCATTACCCCGAAGACCTGATCGCCAAGGGGCGGGATATCGAAGGCCTGACCCTGGCCCGGGCGGTGGGGTATCACATTGAGCGGCGGGTGTTCTTGAACGCCAATCGCACGGTCGTTCTTTAGATTGCCATCGCGGGCAAGCCCGCTCCCACAGGGTTTTGTGTCGTTCACAAATCTCAAGCTCAACCCGAATCATTGTGGGAGCGGGCTTGCCCGCGATGAGGCCCCAACAAGCAACACAAGAAACAGCATCTGTACCCGAGCACTTAACGCGCTGCCTGTCTGGGCAGCGCGGTTTCATAAAAACAACAGCGAGGTGAAAGCATGTCTGGCAATCGTGGTGTGGTGTATCTCGGCGCGGGCAAGGTCGAAGTACAGAAAATCGACTATCCGAAAATGCAGGATCCGCGCGGCCGGAAGATCGAGCACGGGGTGATCCTGCGAGTGGTCTCCACCAACATCTGTGGTTCCGACCAGCACATGGTGCGCGGTCGTACCACGGCCCAGACCGGTCTGGTGCTGGGACACGAGATCACCGGTGAAGTGATCGAGAAGGGCAGCGACGTCGAGAACCTGAAAATTGGCGACCTGGTCTCGGTGCCGTTCAACGTGGCTTGTGGGCGCTGCCGTTCCTGCAAGGAAATGCACACCGGCGTGTGCCTGAGCGTGAACCCGGCTCGCCCGGGCGGCGCCTACGGGTATGTCGACATGGGCGACTGGACCGGTGGCCAGGCCGAGTACGCCATGGTGCCGTACGCGGACTTCAACCTGCTGAAACTGCCGGATCGCGACCGCGCCATGGAGAAGATCCGCGACCTGACCTGCCTCTCCGACATCCTCCCGACCGGTTATCACGGCGCCGTTACTGCCGGCGTTGGCCCGGGCAGCACCGTGTATGTGGCCGGTGCCGGCCCCGTCGGTCTGGCGGCCGCCGCGTCGGCACGCCTGCTGGGCGCCGCGGTGGTGATCATCGGTGACGTCAACCCGATCCGCCTGGCCCACGCCAAGGCCCAGGGTTTCGAAATCGCCGACCTGTCCCTCGATACCCCTCTGCACGAACAGATCGCCGCGCTGCTGGGCGAGCCGGAAGTGGATTGCGCCGTCGACGCGGTGGGCTTCGAAGCTCGTGGCCACGGCCATGCAGGCGTGAAACACGAAGCCCCGGCCACCGTGCTCAACTCGCTGATGGGCGTGGTGCGTGTCGCCGGCAAGATCGGCATCCCTGGCCTCTACGTGACTGAAGACCCAGGTGCGGTAGATGCCGCTGCAAAAATGGGCAGTTTGAGCATCCGCTTTGGCCTCGGCTGGGCCAAATCCCACAGCTTCCACACCGGCCAGACCCCGGTGATGAAGTACAACCGCCAACTGATGCAGGCGATCATGTGGGACCGCATTCATATTGCCGACATCGTGGGTGTTGAGGTGATCAGCCTGGATGATGCGCCACGTGGTTATGGCGAATTCGATGCGGGTGTGCCGAAGAAGTTTGTGATCGATCCGCATAAGTTGTTTAGTGCGGCGTAAATTTTAGGGAGTTAGACAGGGCGACGCTAAGTCGCCCTTTTTGTAGGTTAAGTTAATGGGCTGTTCTTATTGGAGTTTGCAGCTCTTGAGGTGACTTGGAATTTTTCATGAGCTTGATTAACTTGTTCTCATAGTGTTGCTCTTGTTTCATTAGGCGTTTCAGAAGTTTTTGAATGGCTGGCGCATCTTTTTCCGCAAGAGGTGTGGCTGCGATGGGGAAGTCATACTCTTCGGAAGTTAGTTTGATTATTCTTTCCATGTAGCTGTCTGGATGGTTTTTTAAGTTTAAAATGTTATGTCTTGTGTTCTGAAGTTTTGCTTTGTTTCGGGCTATTGGATTTTTAATATTGTATATTGCGCCTTCTGATTGGATCCGGTAGGTGACATCGTTTCCGATAATGGGAGAAGCTGCCTGGTTGGTGGAGGCTATGGGGGCGTTTAAACTGTTTTGTGAGGTACTTAGACTTTGTGTAGGATGACTAAGTAGATTCTGGCTACTGATACTTCGGCCACTATTAAAAAAACCGAGCCATTTCCTAAAGGGCATGTGCCCCGTATCATCCCTTTTGTTCACCGGATCCCCCACACCATACCCATACGCATTCAACCCACCCTCCCCAAACGGACTCCAACTGTCCGGACTGTTGAATCGCATCAACACCGGGTTAAACGCCCGATACCCATTGCCCAACAAATAGTGCCCCGTCACCGGATCCGGCCGTTCGCCGTTGAAGCCGAGCAGGCTGAGCAAGCCGTTCTCTGGAATGCGATGACCATAAGGGGTGTAGGCAAGGTGATGGGAGCGGGTGGCGTCGAGGATGGCCAGTACCGAGCGCTGTTGATCGGTGACGAGCAAGCGGGGTTGCGCCGTGCCGTTCTGCCGCTGTTGCTGCGCCAGCAGTTGATCTTCGTGCTGCATGATCGAGCGCTGTAGCGCGCCTTGAATCTCGGTGGTCAGGCGCTCCTTAAGGTAGAAGCGTTGGCTGCGGGCCTGTGCCGTTGGGGTGCAATCGGCCAGGCGATCCAGTGGGTCGTAGTGGTAGCGGCAGAGCAGGGTTTCGCGGTGGGGCTTCATGGAAGGGGCTCCCTGAAAAGTGCGCAATACAGGGTTTACTGTGGCCTAGGCGGATGGGCTTGCCTACTAGCAGAACCGCTGTTTCGAGGGGGTGAGAAATTGGCGCTATCGCCACTTGAGCTCGGGGTTACTCTTATTTCTCGATTTGAAAAGTTAATGATGAAAGCCTCGGAATAACCGCTGTCTGTTAGTGTGCGTATTGTTATATTTCTTGCTGTATCGGCTGGAGATGTTGCGCTAGTATTTTGCGTCGTTAGAGCGGAGGTGCCGGGATTGGTTTGAGATCGGTTTGCAATGGCCGCCGAGTTCGCTGTTTGATTGGCGATGGAATTCTGCAAGTTTCGTGGGGGTGTCGGCTGCACTGTCAAGACGGGGGCGCGCTGACTAGGTACAACTTTTTGTATAGGTATTTCTTTTAGTGTCTGTTCAAAAGCATCCGCAGCTGAACGCTTGGTTGCTTGGCCTGCTACTCTTAGTGGTCGACGAACAAGAGTGGTTATTTGCTCACCCTTATTAATTAAAAATTTCAAGTTTTTCCGCAGGACTGCCCATAGAGCTATTGGCGTGTGTCCAGAGGGATCTGTTTTGTTTCCAGGGTTTCCGTAGCAGTAGGCATAGCTATTAAACCCACCCTCGCCAAACGGACTCCAACTGTCCGGGCTGTTGAATCGCATCAACACCGGGTTAAACGCCCGATAACCATTGCCCAACAAATAGTGCCCAGTCACCGGGTCCGGCCGTTCACCGTTGAAGCCGAGCAGGCTGAGCAAGCCGTTCTCTGGAATGCGATGACCATAAGGGGTGTAGGCAAGGTGATGGGAGCGGGTGGCGTCGAGGATGGCCAGTACCGAGCGCTGTTGATCGGTGACGAGCAAGCGGGGTTGCGCCGTGCCGCTCTGCCGCTGTTGCTGCGCCAGCAGTTGATCTTCGTGCTGCATGATCGAGCGCTGTAGCGCGCCTTGAATCTCGGTGGCCAGGCGCTCCTTGAGGTAGAAGCGTTGGCTGCTGGTCTGTGCCGTCGGGGTGCAATCGGCCAGGCGATCCAGTGGGTCGTAGTGGTAGCGGCAGAGCAGGGTTTGGCGTTGGGTTGGCATGGGCGTGGCTCTCTGAAAGCGCGGCGATGCAGGGAGTACTGTGGCGCAATCAGGTGATTCTGCCTACTGGCAGAACTGCTAGGGTCGACGTCTGGAAGGGACGCAGGGTGCCACTAGCTGCGTGCCTATTTATTGGGGAAAAAAACCTCTGCGTAGTCCATGAGATGAAAGGAAAGGCAGTAGCGGAACAATAGCCGGTGGTTTTCAGTCAAAATGCCAGCTTTGCGCCCGCTTGAGGGCATTTTTGAAGGTTCAGGAGTTTTTCGATGAAGATTTCACGCGGTTTTGCTTTGGCTTCGCTCATGACATTGGTCGCCAGCCCGGTCTTCGCCGGTTTCAGCCTGAACGATGTGGCGGGTGCGGTATCGGGCATGCAGGGTGGCGACAAGGCCGCCGCCGCAGCGCCGACCTCGCAGACTGCCGGCCTGTTGAGCGCCCTGAGCGCGCTGGACGTTAAACCAGAACAAGCCATTGGCGGCACCAGTGCGATGTTGGGCCTGGCCAAGAACAAGCTGAGCGCCAGCGACTATTCGGAACTGGCCAAGAGCGTGCCGGGTATCGACAAGCTCTCCGGTGGCAGCGGTAACCTGGGCGCCCTGGCGGGCATGCTGGGTTCGTCCGGCAAGGCCGCGGGCCTGGAAAACGCCCTGGGTAACGTCAAGGACACCAACGACCTGAACACCGCGTTCAGCGCGTTGGGCATGGACAGTGGCATGGTCGGCCAGTTTGCCCCGATCCTGCTGCAGTACCTGGGCCAGCAAGGCGTTGGCGGTACCCTGCTCAAGAGCCTGGGCAGCATCTGGGGCGTATAACCGCGCCTCACTCACGCCCGGCGCGCAAGGCGTCGATGCGTGCATCCTTGTCGATCCAGAGCTGGTTGACCCAGTTCTGGACGCTTTGGCGAAACAGCAGATCGTTCTCGTAATCTCCCTGCCACAACGCCGGATCCAGCTCACGGGTCTGGATGTCGATGATCACCCGCGGCACCGCACCGCTGATCAAATCCCAGAACCCCGGAATCTTTTCCTGTGGATAGACCACGGTGACGTCGAGGATGGCATCCAGCTGTTCGCCCATGGCGGCCAATACAAAAGCCACGCCGCCGGCCTTGGGTTTTAGCAGGTGCTTGAAAGGGGATTGCTGGGCGCCACGTTTGGCCTGGGTGAAGCGCGTGCCTTCTAGATAGTTGACCACGGTCACCGGCTGGCGCTTGAACAGCTCGCATGCGACCCGGGTAATCGCCAGGTCCTGGCCCCGCAGCTCCGGGTGCCTGGCCAGGAAGGCCTTGCTGTAGCGCTTCATGAACGGGTAATCCAGTGCCCACCAGGCCAGGCCCAGGAACGGCACCCAGATCAGCTCCTTTTTCAGGAAGAACTTGAAGAACGGCGTGCGTCGGTTGAGGGTCTGGATCAGCGCCGGGATATCGACCCAGGACTGATGGTTGCTGACCACCAGGTAAGAGGTGTCGACCCGCAGTCCCTCGCCGCCACGAATGTCCCAGCGGGTGGGGATGCAGCAGGCGAAAATCAGCTTGTCGATTTGTGCCCAGGTCTCGGCGATCCACATCACCGCCGCGCTTGCGGCATCGCGATAACGGCCGGGCAGGAGCAGTTTGAACAGGGCAAACACCAGCAGCGGCCCGATCAGGACCAGGGTGTTAAGCAACAGCAGCAGGGTGACGAAACAGCCGGTGAGCAGGCGGCGCATAAGTAACTCTTGAAAGCATTTGGGCGGGCCATGATAAGCAGCTTCGAGGCCCAGGCCAAATCTGCGGGCTGACGAATGTTTCACTTTAGCGCGGGTATGCTGCGCCAGATGATCTGGTTTTAGTGGTGTTCTCGCTGGCCTCATCGCGGGCAAGCCCGCTCCCACAATGGTTCGGCACAGATCCCTGTGGGAGCGGGCTTGCCCGCGATGGCGCTCCGAAGAGCGAACGAATAGCTGACAGACTGTCTAAAATCCCGCTGCTCACTCCTCAAGGGAATCCACCACGTGAAATCCATCCTCGCACTGTTATCCCTCCTGGCCCTGCCGGCCATGGCCGCCGAGCCGACCCTGTATGGCCGTTACGAATACATCCAGCTACCGGAGATCGGCGGTGAAGTGCTCAAGGCCAAGATGGACACCGGCGCGCTGACGGCCTCGCTGTCGGCCAAGGACATCGAGACCTTCACCCGCGATGGCGAGGAGTGGGTGCGTTTCCGCCTGGCGACCAAGGATGCCAGCAACAAGGTCTACGAACACAAGGTGGCGCGGATCAGTAAGATCAAGACCCGCTCCGAAGAGGACGAGGACGAAGATGTGGCAGCGCCGACCAAGCGTCCGGTGGTTGATTTGGAACTGTGCCTGGGCGACGTCAAGCGCACCGTCGAGGTCAACCTCACCGACCGCAGTAGTTTCAACTACCCGCTGCTGATCGGTGCCAAGGCGCTGCGTGAGTTTGGCGCGGCGGTGAATCCGGCTCGCAGGTTTACGGCGGATAAGCCGGAGTGTTGAGGCGAGCCGCTGATGGAGACTTTTCAGCTATTTCTTACAGGCGGGGAAGAAAAGGTCTTACGGTATTTGGCGTTGCATAACACTTGTCAGATTGACGTCGATTACATCCTGGGCCACCGTTCGCCCACTTAACTGCCGGGCCTGGATGCCATGCCTCATATCCTGATTGTCGAAGACGAAGCGGCGATTGCCGATACCCTGGTGTTTGCCTTGCAAGGCGAGGGTTTCACCACCACCTGGGTGAGCCTGGGGGCGGCCGCCCTTGAGCATCAGCGGGCGACTCCCGCCGACCTGATCATTCTCGACATCGGCCTGCCGGACATCAGCGGATTTGAAACCTGCAAGCAGTTGCGCCGGTTCAGCGAAGTGCCGGTGATGTTCCTCAGCGCCCGTGATGGTGAGATCGACCGCGTGGTGGGCCTGGAGATTGGCGCTGATGATTATGTGGTCAAGCCATTCAGCCCACGGGAAGTGGCGGCGCGGGTGCGGGCAATTCTCAAGCGCATGGCACCGCGTCCGGGGATCGAGTCCACCAGTGCGTTGTTCCTGGTGGACAGCGAGCGCGTGCTGATCACCTATCGCGGCCAGCCATTGAGCCTGACCCGGCATGAGTTCCGCTTGCTCCAGTGTTTGCTGGAACAACCCGAGCGGGTGTTTAGTCGCGAACAACTGCTCGACGCGCTGGGCATTGCCAGCGACGCTGGGTACGAGCGCAGCATCGACAGCCACATCAAGAGCGTGCGCGCCAAGTTGCGCTTGGTGGCGGCCAATGCCGAGCCGATCCAGACCCACCGTGGCCTCGGTTACAGCTACAGCCCAGGGACCAGTTGATGCCATTGGCGATCCGGATCTTCCTGGTCTATGTGCTGTTCGTCGGCCTGACCGGGTACTTTGTGCTCAACACGGTGATGGAAGAAATCCGTCCCGGCGTGCGTCAGTCCACCGAAGAAACCCTGGTGGACACCGCCAATCTGATGGCCGAGATCCTGCGCGACGACTTCAAGGCCGGGACCCTCAATCAGAACCGCTGGCCGCAGTTGCTCAAGGCTTATGGCGAGCGGCAGCCGGGGGCGAGTATCTGGGGCCTGGCGAAGAATCAGGTCAACCATCGCATCTACGTGACCGACGCCAGGGGTGTGGTGGTGCTGGACTCCAGCGCTCTTGCAGTTGGTCAGGATTACTCGCGCTGGAACGATGTGTACCTGACCCTGCGCGGTGAGTACGGCGCGCGTTCAACCCGCAGTGATCCTGACGACGCCAGTTCTTCGGTGATGCACGTCGGCGCGCCGATTCGCGACAACGGGCAGATCATCGGCGTGGTCACCGTGGCCAAACCCAACAGCTCACTGCAGCCTTACGTCGACCGCACCGAGCGCCGTTTGCTCGGCTACGGCGCGGGCTTGATCGGCCTTGGCCTGCTGTTCGGAGCGGCATTGTCGTGGTGGTTGAGCGTGGCGCTGCGGCGCTTGACCGAGTATGCCCAGGCGGTCAGCGAAGGGCGCCGGGCCGAGCTGCCGCACTACCGTGGCGGTGAGCTGGAGCAACTGGCCACGGCGGTCGAACACATGCGTACGCAACTGGAAGGCAAGGCGTATGTGGAGCGTTATGTGCACACCCTGACCCACGAACTGAAGAGCCCGCTGGCGGCGATTCGCGGTGCCGCCGAACTGTTGCAGGAGCAGATGCCAGACACCCAACGCCAGCGTTTCGTCAGCAACATCGACACTGAAAGCGCGCGTATGCAGCAGTTGATCGAGCGACTGTTGAACCTGGCCCAGGTCGAGCAACGGCAAACCCTCGAGGAGCGAGTACAGGTACCGTTGGCGGCCTTGGTCGATGAGTTGCTCGATACCCAACAGGCGCGTATTGAACGCAAACAGCTGCGCATTGCAAAACACCTTGCTGCTGACCTGGCGCTGACAGGCGAAGCCTTTCTGTTGCGCCAGGCGCTGGCTAACCTGCTGGAGAACGCCCTGGATTTCACCCCGTCCCACGGTGTCCTGCGGTTTAGCGCACAACGGCTGGGCGAGCAGATCGAGTTCAGTCTGTTCAATCAGGCCGACCCGATTCCCGACTACGCCCTGGGACGCCTGAGCGAGCGTTTCTACTCGCTGCCACGGCCCGACAGTGGACGTAAAAGCACCGGGCTGGGGCTGAATTTTGTTGAAGAGGTGGTGAAGTTGCACGGTGGTCTGCTGACGATCGGGAATGTCGAGGGCGGCGTTGAGGTGAAGCTGCGTCTACCGTAGCTGCTGTTCTCCACACACTCTGCATATTCCCTCCATAAAACCCACACACGGGCCTTGCAGACTTTCCCTCATTCGAACAGGGAGAGACCCCATGAACCGCAGCCTGGCCTTGAAACTCGGGGCAATTGCCCTATTGATTCTGTTGTTGCTGATTCCGTTACTGATGATCAGCGGCATGATTGACGACCGTCAGCAACTACGCGACGGCGTCCTCGAAGACATCGCCCGCAGCTCCAGTTACAGCCAGCAACTGAGCGGACCGGTGATGGTGGTGCCGTACCGTAAGGTGGTGCGTACCTGGAAACACAACGAAAAAACCAACGCGCGTTATCAGGAAACCAGCCTGGAGCGCGGGCGCCTGTATTTCCTGCCGGAGCGTTTTGAGCTCGACGCGAAGGTGCAGACCGAACTGCGTGCCCGTGGCATCTACGAGGCGCGGTTGTTCCATGCGGATAACCGAATTAGCGGGCACTTTTCGATTCCGCAGCAACTGGGGATCGATGAAGACTTTGCCGACTACACGTTTGATTCGCCCTATCTGGCTGTGGGCATCAGTGATATCCGCGGCATCGAAAACGCGCTGCAACTGGAACTCGATGGCCAGCGCCTGGACTTTGTACCGGGCACTCAAGAGGAATGGTTGGGGGAGGGGGTGCATGTCACGCTGGCGCCACTGGATGTTCGCAAAGCCAACGAACTGAGCTTCGCGTTCGACCTGCGCTTGCAGGGCACCGGCCAGTTGCAGGTCACCCCGGTAGGCAGGACCAGCAACGTGACGGTGTCCGCCAACTGGCCCCACCCCAGCTTTATCGGTAACTACCTGCCGGCCCAACGAGCGATCAGCGCTGAAGGCTTCACGGCCAACTGGCAGACCTCGTTCTTCTCCACCAACCTGGAAGAAGCGCTGAGCAACTGTGTTGCCCGTGGCAGCTGTGACGAATTCAAAAGCCGCAGCTTCGGCGTGAGCTTCATCGACCCGGTGGACCAGTACCTCAAGAGCGAGCGGGCAATCAAATACGCCCTGCTGTTCATCGTGCTGACCTTCGCCGGTTTCTTCCTCTTCGAAGTGTTGAAAAGCCTGGCCGTGCACCCGGTGCAATACGCCTTGGTCGGCGTGGCGCTGGCGTTCTTCTACCTGCTGCTGTTGTCGCTGTCCGAGCACATCGGGTTTGCCCTGGCGTATCTGCTGTCGGCCAGTGCCTGCGTGTTGTTGATCGGCTTTTATGTCTGCCACGTGTTGCGCAGTGCGGTGCATGGCTTGAGCTTTTCAGCGGGGTTGGCGGCGTTGTATGGGCTGCTTTACGGATTGTTGAGTGCCGAGGATTACGCGTTGTTGATGGGCTCGTTGTTGCTGTTTGGGTTGCTGGGGGTGTTTATGGTGCTGACGCGCAGATTGGATTGGTATGGGATGGGGCGGGGGAAGGTGAGCAAGGCGGAGGTGGGAGGTGAGTAGGTCGTTGGGGTTAAGGGAAGATCAGGTGTTGGGGGCAGTGCTGGCGATGCAGATTGCCAGCCTGTTTCCCCCAAAGTGTTGTGTGAGTCGAGTATTCAGGTGTCACGTATGTCGCTTAAAAGAGAGTGGGGCGTGGATCGGCCTGCGTTCAAACGGTCACGTGCGATCCTTGCCTGTAGTCTAGTTGAGGGGGCGGCTTCTCCAGTGCTTTCTTTGAGTGGTGCATGGCGATTACGAACGTGAGTTTTTACAGGCTCGCGACTGGAGTTCAGGGTTTCAGGTGGTAGATTTTTTTTAAATTTTTCTTCTGCTTCGGCAATTAATTCTCTCGGCGTTTTGCCATGTTTCCTTCTCTCGTTAATCCAATAGCGGCCCTCGCGCCTTGATAATTTTTCTTCTGATGGTATTCCTTTATTGAAGTCGTCAACCATTTGTTTTCGAGTCTTTTTTTCAAGTTTCGTAATTGGATGTTCGACACTATTGTATTTCACCAATTCTTTGGGGACTCTGGTCTTCTTTTTAATGATGTTGAGCTTTCTTAATGCTTTAAGAGCTAACCAGTCATGGCCATTTGAGTCCGTCCTATTCACTGGTTCTCCTCCACAATATGTGTAGGCGTTTATCCCTCCCTCACCAAACGGACTCCAACTGTCCGGGCTGTTAAACCGCATCAACACCGGATTGAACTGCCGATAACCATTGCCTAAATGATAATGCCCGGTCACGGGGTCAGGCCGTTGCCCATTGAAGCCGAGCAGGCTGAGCAGGCCGTTTTCTGCCGGGCGATGGCCGTAGGGGGTATAGGCGAGGGGATGGGGGCGGGTTGCGTCGAGCGCGCTCAATACCGTGCGCTGCTGATCGGTCGCCAGGAGGGTGGTATTGACCTGGTCGTTCTGGTGCCGTTGTTGCGCCAACAACTGGTCGTCGTGCTGGAACAGGCTGGTGCGGACTGCGCCGTGGATTTCAGTGACCAAGCGGCTTGTGCAGTAAAAGCGCTGGAGGGTGGCCGGCTGCACGAGTGCGAGGGTGCAGCCGGCCTGGCGATCCAGTGGGTCGTAGTGGTAGCGGCACAACTCGGTCAGGCGAGATGAGGAGGGCATCGACTGGGCTCCGTGCTAGATCCAAAAAGCTGGACCTTCAGCATCGGCGGTTTATTAGGTCTTGCCTACTAGCAGAACTGCTAGGGTTTCGTGGATGCTTGCTGACCTTTATTGTTTGCGAGTTTCGTTCATTTTTGCGGCTATATCGGATTTGAGCTGAGCAATCAGCTGCTCTCGGTGTTGTCTTTGTATGGGGGAATGCGGCTGGGTATCAAGTCTTGCTTGGGAGTTGTCCAGATATTGTGTCAACTCTAGAATGCTTCGAGGGCGTGTATCGGTTCTCACCAGAATATTGTAAGTGACTTGATGGGTGGTGCTCGGATTAGCAGTGTTTGGTTTCATTGGGTGTGGGTTGTTAATTCCGTAGTTTAGTTTTATTTCCTCGGGGGTCAATTGGTTGAGTAGTGTGTTTCTATGATCCTCGATGTTGAGATCTGGGGCCAGCTCAAGCGCAGTTTTGCTTGCTGATGTTGTTGAAACTGGTGTGGTTGCGGTAGTCGTAGCGACTGGGGGCGCCTTTCTGTATTTACCTGGCGTTCTACCAAAAAATGTATTTTTTATTCCTTTCCAGGCGCTTCGAAAAATATTCGAGTGCCCCATTGGATCACTCCCAAGCACCGGCTCCCCCTCACAGTACCCATAGGCGTTCAACCCACCCTCACCAAACGGACTCCAACTGTCCGGACTGTTAAACCGCATCAACACCGGATTGAACTGCCGATAACCATTGCCTAAATGATAATGCCCGGTCACGGGGTCCGGCCGTTGTCCATTGAAGCCGAGCAGGCTGAGCAGGCCGCTTTCTGCCGGGCGATGGCCGTAGGGGGTATAGGCGAGGGGATGGGGGCGGATTGCGTCGAGCGCGCTCAATACCGTGCGCTGCTGATCGGTCGCCAGGAAGGTGGTATCGACTTTTTCGTTATGGTGCCGCTGTTGCGCCAACAACTGGTCGTCGTGCTGGAACAGACTGGTGCGGACTGCGCCGTGGATTTCAGTGACCAAGCGGCTTGTGCAGTAAAAGCGCTGGAGGGTGGCCGGCTGCACGATTGCGAGGGTGCAAGCGGCCTGGCGATCCAGTGGGTCGTAGTGGTAGCGGCACAACTTGGTCAAGCGAGATGAGGAGGGCATCGACGCAGCTCCGTGCAAGGTCCCAAAATCAGGACCTTCAGCATCGGAGTTTTATGAGCGGTTGCCTACTATCAGAACTGATAGTGTCACTTCAAACCTTCGGCATCGTCGCAATCATCGAAGTTCGCTGGCTCACTTCGAAATACCAGGCGGCGAGTTGCGGATTCGATGTGCGCCAATCCAGATCCGGGTGACGCAGGTCCAGGTAGCCCAGGGCACAGGCGACGCTGATGGCGGCGATGTCGAAGTGGCAGGTCAGCTCGGCGATGGCGTCTTTTTCCAGCAATGCCAGGGCGCGGCGGATTTTCTCGCGCTGGCCGTCGAGCCATTCGTCCCAGTGCTTCTCTGGGGCACGCAGGGCGACTTCGTAGCGCACCAGCACGGCCGCGTCCATGATCCCGTCGGCCAGCGAAGCGAGGGTCAGCCGCCGCCAGCGCGCCGATCCTTCGCGGGGGATCAGCGGGTTACCGACGTGCTGCTGGTCGAGGTAGTCGAGGATGACCCGGCTGTCGTGAATGATGTTGCCGTCGGCCAGGCGCAGAGCCGGGATTTTGCCCAGGGGGTTGTCGTCGATCAGGCTCAGGTCCGGGTTGACCGGGGTGAGCACGCTGGCCTGCAACGCCACGCGGTCCTGTTGTCCGGTTTCGTACAGCAGCACCATGACTTTGCGCACGAAGGGCGAGGCAGGGTTGTGGAACAGGGTCATGCTGGGGGCGGACATGGGCATTCCTCGGCGATCATCGGGGAGCAGAGGCTTAGCCTAGTAAGTTCCGGCGTGGCTGGCGAGGGGGTTGATGGCGCCTGTGAAATCGCCTTCGCGGGCAAGCCCACTCCCACAGGGCTAGCGGTTGTTTATCTACTTTGTGTTCAGCCCGTTCAAACACAGTAGATTTCAACTCCTACGCAACAACCCCCGAAGTCCCAAAACGGCCGGCACGCCCAAGCCGATCCAGCTCAAGCCATCCCAGATCCCATCACCCAATAGCGCCGCGAACAACCCTGCGGCACTGAGCAGGGCAATCACGGTGGGGGTGGCGAAGACTTTCCAGAAGTTCGACTGGCGCGGTCTCATTGGGTGCTCTCCTGGGCCACGGCCAGCGGTTTTGCCGCCCGGCGCCGGACTATCCACAGGTACAGGCCGCTGCCGAGGACGATGATGGTCAGTACATCGAGTGCCGCCCAGAGGATTTTCATCGGCATGCCACCGTAGTCACCGAAGTGCAGTGGTTGCGACATGCCCATGACGTCCATGTACCACGGTCGTTCGGCGATCGCGGTGACTTGCAGGGTACTGGCGTCGATCAGCACCGGGGTCAGCAGGTGGGAGGTCAGGTGGGTATTGCCTTTCATGAACACCGCGTAGTGGTGTTCGCTGGAGAAACGGGTGCCAGGGAAGGCGATGAAGTCTGTCTGCATCTCGGGTGCGGCCCGCTGGGCAATCTCCAGCAACTGGCTGGCGGGTGCCAGGCGGGTCAGGGGCGGTGCGTCGCGGTAGGGTTCGATCATCGCGCTCAGGGCTTCGCTGCGCCAGGCCGCAATCAGCAGGTCGGCGCAGGCGCTGACCACACCGGTGACACCCACCACCAGCGCCCAGGTCAAGGTGACGACGCCGATCAGGTTGTGCAGATCGAGCCAGCGCAGGCGCGTGGATTTGTCCTGGCGCACGGTACCGAACTTCAGGCGGCGCATGAACGGCAGGTACAGCACCGCGCCGGAAACGATCGCCAGCACGAACAGAATGCCCATGAACGCCAACAACAACTTGCCCGGCAGCCCAGCGAACATGTCGACGTGCAGGCGCAAGATGACCATCATCAGCCCGCCGTTGGCCGAGGGCATGGCCACCGGTTCGCCGGTGCGGGCGTCGAGCATGTAGGTGTGGGACAAGTTGGGCTCGGTGCCGGCGGTCTTGGCCATGATCGCGATCACGCCGTTGGGCTCGTCCTCATCCCAGCCGAAGTACTGCATGACTTCGTCGGGACGATGGGCCTGGGCCTTTTCGACCAGTTGCTGCAGGTCCAGATGCGGGGTTTCGGCCGGCATCTGTCGCAGCACGGGCGCATCGCCCAGCAGGTGCTCGATCTCGTGATGAAAGATCAACGGCAGGCCGGTCAGGGCGAGCATCAGCAGGAACGCCGTGCAAATCAGGCTGGTCCAGGTGTGGATAAAGGACCAGCGGCGGATGGTTTTGCTTTTCATCGGTCATCCAAATGGACAAGGGCCACCGTACGGGTGGCCCTTCAATCAGGGGGTGCGGCTTAGAACTTGTAGTTGACGCTGGCGACTACGTTGCGCTCATCGCCGTAGTAGCACCAGTAGCCATCACAGTTGGCCAGGTAGTCTTTGTCGAACAGGTTCTTGGCTTCGACGGCGACCGTGACACCCTTCATGGTTTTGTCCAGGCGGCCGAGGTCGTAATGGACGGCGGCGTCATACACGGTGTAGGAGCTGACATGGGCGATATCGGTATTGGCCGTGTTGCCGTAGGTGTCGCCAACGTAGCGAACCCCGCCTCCAACGCCGAAGCCGTCGAGCGCGCCGGCGTGCCAGGTGTAATCAGCCCACAGGGTGGCCTGGTTGCGCGGAATCAGCGCCATGCGGTTGCCGACTTCGCTCTCCAGGCCTTTGCTGATTTCTGTGTCGGTGTAGGTGTAGGAACCAATCACCTTGAGGTTGTCGGTGACCTCGGTGGTCGCTTCCAGTTCCAGCCCGCGGACCTTCAGCTCACCAACCTGGCGGGTGATACTGCCTTCGGTGACGCTGACGTTTTCCTGGCGCAGGTCGTAGACCGCCGCCGTCAACAGGCTCTTGCTGCCCACTGGCTGGTACTTCACGCCGACTTCGTACTGGTGGCCTTCGGTCGGCTTGAACGCCTCGGTGGCCGAGACGTTGGCGCCGATGCTCGGCTGGAACGACTCAGTGTAGGAAATGTATGGCGTCACGCCGTTGTCGAACACATAGCTGAGGCCGACGTTGCCGGAGAAGGCCTTGTCGCGCTGGGTGTTGGTGACATCGTTGTTGTTATGGAAGGTGGTGCCGGTGTGCACCCAGTCTTCACGACCGCCGAGGGTCAGGCGCCAGTTGTCCAGGGCCATCTGGTCCTGGACGTAGAGGCCGGTCTGGTGGGTTTTCTGGTTGTAGTCCTGCATGGCGAAGTACGTGACGCCCGACATGTCCGCGCCGTAGATCGGGTTGTTGACGTTGATCGGTGGCACGCCCATGCCGTACAGCCATTGGTAGTTGGTATTGGCGCGCTGGTGATCGAGGCCCAGCAACAGGGTATGGCGGATGGCACCCGTGTCGAAGTCGGCCTGGAAGTTGTTGTCGACCGCGAATTGGCTGATGTCTTCGTTGACGATGCCCGACTCGCGGTTGACGTTGCCAGCCTCGTCGACTTCGTTGAAGGTGGCTACGTTGACCGCCTGGAATTCCAGGTCGCTCTTGGTGTAGCGCAGGTTCTGACGGAATTGCCAGACGTCGTTCAGGCGCTGTTCGTAGGCATATCCCAGGGCGTAGTAGGTGCGGTCATAGAAGTCCCAGTCCGGCTCGCCAAGGTTCTTGTGGTGGGAAATATCCCCGGCCGGTGAGCCGAGCTTGGTGCCTTGCAGCGGCAAAAACTGACCGGTGATGCCGGTGTCGTCGCGGGTGTACTGGGAAATGAAGGTCAGGCTCGCGTCTTCATTGATGTTCCAGGTCAGGCTTGGGGCGATGTTGTAGCGCTTGTCCGGGATGTGGTCGACTGGCGCATTGCTGTCGCGCACCACGCCACTGACGCGGTAGAGAAACTGGCCTTCGTCGTCGATCTTGCCGGTGCTGTCGAAGTTGATCTGCTTATGTTCGTTACTGCCGGCCTGGGCTTCGATCTGGTGCGCGCTTTCGAGTTGCGGACGGCGGCTGACCATGTCGAGCATGCCGCCCGGTGGCGTCTGGCCGTAGACCGAGGAGGCCGGGCCGCGCAGTACAGTGATGCGCTCCAGGTTCCAGGGTTCGACTTTCGGGTTGGAGAACGAACCCTTGGGCAGTGGCAGGCCGTCGAGGAACTGGGAGGGGTCGAAGCCACGTACGCGCAGCCAGTCGGCCCGGGAGTCGGAGCCGTAGCCGCTGCTCTGTACGCCTGCGGTGTAGCGCAGGGCGTCATTGAGGTTGAGCACCTGGCGCTCATCCAGTTGCTCGCGGGTGATCACGGTCATCGAGCGAGGCACTTCGACGATGGCGGTGTCGGTCTTGGTCCCGGCAGCGGTGCGGGTCGCTACAAAACCGGCGGCTGGGCCCCAGGCGCTTTCGCTGCCCTCGATACCGATCACGCTGGTTTCCGGCAGTGCCATCACGCCCTCGGGAACCGCTACCAGGCTGTAGGTGCCGGCGCTGCTTTGTTCCAGTTGCAGGCCGGTGCCGCGCAGGGCTTGGCTCAGGGCGCTGGCGGCGTCGTACTGGCCGTTGACCGGGGCGGAGGTCTTGCCGGCAGCCAGGGACGGGTTGAGGCTCAAGGCGAGGCCGGCCTGGCTGGCGATCTGGTTCAGGGTGCTGGCCAGGGGCGCGGCCGGCAGGTTGTAGGCGCGAACGCTGGACGTCTGTTCAGCGGCCACCAGCAGGGTGCTGGTCAGCGGGGTGCCGAAGGCAATGGCCAGGGCCAACAGACTGGGGCGCAACAAGGTGTCTAGCGAACGTGACATACGGCGGCTCCTGAATGGAAATATTTCTCAATTGCCTATGTGCCGAACGAGATTGAAAAAGTGATAGGGGCGGATCGAAATAATTTCGATTCAGGAAAAATAGCCCCGCTTACCGGGGCTGTCCTCAACCCTCAGGGTTTGGCGACCACGGTGACCCACCACGAGGTGTGCTGCTCGATCTGCACTGGCAGGGTCGGCAGCAGGGCACTGAGGGCCAGGTCGGTGTTGTGCAGCGGGAAGCTGCCGGTGATCCGCAGGTCGGCGACGGCCGGATCGACGCCGAGGTGGCCCGGGCGATAACGATCGAGTTCGTGGACCAGGTCTTCGAGGCGGACGTTGTCGACCACCAGCATGCCGCGAGTCCAGGCGTCGCTGCCGGGGTTGAGCGCCAGCAGCGGGCCGAGGCCGTCGCGCTGCATCAACACCTGCTGGCCTTCCTTGAGAATCTGTTCGTCAGCCAGGGTCTCGGGGCGTGCGGCCACCGCGGACTGCAACACGCTCAGGCGCGTGCCGTGGTCTTCGCGCTTGACCAGGAACCGGGTGCCGAGGGCGCGCATCTGGCCGTCGCGGGTTTCGACGATGAAGGGGCGCGTATCGTTGTGTGCGGTTTCAATGAGGATTTCCCCTTCCTGCAGGACGATCCGGCGCTGCTTCTCATCAAAACGCACGTCCAGCGCGCTGTGGGTGTTGAGGTTGATCAGCGTGCCGTCGGCGAGGCGCAGGGTGCGTTGCTCGCCGGTGGCGGTGCGCTGGTCGGCCAGCCAATAGTCGAGGGGCAGGTAGCGTTCGCTGGCGAACAATCCCAGGCCGATCACCAGCAGGACGCTGGCGATCCCGCTGCCCAGCTTGCGCACCCGGCGCCGGATACCTTCACGCGATTGCAGCAGCGCTACCCGCCCCGGTCCACTGGCCACGCTGAAGCGCTGATCGAGCATGCCCAGTTGCTGCCAGGCGCGAGCATGTTCTTCATCGGCGGCGTGCCATTTGGCGAACTCCTCGCGTTCCACCGCACTGCCGGCGCCCGAATCGAGAGACAGTTGCCAGGCGATGGCGGCGTCGAGTACCCGCGCCGAGACTGGCTTGGAGCTGAGCGGGCTCAAGCGGGCTCGCCGTACAGCGCCACATAACACTGGCGGATGCCCTGGGCCAGGTACTGCCGCACCCGTGGCACGGAGACGCCCAGGCGCTCGGCGATTTCGGCATGGCCGAGGCCGTCGAGGCGGTTATAGAGGAAGGCGGCGCGGGCTTTGCTCGACAGCTTGCCGAGCAGGCGGTCGATGGCCTTGAGGTCTTCGAGGATCAGTTGCTGTTCTTCCACCGAGGGTTGCTCGCCTTCGGGGATCAGCATCAACTCAGTGAGGTAGGCCTGTTCCAGTGCGGCGCGACGGAAATAGTCGAACAGCAGGCCCTTGGCGATCGCCACCAGGAAGGCTCGGGGTTCGCGGGGCTGCTTGAAGGCTTCGCGCCCGAGCAAGCGGACGAAGGTGTCCTGGCTCAGGTCTTCGGCTTTGGAGGGGCAGGCCACGTTGCGCCGTAGCCAGGCCAATAGCCAACCGCGATGGTCGCGATACAACGCACCAACCAGTTCACTGTGAGGGCTTTGGACTGACGACAAATGGCTTCACCGAATACACGTTTAAACTAACGAGAATTATTCGCGATTGTCTCAGAGCCCATGCCCGTGCGCAATTGGCGTTGGTCGGGTCGATTGTGCCGAAAGCTGGATTAAAAGGAGTGTTTTTGCTGGCGTCGCTTCCACTGGCTGAGCCGTTGTTGCAGCTCCAGCGGGCTGTGAATCTGTTGCGCCCGCGCCCGGCTGAACAGGATCAACGCCAGCTCGGCCGTGGCCATGGCGTCGGCGCTGGCGTTGTGGCGCTCGAAGATCTGCAACTGGAACCAGTTGATCCAGTCATCCAGGCCGGCTTCGCGGATGTGCGCTTGGGGGCAGAGCAGTGGAGCCATGTCGGCAACATCAAGAAACTTATGTTGCAGGCGATAACCCAGGCTGTCCTTCAAGGCGCGGCCAAGCATGTGTTGGTCGAAGGGGGCATGGAAGGCCAGGAGCGGGCTGTCGCCGACAAACTCCATGAAGTCCAGCAGGGCGTCCACCGGATCGCTGCCGGCGGCAATCGCGCTCGGCCCCAGCCCGTGCAGCAACACGCTGGGACCGAGTTTGTGTGCGTGGCGTTGCAGGGTGCGCTCGAACTGCTGGCTGAAATCGATCGCGCCATCTTCGATGACCACGGCGCCGATGGACAGCACCAGGTCCTTGCTCAGGTTCAGGCCGGTGGTTTCCAGGTCGAGCACCACCCAGCGTTGCTCGCGCAGGCTGCAATCGTCCAGGGTCGGTGCGCTGGGCAGTTGTGCCAGGCGCTGTTGCTGTTCGAGGGTCAGGGTCGGGGTGGCCGCACGCAGCCAGGAAAACAGGCTCATAGCTGGTACCGCAGGCTGAGGCTGCTTTGCAGGCGTTGGGCCTGGCGCAGGGATTCACGCAGGATGCGCCGGTCCAGGTGATTGAGGCTGTCCGGGTCGACTCGGTTGGAGTAGGGCAGGTTCTCGCGGCTCTGGCGCTGATGCTGTTGCATGCGGGTTTGCTGGATGAAGTGATAGGCCTCTTCGTAGGCAGCGCCGTCCAGGGGCTCGATGATTTCCTTGGCCACCAGCTCGCGGAAACGTTCCAGGGTGTTGTTGGTTTCAATGCCGTTGGCCAGGGCCAACAGGCGCGCGCCGTCGACGAAGGGCGTCAGGCCCTGCACCTTGAGGTCGAGGGTGGCTTTTTCGCCGCTCTTTTTGCTCAGGACGAACTCGCGCAAACGCCCCACCGGTGGCCGCTGGCGCAAGGCATTCTCAGCCAGCATGCGCTGGAACAGGCGATTGTCGGCTACCTGGTCGAGGATGGCTCGACGCAGTTGCGCGCAACCCTGCTCCTCGCCCCAAACCACCCGCAGGTCAAAGTAGATACTCGAGCCCAGCAGGTTCTGCGGGGTGGCCTCGCGGATGAAGGCGGCGAAACGCCTGGCCCACTCGGCTCGGGACAGGCACAGCTCGGGATTGCCGGCCATGATGTTGCCCTTGCACAGTGTGAAGCCGCAGAGCGCCAGGCTGTGGTTGATCTGTTGGGCGATGGGCAGTAGCCGGCCGCGGATCTCGGCGGCATGGGCAGCATCGCGCGCCTCGAACAGCAGGCCGTTGTCCTGGTCGGTGTGCAGGGTTTGCTCGCGGCGGCCTTCACTGCCGAAGCACAACCAACTGAAGGGGATGCCCGGGTCGCCCTTTTCCGCCAGTGTCAGCTCGATCACCCGGCACACGGTGTGGTCGTTGAGCAGGGTGATGATTTGGGTGATCTGGGTCGAGGAGGCGCCGTGGGCGAGCATGCGCTCGACCAGTTGGCCAATCTCACCGCGAATTGCCACCAGGTTGTCGACCCGTGGCGCGTTACGAATGGTCCGTGCCAGGTGCACCAGGTCGACCCGCTGCAGGGAAAACAGATCGCGCTCGGAGACCACGCCGCACAGGCGTTGGTCCTTGACCAGGCAGACGTGGGCAATGTGCCGTTCGGTCATGGCAATGGCCGCGTCGAATGCGCTGTGGTCCGGGCTCAGGTAAAACGGCGCCTGGGTCATGTGCCGGGCTATGGGCTGGTCGAAGTCGCGAGTACCGTCGGCGACCACGTGGCGCAAATCGCGCAGGGTGAAAATCCCCAGGGGGGCCTTGTGTTCATCGACGATCACGATGCTGCCGACCTGTTGCTCGTGCATCAGGGTCACGGCTTCGCGCAGGGGCGTGGTCGGGCTACAAGTCACGGGGTGGCGCATCGCCAGTTCGCCGAGGCGGGTGTTGAGTGAGTACTGGGTGCCGAGGGTTTCCACGGCCTTCTGCTGGACTTGCTGGTTGACCTGGTCCAGCAGGCTGCTGACGCCGCGCAGGGCGAAGTCGCGAAAGGTGCTGGAAAGGGCAAACAGCTTGATGAACGCCAGCTTGTTCAACTGCAGGCAAAAGGTATCTTCGCCCGCCAGGTGCTCGGTGCGGGTCGCCCGCTCACCGAGCAGCGCGGCGAGGGGAAAACACTCGCCGGTGGTGATTTCGAAGGTGGTTTCGGTGCCGCCCTTGGCGCTATGCGGACGTTCGCCGACCACTCGGCCCTGCTTGACGATGTAGAAGTGCTCAACCGGGCCGTCGGCCGGCTTGATGATGCTGTCGCCAGGCGCGTAGAAACGCAGTTGGCACTGCTCCACCAGGTATGCCAGGTGCGCGTGTTCCATCTGGTTGAACGGCGGGAACCGCTGCAGGAACTGCAAGGTGCCCTGGATGTTCTGCAACACCGCGGTTTTCCCAGCCTGGGTGAAGGCGTCCGTTTTACTCATAACCATGACCGCAGTCTTTTTCGATTTATTGTTGTTGGGGTATCTGCATGGTCGGCCCCTGCGCACGGGGTGCCCATTGGACGTAAGTCTAGGTCGCGGGACCTCGATTAAAAAACTCGGAGCGGTCCTACGTCATGGGTACCTAAAACCTTTGCCCGACCCTCTTGGAAAAGTATCCGACGAAGCGCACATTTAAGCTCTGCTTAGCGATGTCAGATAATTGTGCTAGGGGAACGATCTGAAACTGTTGAGTGACCTATGTCCGACCACGATATTTTGAGCGATGCCGAGCGTGAAGCGCTGAGTGCAATCATGCTTGAGCCGGATTTACCGGCCCAGCGGGTATTGATCGTCGATGATGACCAGGATGCCCGCGAATTGCTCAAGCAGTTCCTGGCCCTTGCCGGCATTCGGTGCATGACCGCCGCCAGTGGCGAAAGCGCGCTGAAGCTGCTGGAGACTACCCCCTCGATCGGCCTGGTGATCACCGATCTGCGCATGGGGCATGTCGATGGGCTGGATCTGATCCGCCAGGTGCGTGAATCGGTCCGGGCCGCACTGCCGATCATCATTGTCTCCGGCGAGGCCGACGTGCAGGACGCGATTGCGGCCATGCACATGAGCGTGGTGGACTTCCTGCTCAAGCCGATCGATACCGGC
This sequence comes from Pseudomonas sp. NPDC087626, assembly GCF_044743405.1. Classification (NCBI taxonomy): domain Bacteria; kingdom Pseudomonadati; phylum Pseudomonadota; class Gammaproteobacteria; order Pseudomonadales; family Pseudomonadaceae; genus Pseudomonas; species Pseudomonas sp. NPDC087626. Next base: position 278,483 of record NZ_JBIUWJ010000001.1, read on the forward strand.
AAGTTGCTGGAGTTGGTCAGGCATGAGCTGGGCATGTCGCTCTAACCAGTCACACCCGGCACCACGAAAAAAGGCCCTGATCTGTCGATCAGGGCCTTTTTTTGTCCGGCGTCAGCGCTTACTTACAGGCCATTGGCAGCCTTGAATTCACGCCGGCGACGGTGCAGGACCGGCTCGGTGTAGCCGTTCGGCTGCTGGGTGCCTTCGATCACCAGTTCAACCGCCGCCTGGAAGGCGATGTTGCTGTCGAAATTCGGTGCCAGCGGACGATACAGCGGGTCGTTGGCGTTCTGGCGGTCAACCACCGGCGCCATGCGCTTGAGGCTTTCCATCACCTGATCTTCAGTGACGATGCCATGGCGCAGCCAGTTGGCGATGTGCTGGCTGGAGATACGCAGCGTCGCACGGTCTTCCATCAGGCCAACGTCATTGATGTCCGGGACCTTCGAGCAACCGACACCCTGGTCGATCCAGCGCACGACATAACCGAGAATGCCCTGGGCGTTGTTGTCCAGTTCGTTCTTGATCTGCTCGGCGCTCCACTGCGGGTTCACCGCCAGCGGGATGGTCAGGATGTCGTCCACCGAGGCGCGGGTGCGCTTGGCCAGTTCGGCCTGGCGGGCGAACACGTCGACCTTGTGATAGTGCAGGGCGTGCAGGGCGGCAGCAGTCGGCGACGGCACCCAGGCGGTGTTGGCACCGGCGAGTGGGTGAGCGACTTTCTGCTCGAGCATGGCGGCCATCAGGTCGGGCATGGCCCACATGCCTTTACCGATTTGCGCGCGGCCTTGCAGGCCGGTGCTCAGACCGATATCGACGTTCCAGTTTTCGTAGGCGCCGATCCATTTTTCAGCCTTCATGTCGGCCTTGCGAACCATCGGGCCGGCTTCCATGGAGGTGTGGATTTCATCGCCGGTGCGGTCGAGGAAGCCGGTGTTGATGAACACCACGCGCTCGCTGGCGGCCTTGATGCACGCCTTGAGGTTGATGGTGGTGCGCCGCTCTTCGTCCATGATCCCGACTTTGAGGGTGTTGCGTGGCAGTTCGAGGACGTCTTCGATGCGCCCGAACAGCTCGTTGGTGAACGCCGCTTCTTCAGGACCGTGCATTTTCGGTTTGACGATGTAGACCGAACCGGTGCGGCTGTTTTTGCGGGTGGTGTTGCCGTTGAGGCTGTGGATCGCCGCCAGGTTGGTCACCAGGCCGTCGAGGATGCCTTCCGGAACTTCGTTGCCGTCCTTGTCGAGGATCGCATCGATGGTCATCAGGTGGCCGACGTTACGCACGAACAGCAGGGAGCGGCCGTGCAGGCTCAGTTCGCTGCCATCAGGCGCGGTGTAGGTGCGGTCGGCGTTCATGGTGCGGGTAAAACTCTGGCCGCCCTTGCTGACTTCTTCCGACAGGTCGCCCTTCATCAGGCCGAGCCAGTTGCGGTAGATCACCACTTTGTCGTCGGCATCGACGGCAGCGACCGAGTCTTCGCAGTCCATGATGGTGGTCAGCGCCGCTTCCATCAGTACGTCTTTGACACCGGCTGCGTCGGTCTGGCCGACCGGGGTGCTGGCGTCGATCTGGATTTCGAAGTGCAGGCCGTTGTGCTTGAGCAACACTGCGGTCGGTGCCGCGGCGTCGCCGTGGAAACCTATCAATTGCGCGTCGTTGCGCAGGCCGGTGTTGCTGCCGCCCTTGAGACTGACCACCAGCTTGCCAGCAACGATCGCGTAGCGGCTGGAGTCGACATGGGAGCCGGCGGCCAGCGGTGCGGCTTCGTCGAGGAAGGCGCGGGCGAAGGCGATGACCTTGTCGCCGCGGACCTTGTTGTAGCCTTTGCCTTTCTGCGCGCCATCGGCTTCGCTGATGGCGTCAGTGCCATAGAGCGCGTCGTACAACGAACCCCAGCGAGCGTTCGAGGCGTTCAGGGCGAAGCGGGCGTTCATCACCGGCACCACCAGTTGCGGGCCGGCCATCCGGGCGATTTCTTCGTCGACGTTTTGCGTCGTAGCCTGGAAATCGGCCGCTTCTGGCAGCAGATAACCGATGTCTTGCAGGAAGGCTTTGTAGGCCACAGCATCGTGTGCTTGGCCGGTACGGGACTGGTGCCAGGCGTCGATACGCGCCTGGAAGTCATCGCGTTTGGCGAGTAGGGCTTTGTTCTTCGGGGCCAGGTCGTGAATGACCTTGTCGGCTCCGGCCCAGAACTTATCGGCGGTGAGGCCGGTACCGGGAATGGCTTCGTTGTTCACGAAGTCGAACAGGACTTTGGCGACCTGCAGGCCACCGACTTGAACGTGTTCAGTCATTGCTTGCCTCACTCTGCTCAGCTATTTCGCTTTTCAGCTCTTCAATTATGACAATGAAGCCACTGGCCATTTAAACCACAAACCGCCCTACCAGTACATGCCATGACGGGCGGCTGGGCGGGACCAATCAACGGCTTGGAGGCCTTGCTGACGGGGCTTTCAGGGTTGCGATTGGGCCTGCGGCAGACATCGATCCAACGTTATGTAGTGCGCGCTGCGGCATACTACATGATGAATTGCGGTTGTGAAAATTAGACTAATTACGTCGTTCTGCGACCCCATGACGCATTGCAGTCACGTCAGGGCACGGGATGTTCTCAAAAAACCATGAGATTGTTCCAGTTAAATATAAAAACTTGTACACGATTTGTGGTTTTCAGGGTTTCCGCTGTTGCGCCAATCACCGGCAATCGACTCACCGACGCATCGCGGCCGAGCATCACCAGCCCCTTGCCTATACTTGCCTTTCCAGAACAAAAGTCATGACTAGAGGGCTGCGCCATGGACCACCTCGTACTCACGGTATTCGCCCCGGATAAACCCGGTCAGGTCGAGCGCATTGCCCAATGTATCGCCGAACATGGCGGCAACTGGCTGGAAAGCCGCATGTCGCGGATGGCCGGGCAATTTGCCGGGATCCTGCGGGTGGGGGTGCCGGCCGAGGCCTACGACGAACTGGTGGATGCGCTGCAGGCGTTGGCCAGCCACGGGATTCGGGTATTGATTGCCGAGAGCGGGATCGAACAGTCCTGCACCTGGAAGCCGATTGCCATGGAGTTGGTAGGTAACGATCGTCCGGGAATTGTGCGCGACATTACCCGCCTGCTCAGTGAGCAAGGGGTCAACCTCGAGCGGTTGGTGACCGAGGTGCGGCCAGCACCCATGAGCAGTGAACCGCTGTTTCATGCCGAAGCCATTCTTGCGGTGCCCTTGACCCTGTCGCTGGACGTGCTGCAGTCGCGGCTGGAAACCCTGGCCGATGACTTGATGGTGGAGTTGGTGTTGCGTAGCGATCCGTAGGCGCAGGTAGGGTTATCCAAGAAAAACCTGCACCTGCCTGTGGATAACCTGTAGAGACAGGCCTGCAGCGCAGGCGGGCCGTGGCCTACGGGATATTGGTCAAAAAACCAGCAGTTTCAAGGGCTTGTGCACAAACGGCGGGGATCAGGTTGTGGATAACCTTGGGAAGGATAGCTGCAGGCCACGTACACCGTGGCTTGCAGCTTGTTGTGCGTTTTTTGATCAGTTGCGTCGACGCAAACTGATCCAGGCATCGATGCTGTAGACCGCCAACCCAGCCCAGATAAACATGAAGGCCACCAGGGTGCTGGAGGACAGGTGTTCGCCAAACAGCAGCACTGCCTGCAACAGCACCAGGGTCGGCGCCAGGTATTGCAGGAAGCCCAGGGTGGTGTAGGGCAGGTGCCGGGCGGCGGCGTTGAAGCAGACCAGCGGCACCAGCGTCACTGGACCGGCCGCCACCAGCCACCAGGCTTCGGAGGTGGTCCAGAATTCAGCTTGGGCGCTACTTGCGGTCGGGTTGAAGAGCAGCCATGCGACCGCAATCGGCACCAGCATCCAGGTCTCCACTACCAGCCCAGGCAGGGCCTTGACCGGCGCCTGCTTGCGGATCAGGCCGTAGAAACCGAAGGTCAATGCCAGCACCAGCGACACCCAGGGCAGGCTGCCGACTTGCCAGACCTGCTGCGCCACACCTACGGCTGCCAGGCCAACGGCCAGCCACTGCATGCGACGCAGGCGCTCACCGAGCAGCAGCATGCCCAGCAGCACGTTCACTAACGGGTTGATGTAGTAGCCGAGGCTGGCTTCGAGCATGCGCCCGTTGTTTACCGACCAGACGTAGGTCAGCCAGTTGGCCGCGATCAGCGTCCCGCTCAGGGCCAGGATCGCCAGGCGGCGCGGGTTCTCCCGCAGTTCGCGCCACCAGCCCGGGTGTTTCCAGATCATCAGCAGCAACGCGCCGAACAGCGCCGACCACAGCACCCGGTGGATGATGATTTCCACGGCGGGTACGCTGGCGATGGCCTTGAAGTAGAGCGGGAACAAGCCCCAGATGATGTAGGCACTCAGGCCCAGGATGTAACCGCGACGCGGGTTGGCGGCTTGCATGCAGAATCCTTGCTTAGGCAACTAACAAAGAGTGATTGTAAGGAAATTTGTCTGCGAATGTCCTGACTGAATAGGTAGGTCATTTGTGAACATCGGTCTTTGTAGGAGCGAGCGCCCGCTTGCGGCCTGCTCGCGATGGACGTTAACGATAACGCGTGCTGTCTGGATAAACGCGTTGCCCTTGCGTTCTTCGCGAGCAGGCTCGCTCCTACAGGGGGGATTTGTATGGGTCAGAAGAGTTTCAGGGGCTCTTCGTTCAACGCCGATAATTGCTCACGCAACGCCAGCACCTGGTCGCCCCAGTAACGCTCGGTGCCGAACCAGGGGAAGCTGCGGGGGAATGCCGGGTCGTCCCAGCGACGGGCCAGCCAGGCGCTGTAGTGCATGAGGCGCAGGGCGCGCAGCGGCTCGATCAGCGCCAGTTCGCGCGGGTCGAAGTCGTGGAACTCGCGGTAGCCGTCCATCAGCTCCGACAATTGGCTGAGGCATTCCTGGCGATCGCCAGCAAGCATCATCCACAGGTCCTGCACCGCCGGGCCCATGCGACAGTCGTCGAGGTCGACGATATGGAACATCTCATCGCGGCACATCATGTTGCCGGGGTGGCAGTCGCCGTGCATGCGGATGTTCTTGTGCGGCGTGCTGGCGTACACCTCTTCCACGCGCTTGAGCAGATCGCGTGCCACTGACTCGTAGGCGGGCAGCAAGCTGCGCGGTACGAAATTGCCTTCGAGCAGGGTGTTCAGCGAGTCATGGCCGAAATTCTTCACTCCCAGTGCTTCGCGGTGTTCGAACGGGCGGGTCGAGCCCACCGCGTGCAAACGCCCGAGCAACTGGCCCAGGCGGTAGAGCTGGTCGAGATTGCCCGGCTCCGGGGCACGGCCGCCACGGCGCGGGAACAGGGTGAAGCGAAAACCGGCGTGTTCGAACAGGCTTTCGCCATTGTGAATCAGCGGCGCCACCACCGGCACTTCACACTCGGCCAGCTCGAAGGTGAAGCGGTGTTCTTCGAGAATGGCTTCGTTGGTCCAGCGCTGCGGGCGATAGAACTTGGCGATCAGGGGTTCGCTGTCGTCGATGCCGACCTGATACACGCGGTTTTCGTAGCTGTTGAGTGCCAGGACGCGGGCGTCGCTGAGAAAGCCGATGCTTTCAACGGCATCGAGCACCAGATCGGGGGTAAGTGTTTCAAACGGGTGAGACATGCTGACTCCTGCGCGCAGCAGGCTGCCGCGTCCGGCCAAGCATGGTAGCGCAGACGGACGCAGATAGGTGGGGGCTGTGCAGATGGCATCGCGAGCCGGCTCGCACAGTTGGCTGTGCAGGCGAGCCGGTTCGCGAAGGGCCGGGTCAGGCGCCGACGATCCCGCCGTCTTCCCGGCGGATGGCCATGACCGAGGAGCGCGGCTTGCCGTTGGGCAGGTGCTCGGGGAAGGTCGAACCGCCGTTCTCACCGGGGTGCTGAATGCCGACAAACAGGGTTTTCTGGTCGGGCGAGAAGCTGATGCCTGTGACCTCACAACCTACCGGGCCGACCATGAAGCGGCGGATTTCCCCGGTTTCAGGGTCGGCGCAGAGCATCTGGTTGTTGCCCATCCCGGCAAAGTCCCCGGCATTGCTGGAGTCGCCGTCGGTCAGGATCCACAGGCGACCGGCCTGGTCGAAGCCCAGGCCATCGGGGCTGTTGAACATGTTCTGCGGAGTGATGTTCGACGAGCCGGCCTTGGCCGTGCCAGCGTGTAGCGTCGGGTTGCCGGCAACCACGAACAGGTCCCAGGCGAACGCCGGCGAGGCATGGTCGTCGCCCTCGGTGCGCCAGCGCAGGATCTGCCCGTAGACGTTCTTCTCCCGCGGGTTCGGTCCGCCCGCCGGCTGCCCCTCTTCCCCACGCTTGACGTTGTTGGTGAGGGTGCAATAGACCTGGCCGTCGCTCGGACTGACGACAATCCACTCCGGGCGGTCCATGCGCGTTGCGCCGACCAAGCTGGCCGCCAGGCGCGCGTGAATCAGCACTTCGGCCTGATCGGCAAAGCCGCTGCTGGCGTCGATGCCGTTCTTGCCGTGGCTCAGTTCGACCCACTGGCCCTGGCCCTTGGGGTGATCGGGGTTGCTGTCGCCGGCATCAAAACGGGCGACGTACAAGGTGCCATGGTCCAGCAGGTCGTGGTTGGCCTTGGGGTTCTGGTGGTCGATCTTGTCGCGGCTGATGAACTTGTAGATGAACTCGCCTCGCTCGTCGTCGCCCATGTACACCACCGCACGCCCGTCATGGGTTTCGGCCAGGGCGGCATTTTCGTGCTTGAAACGGCCCAGGGCGGTGCGTTTGACCGGGGTCGACTGTGGGTCGAACGGATCGATTTCCACCACCCAGCCGTGGCGATTGAGCTCGTTGGGGTTTTTCGCCAGGTCAAAACGCGGATCGTGGGGGTGCCAGTTGATCTCTTTGCTGGTCGCCACTACACCGTAGCGTTTTTGTGCGGCGTCGAACTTCTGATCGGCGTTGCTGCTGCCAAAACAGTCGGTGAAGTTCTCTTCGCAGGTCAGGTAGGTGCCCCAGGGCGTCTTGCCGTTGGCGCAGTTCTGGAACGTGCCGAGCACATTCAGGCCTTTGGGATCGGCGCTGGTCCGCAACAAGGCGTGCCCGGCGGCCGGGCCACCGACCCGAATCGGCGCGTTGCCGTGGATGCGGCGGTTGTAGCGCGAGCCCTGGACGAAGTGCCATTGGCCGTCCTGGCGCTGCACTTCAATGACCGATACGCCTTCGCAGGCCAGGGCCTTGTGCACCTCTTCGGCCGACTGCGGCATGCCGCCGTGGGGGTAGAGGTAGCGGTAGTTGGTGTATTCGTTGTTGATGGCCATCAGTGCGCGGTTGTCGTCGTCCGGGAACGCGAACAGGCTCATGCCATCGTTGTTGTCGCCGAACTGGGCTTCCTGCTGCAGGGCGGTGCCGTTGCCACTGGGGTCAAAGGCCGGGCCGTCCTTGTGCAGGGGTTGGCCCCAACTGATCAGTACCGAGGAGGTGTAGCCCGCCGGCAGGCTGATGGTGTCACTGGTGGCGGCGGCGATACTGGCAAAACCCAGCAATTTGCTGTTGGCGGCACTGACGCTGGCGGCCAGCACGCTGCGGCTCAACAGGTTACCGCCGAGGAACATCGCGGCACCGCACAGCGCACCGGCACTGATAAAACCGCGACGGCTGAGGCCGACGATTTGTTCGAGGTCGGTGGCTTGGTTTTCTTCTAATAGGCTCACATCAGGCTCCCTGCTGGTTTTGGCAGTCACCATAAGGGGCGTTGATGACACAAATATTGCAGTGCTCAGCGGTTCACAGCGGTGTGCCGAGCAACACGTTGGCAGGGGAGAATTGCATCCGCACCGGTTTGCCAATCAGCAGGGAGTTGCTCCGCAGGTGCAATGGCTCGGCCAGGGCGCACAAAGTCTGACCGTTGGGTAGGGCGATTCGCACCTCACTGGGGCCGTCTTCGGCGTCGAGAATCTGCTCGATCGTACCGTTCAGGGAGTTATAGCCAGGCGTAGGCGTTTGTTCGCTCGCCAGCAGCTCGAGCCAGCCGGCCTTGATCAGCGCGACCACTTCGGTGCCGGCTTGCAGGTCCAGATGCTGGGTGCTGTCGTGGGTGATTTGCGCGTGCAGGGTCAGGCCGCCCGCCAGGGTCAGGGCGATCAGGTCATTGCGCCCTTGGGCCTCGATACCGGCGACCGTGCCATGCAACTGGTTGCGGGCGCTGGTGCGCAGCATCAAGCGACCGAGCAGGTCGAGGTCGCTGGCATCTTCTGCCGCTTCCAGGACCTGCGCTTGCAAGGCCTGCAGGCGCAGGTAGAGGCGCAGCACGCGCTCGCCCTCGCTGGACAGTCGCGCGCCACCGCCGCCCTTGCCGCCGACACTGCGCTCCACCAGGGGCTTTTGTGCCAGGTTGTTGAGTTCATCGATGGCATCCCACGCCGCCTTGTAGCTCAGCCCGGCGCTTTTCGCGGCGCGGGTGATCGAACCCTGTTCGGCAATGTGCTGCAGCAGCGCAATGCGTTGCGGGCGACGGACAATGTGTTGAGACAACAAAGTAGGCAAGGACATGATCTGCGCTGCGAGTACGGGTGATGGACTCGGACGTTGGCGGCTCGGCGCGTCGGAGTCAAGTTGGCGCGCCGGGTTTTGCGGTGCGCGCCAGGCAATAGACATCGACGCGGCTGGCGCCCGCGTCGATCAACAGGCGCGCCAGGCTCTGGGCGGTGGCGCCGGTGGTCAGCACATCGTCGACCAAGGCCAGGTGCCGGCCTTTGATAGCTGCCTGCGGGGTCAGCGCGAAGGCGTTGCGCAGGTTCTGCTGGCGCGCCCTGGCGCTGAGGTCCTGCTGCGCGGTGGTGTCGTGGATGCGTTGGAGCAGGTGTTCCTCGCTGGGTATCTGCAAGCTGGCGCTAAGCCAGTTGGCCAGCATCGCCGCCTGATTAAAACCTCGCGCGCGAAGCCTTTGGCGTGCCAGCGGTACCGGCACCAGTGCGGCGGGGCGGGGCAAACCTTCATCGAAGCAATGTTGCACGAATTGTCCGAGAAGTTCGCCCAACAGGCGGCCATAGGGCCAGTTCGCCGAGTGCTTGAAACGGGTGATCAAGCTGTCTACCGGAAAGCTATAGGACCAGGGCGCGATCACCTGTGCGAAGGCCGGAGGGGTGCTCAGACACTGGCTGCAGACCTGGCCGCTGAAGGCCAGGGGCAATGCGCAGACCGTGCAATGTTCGACCAGCCAGGGCAGTTCGGTTTCACAGGGTTGGCAAATGGGCTGCGGGGTGTCGGCTGGATCGTTGCAGAGCAAACATTGCCGTGTGTTTTTTAACCAGATGTAAACCAGCCCTTCGTACTGTGGTTGACAGCGCATGACTCTTCCTTAAATATGCTGAAACATCCGTGTTGTGCCTGTGGGAATTCGGTTTTTCCCGGGGTACGTGCCAAAGCATAAGAAAGGAAATGAGCCGATGAGCGCCAGCATCACCGCCAAATTGCGTCACGATTGGTCTTTGGCCGAAGTTAAAGCGCTGTTCGTTCAGCCTTTCAATGACCTGTTGTTCCAGGCGCAGACGGTGCACCGTGCGCATTTCGATGCCAACCGCGTCCAGGTCTCGACCCTGCTGTCGATCAAGACCGGCGCTTGCCCGGAAGATTGCAAATATTGCCCGCAGTCCGGTCACTACAACACCGGCCTGGAAAAAGAAAAGCTGATGCAAGTGCAGCAGGTCCTGGAAGAGGCCGCTCGTGCCAAGGCCATCGGTTCGACCCGTTTCTGCATGGGCGCGGCGTGGAAACACCCCTCGGCCAAAGACATGCCCTACGTGCTGGAGATGGTCAAAGGCGTCAAGGCCATGGGCCTGGAAACCTGCATGACCCTGGGCCGGCTCGACCAGGACCAGACCGCGGCCCTGGCGCAAGCGGGCCTGGACTACTACAACCACAACCTCGATACCTCGCCGGAGTTCTACACCAGCATCATCACCACCCGCACCTACAGCGAGCGTCTGCAGACCCTGGCCTATGTGCGTGATTCGGGGATGAAGATCTGCTCGGGCGGGATCCTGGGCATGGGCGAGTCGCTGGACGATCGCGCCAACCTGCTGATCCAGTTGGCCAACCTGCCGGAGCACCCGGAGTCGGTGCCGATCAACATGCTGGTGAAAGTGGCGGGCACACCGCTGGAAAACGCCGAAGACATCGACCCGTTCGACTTCATTCGCATGCTGGCCGTCGCGCGCATCCTGATGCCCCAATCCCATGTGCGCCTGTCGGCTGGCCGTGAGGCCATGAACGAGCAAATGCAGGCCCTGGCCTTCTTCGCCGGTGCCAACTCGATTTTCTACGGCGACAAATTGCTGACCACCGCCAACCCGCAGGCCGACAAGGACATGCAGCTGTTCGCGCGCCTGGGCATCTTGCCGGAGGCTCGCGAAGAGCACGCCGACGAGGTCCACCAGGCCGCCATCGAACAGGCGCTGGTGGAGCAAAAGAGCAGCGAGCAGTTCTATAACGCCGCTGTTTGATCGTCTGGAATGCGTAACCCTTGTAGGAGCGAGCTTGCTCGCGATGAACTCAAAAACGACGCGTTTTTATTCAGGTAACACGCGTCATCGTTAACGTTCATCGCGAGCAGGCTCGCTCCTACAGGGATCGTGTTCATTTGATTTATGTGATCTGACACTCGAGGCCTGCATGTCTTTCGATCTCGCTGCGCGCCTTGCTGCCCGTCGTGCCGAAAACCTTTATCGCCAGCGCCCGCTGCTCGACAGCCCGCAGGGCCCACAAGTGGTGGTCGATGGACAGCCGTTGCTGGCGTTCTGCAACAACGATTACCTGGGCCTGGCCAATCATCCCCAAGTGATTGAAGCCTGGCGCGCGGGCGCGGCACGCTGGGGTGTGGGCGGTGGCGCTTCACACCTGGTGATCGGCCACAGCACGCCGCACCACGAACTGGAAGAGGCCCTAGCCGACCTGACCGGTCGCCCGCGGGCGCTGCTGTTCACCACCGGTTACATGGCCAACCTCGGGGCAGTCACGGCGCTGGTGGGGCAGGGCGATACGGTGCTGGAAGACCGTCTCAACCACGCTTCGTTGCTGGATGCCGGTTTGCTCTCGGGGGCGCGATTCAATCGTTATCTGCACAACGACGCGGCCAGCCTGTCCAGGCGCCTGGAGAAGGCCACCGGCAATACCCTGGTGGTTACCGATGGCGTGTTCAGCATGGATGGCGACATTGCCGACCTGCCCGCCCTGGCTCGGGAAACCAAAGCCAGGGGCGCCTGGCTGATGGTCGATGACGCCCACGGTTTTGGTCCGCTGGGTGCCACTGGCGGTGGAGTGGTCGAGCATTTCGGCCTGAGCCAGGAAGATGTGCCGGTATTGGTCGGCACCCTCGGCAAGGCCTTCGGTACGGCCGGTGCGTTTGTGGCTGGCAGTGAAGAGTTGATCGAAAGCCTGATCCAATTCGCTCGCCCGTACATCTACACCACCAGCCAACCGCCGGCCCTGGCCTGCGCGACCCTCAAGAGCCTGGAGTTGTTGCGCAGCGAGCATTGGCGACGTGAGCATCTGCAGGTGCTGATCCGTCAGTTCCGCCAGGGTGCCGAACAGATTGGCCTGGAACTGATGGACAGCGCCACGCCGATTCAGCCGATCATGATCGGCGATGCCGGGCGAGCGCTGCGGTTCTCGCAGATGCTGCGTGAGCGCGGGTTGATGGTCACGGCGATTCGCCCACCCACCGTGCCGGCCGGCAGCGCCCGTTTGCGCGTGACCCTGACCGCCGCCCACAGCGAGGCACAGGTGCAGCTATTGTTAGAAGGGCTGGCCGATTGTGTACAGCATCTGGGAGCGGCGGCGAACCATGCGTGATCGACTGATTCTGTTGCCGGGCTGGGGCCTGGGTATTTCTCCACTGGAGCCGTTGGCGGCCGCGTTGCAAGGTCTCGACGAACACCTGCGGGTGGAGATCGAACCCTTGCCGGAGCTGGACTCCAGCGACCTTGATGAATGGCTCGAAGAACTCGACGCCAGTGTGCCGCAAGACGCCTGGCTGGGCGGTTGGTCACTGGGCGGGATGCTCGCCGCAGAACTGGCCGCCCGCCGTGGCGAGCGCTGCTGTGGCTTGCTGACGCTGGCGAGCAATCCATCGTTTGTCGCCCATGCCGAGTGGTCCAGCGCCATGCCGGCGCAGACGTTCGACGGGTTCCTGGCCGGTTGCAACGCCGACCCGCGCACCACCCTCAAACGCTTCAGCCTGCTCTGCGCCCAGGGCGCCGAAGACTCGCGCGGCCTGTCGCGGCTGTTGTTGGGCGGTGCCCCCCATACGGCGCCAGCGGTGCTGATGAGTGGCCTGGAACTGCTGGCCCAACTGGACACCCGCAAGGCCTTGCAGGCTTTCCGCGGGCCGCAGTTGCATCTGTTTGCCGGCCTCGATGGCTTGGTGCCGGCCGAGGCTGCGGGCGAGCTGTTGAGCCTGTTGCCCGATGTTGAAATTGGTCTGATTGAACAGGCCAGTCATGCGTTTCTTCTGGAAGACCCCCACGGTGTGGCGGGGGCGATCCAAGCCTTTTTGCACGAGTGCGGTGATGACTGATTTGTCTCTTCCCAACCTGCCCGGCGGTTTGCCCGACAAGCGCCAGGTCGCGGCGTCCTTTTCCCGGGCGGCGGCCAGTTACGACAGCGTGGCCGAGTTGCAGCGCGACGTGGGTAGTGAGTTGTTACGTCGGTTACCGGAAGATTTTGTCCCTGCTGTTTGGCTAGACATGGGCTGCGGCACCGGGTATTTCAGCCGAGCGTTGCAAGAGCGGTTTCCTGCGAGCGCCGGAGTGGCACTGGACATTGCTGAAGGCATGCTCAAGCACGCCAGGCCCTTGGGCGGGGCGCAGCATTTCATTGCCGGGGACGCGGAACGCCTGCCCCTGCAGGACGCCAGTTGCGACCTGGTGTTTTCCAGCCTGGCGGTGCAGTGGTGCGCCGATTTTGCCACGGTGCTCAGTGAAGCCTATCGGGTGCTCAAGCCGGGAGGGGTGTTGGCCTTTGCCAGCCTGTGCGTCGGCACGTTGTATGAACTGCGCGACAGTTGGCGGCAGGTCGACGGCCAGGTGCACGTCAATCGGTTCCGTGAGTTCAGCCGCTATCAGCAGTTATGTGCGGCCAGCGGTTTGAACGTGCTGGACCTGCAGCAGTGTGCCCATGTGCTGCATTATCCGGACGTGCGCAGCTTGACCCATGAACTTAAAGCGCTGGGCGCGCATAATCTGAATCCGGGTCGGCCAGGTGGGCTGACAGGTCGGGCGCGCATCAGTGGTTTGATCGCCGCCTATGAGCAGTTCCGTCAGGCGCAAGGGCTGCCAGCCACGTATCAGGTGGTCTATGCCGTATTGGAGAAACCTCGATGAGCGCAGCGTATTTCATCACGGGCACCGATACCGATGTCGGCAAGACCACGGTGGCCGCCGGCCTGTTGCACGCCGCACGCTTGGCAGGGTTGAGCACGGCGGCCGGCAAGCCCGTGGCTTCCGGTTGCGACGTGACGCCCAAGGGCCTGCGCAATGCCGACGCACTGGCGTTGCTGGCACAGTGTTCGTTGCCGCTGACCTACACCGAGGTTAATCCGCAGGCGTTCGAGCCGGCCATCGCCCCCCATCTGGCGGCACGCGAGGCCGGTGTTGCGCTGACGGTCCAGTCGCTGGTGGCGCCGATGCGCCATATCCTCGATAAGCAGGCGGACTTCACCTTGATCGAGGGCGCCGGTGGCTGGCGTGTGCCGCTGGCCGACCAAGACAACCTGTCGGACCTGGCGATGGCGCTCGGTCTGCCGGTGATCCTGGTAGTCGGGGTGCGCCTGGGGTGCATCAATCACGCTTTGCTGACCGCCGAAGCGATTGCCCGCGACGGACTGCAACTGGCCGGGTGGGTGGCCAATATCATCGAACCCAAGACCTCACGCCTGGAAGAAAACCTCGCAACCCTGGCCGAGCGACTGCCCGCGCCTTGCCTGGGACGGGTGCCGAAACTCAAGGTGGTCACCGCCGAAGCGGTGGCCGAACACCTGCAACTGGATCTGCTCGACTAACGCCCACTCCTTCCCTGGTCGACAGCGTGATGGATACGCTGTCGGGCCGGGCTATTGCTGCTCCTTCAACTAATCTTTGTGACACACGGCGATGCTTTGTGCATCGGCCGTGCGCTTTGTTGTGTGCGTAATTCAGGAGGCCGTTGACGAACGGCGAAGGATCGACGCTTGACAAGATTTCAGCGTAAACGTATGTTTCAAACAACTGTTTGACCGTCACAACAAATCATCGCGGTCGTTCATTCCCGGTTACATCAGCAGAGGTTTATCGCTATGCCTGACTACAAGGCCCCCTTGCGTGATATTCGCTTCGTTCGTGACGAACTGCTCGGCTACGAAGCGCACTATCAGAGCCTTCCGGCTTGCCAGGACGCTACCCCGGACATGGTTAACGCCATTCTCGAGGAAGGCGCCAAGTTTTGTGAGCAGGTGCTGGCTCCGCTGAACCGCGTGGGTGACACCGAAGGCTGCACCTGGAGCGAGTCGGGCGTTAAGACGCCAACTGGTTTCAAGGAAGCCTACAAACAATTCGTTGAAGGCGGCTGGCCGAGCCTGGCGCACGACATCGAGCACGGCGGCCAAGGCCTGCCGGAGTCCCTGGGCCTGGCAGTCAGCGAAATGGTTGGCGAGTCCAACTGGTCGTGGGGCATGTACCCTGGCCTGTCGCACGGCGCGATGAACACCATCTCCGAGCACGGCACGCCAGAGCAGCAAGAGGCTTACCTGACCAAGCTGGTTTCCGGCGAATGGACCGGCACCATGTGCCTGACCGAGCCGCACTGCGGCACTGACCTGGGCATGCTGCGCACCAAGGCCGAGCCACAGGCCGATGGTTCGTACAAGGTTTCCGGGACCAAGATTTTCATCTCGGCCGGTGAACACGACATGGCCGATAACATCGTCCACATCGTACTGGCCCGCCTACCGGACGCTCCGGCTGGCACCAAAGGCATTTCCCTGTTCATCGTTCCAAAGTTCATGCCCAACGCCGATGGCAGCATCGGTGCGCGCAACGCCGTGACCTGTGGTTCCCTGGAACACAAGATGGGTATCCACGGCAACGCCACCTGCGTGATGAACTTCGACGAGGCCACCGGTTTCCTGATCGGCCCGGCGAACAAAGGCCTGAACTGCATGTTCACCTTCATGAACACCGCACGCCTGGGTACCGCCCTGCAAGGCCTGGCCCACGCCGAAATCGGCTTCCAGGGTGGTCTGAAATACGCTCGCGATCGCCTGCAGATGCGCTCCCTGACCGGACCGAAAGCCCCGGAAAAAGCCGCTGACCCGATCATCGTGCACCCGGATGTTCGTCGCATGCTGTTGACCATGAAGGCATTCGCCGAAGGCAACCGTGCAATGGTTTACTTCACCGCCAAGCAGGTCGACATCGTCAAGTACGGCGTAGATGAAGAAGAGAAGAAGAAAGCCGACGCACTGCTGGCCTTCATGACTCCAATCGCCAAAGCCTTCATGACCGAAGTCGGTTTTGAATCGGCCAACCACGGCGTGCAGATCTATGGCGGCCACGGCTTCATCGCCGAGTGGGGCATGGAGCAGAACGTTCGCGACAGCCGTATTTCCATGCTGTACGAAGGCACTACCGGCATCCAGGCTCTCGACCTGCTGGGTCGTAAAGTGCTGATGACCCAAGGCGAGGCTCTGAAAGGCTTCACCAAGATCGTGCACAAGTTCTGCCAGACCAACGAAGGCAACGAAGCGGTCCAGGAATTCGTGGCACCGCTGGCAGCACTGAACAAAGAGTGGGGCGAATTGACCATGAAGGTCGGCATGGCCGCGATGAAAGACCGCGAAGAAGTGGGCGCGGCTTCCGTGGATTACCTGATGTACTCCGGTTACGTCTGCCTGGCTTACTTCTGGGCTGATATGGCGCGCCTGGCCGCCGAAAAACTGGCTGCCGGCACGACCGAAGAGGCGTTCTACACCGCCAAGTTGCAGACTGCGCGATTCTACTTCCAGCGTATCCTGCCGCGTACCCGCACTCACGTTGTAACCATGCTGTCGGGCGCCAACAACCTGATGGACATGAAAGAAGAAGACTTCGCACTGGGCTACTGAGCCTAAGGCAGGTCCTTCAACAAACCGCTGCACCTTCGGGTGCAGCGGTTTTTTTATTCCCGAAATAAAGCGATACAAACCCCCGGCTGAAACACCCAACCGTGCGCTATGGCGGCCGTTAAAGAACCGTAGACAGTACATTTCATGCACTGTCGTGCCAGCATGAGGGCATAATGCCATCAGTCAATTTGCCGGGCCGGAGCTTTACCCTTGTCGCGTTCCTCTGCTGTACGTTTGAGTCACTTCCTGCCTTCGCTGCTGCTGTTGCTCGCAGGCCTCGCAGTGGCTTACGTCAGGGAACTCAACGTGTTTTTCACCTCGTTGTTCAACGTCCTGCCGACCCTGGTGTTGCTGCTCGGCGGCGCGTACTGCGCGGTTTACCGACGCCAGCGTGAACTGTTCCTGATGGTCACGGTGTACATCGCCTACTTTCTGCTCGACACCCAAACCGACTATTACCGTGACTTTGGCGGGGTACGCGAAGACGCCGCGGTGATCTTCCATCTCTGCTGCCTGCTGCTGCCCGTGTTGTACGGGACATTCGCGGCGTGGCAGGAGCGGACCCATCTGTTTCAGGACCTGGTCGCGCGGTTCGCGGTACTGCTGGCCGTGGGCAGTGTGGCCCTGGCCCTGGAGCAAAGTTATCCCCAGGCCGTGCAGGCCTGGCTGGCGGAAATCCGTTGGCCGGCGCTGCATGGGGCCTGGATGAGCCTGATCCAGCTGGCGTACCCGCTGTTCCTCGCGGCCTTTGGGTTATTGGCCTACCAATATTGGCGCCATCCCCGACCTTTGCACGCGGCCCAACTGGTGGGCCTGCTCGGCTTGTTCTGGATGCTGCCCAAGACCTTCATCCTGCCGTTTACCCTGAACATCATGTGCAGCCAGGTGATGTTGATGATCGCCGCCGCGGTGGCACACGAGGCCTACCAGATGGCGTTTCGCGATGAGCTGACCGGTTTGCCCGGGCGGCGGGCGCTGAACGAGCGCTTGCAACGGCTGGGCCGCAATTACGTGCTGGCCATGAGCGACGTCGATCACTTCAAGAAATTCAACGACACCCACGGGCATGATGTCGGCGACCAGGTGCTGCGCCTGGTGGCCAGCAAATTGTCGAAGATCGGTGGCGGTGGCCGTGCCTATCGTTATGGCGGCGAAGAGTTTGCCCTGGTATTCGCGGCCAAGAGCCTTGAAGAGTGTTTGCCGTACTTGGAGGAGATCCGCGAAGCGATTGCCAGCTACAACATTCAGCTGCGCAATCAAGACAGCCGGCCCCTGGACGATCAACAAGGTCGGCAGCGCCGCTCCGGGGCCAGTGCTTGCAGCGTGGCGGTCACGGTGAGCATCGGGGTTGCCGAGCGCCTGGCGCAGCGTACGCCGGAAGAGGTGTTGAAAAGCGCCGACCAGGCACTCTACAGCGCCAAGGGGGCCGGGCGAAATTGTGTGATGGCGTTTGGGCAGAACCGCCGTGGCGCGGTGCGCATGGACGGGGCAACGGATTGAGTGATGATGGCGCATTCAGCGCCTGCACTGTGATTGTCCGGGGGGGCGTGCGGCAGTAGGTTGCAGGGATCTGCTGACGGAGCAATGACCATGCCTGAGTACAAAGCCCCCCTGCGCGACATGCGCTTTCTGATCGACCACGTGTTTGACTTCCATGCCAACTACGCCGCGCTCGGGGCTACCGATGCCAGCCCGGACATGGTCAATGCAATCCTCGAAGAGGGCGCCCGCTTCTGCGAAAACGTCCTGGCCCCGCTGAACCGCTCCGGTGACGAAGAAGGCTGCCATTTCGACAATGGCGTGGTCACCACCCCCAAGGGCTTCAAGCAGGCGTTCGCCCAGTATGTCGAAGGTGGCTGGCATGGGCTGGCGGCGGACCCTGCGTATGGTGGACAAGGGTTGCCGAGTTCACTGGGGCTGGTGATCAGCGAGATGGTCGGTTCCAGCAACACCTCCTGGGGCATGTACCCGGGCCTGACCCACGGTGCGATGTCGGCCATTCACGCCCACGGCACCGAGCAGCAGAAACAGGCCTACCTGGGCAAACTCACGGCCGGCCAGTGGACCGGCACCATGTGCCTGACCGAGGCCCATTGCGGCACTGACCTGGGGATCATCAAGACCCGCGCGGTGCCCCAAGCCGACGGCAGCTACGCGGTCACCGGCAGCAAGATCTTCATCTCCGCTGGTGAGCACGACCTGAGTGACAACATCATTCACCTGGTGCTGGCCAAGCTGCCGGATGCGCCGGCCGGGACCAAAGGCATCTCGCTGTTTATCGTGCCCAAGTTCCTGCCCGACAGCCAAGGCGAGGCGGGCGAGCGCAACGGGGTTACCTGTGGTTCGATCGAGCACAAAATGGGCATCAAGGCCTCGGCCACGTGCGTGCTGAACTTCGACGGCGCCACGGGTTACCTGATCGGCGAGGCGAACAAAGGCCTGAACTGCATGTTCACCATGATGAACCACGCTCGGCTCGGCACTGGGATGCAGGGCTTGTGCCTGGGCGAGGCGAGTTTCCAGGGTGCGATCAAGTACGCCAACGAGCGCCTGCAGATGCGCGCGCTGACCGGGCCCAAGGCCCCGGAACAAGCCGCCGACCCGATCATCGTCCACCCCGATGTGCGGCGCATGCTGCTGACCATGAAAGCCTTCAACGAAGGCAATCGGGCGCTGACCTACTTCACCGCCCAATTGCTCGATGCCGCGCACCTGTCCAGCGACGCCGAGCAACGCCAGGACGCCGAGAACCTGTTGGCGTTCCTGACGCCGATCTGCAAGGCGTTCATGACCGAAACCGGCCTGGAGGTGACCAACCACGGGATGCAGGTGTTTGGTGGTCACGGCTATATCCGCGAGTGGGGCATGGAGCAGTTGGTGCGTGACTGCCGCATTGCGCCGATCTACGAGGGCACCAACGGCATCCAGGCGCTGGACCTGCTGGGGCGCAAGGTACTGGGCAGCCAGGGCCAGTTGCTGCGCGGTTTTACCAAAATCGTTCACAGGTTCTGTGCCGCCAACGCCGGGCATCCACAGCTCAAGACGTATGTCGCGCAGCTCGACGGGCTCAATCAGCAGTGGGGTGAACTGACCACCCAGGTCGGGATGGCGGCGCTGAAGAACCCTGATGAAGTGGGGGCCGCGGCGCTGGATTACCTGATGTACAGCGGTTACATCATCCACGCCTACCTGTGGCTGCGCATGGCGCTGGTGGCTCAGGCGCAGTTGGAGGCGGGCAGTGGTGATGCCGACTACTGTGAGGGCAAATTGGCCACCTGCGAGTTTTACTTCAAGCGTCTGCTGCCGCGCACGGCGGCCCATCGGGCGGCGGTGCAGGCAGGCAGTGATTGCCTGATGAAGCTACCAGCAGGGCTGTTTGCGCTTTGACGGTGGTGGTTTAAGCACATCGCGGGCAAGCCCTGCAGCGCCGGGAAGGCGGTGCAAGGCTTGCCCGCGATGGTTTTTAGTGACTAAAAATTACAAATAAGTCACGAGTCGACCCTATGTGTCGCAAAAGTTGTTCGGGTACACTCCCGGCACTTGTTGTATCCCGATCCCCACGAATCACCTTTCACGTATTACGAGGTTTGCCATGGCTGACTACAAAGCGCCCCTGCGCGATATGCGCTTCGTCCTCAATGAAGTTTTCGAGGTGGCCAAGCTCTGGGCAGAACTTCCTGCTTTGGCCGACACCGTGGATGCCGAGACCGTCGAGGCGATCCTTGAGGAAGCTGGCAAAGTCACCAGCAAAAGCATCGCGCCACTGAGCCGGGCCGCCGACGAAGAAGGTTGCCACTGGAGTGACGGTGCCGTGACCACCCCGGCAGGTTTCCCACAGGCCTATCAGACCTACGCTGAAGGGGGCTGGGTCGGGGTCGGTGGCGATCCGGCGTTCGGCGGCATGGGCATGCCCAAGACCGTTTCAGCCCAGGTCGAGGAGATGGTCAACTCCGCCAGCCTGTCTTTCGGCCTGTACCCGATGCTCACCGCCGGTGCCTGCCTGTCGATCAACGCTCATGCCAGCGAAGAACTGAAGGCCACGTACCTGCCGAACATGTACGCCGGGGTCTGGGCCGGTTCCATGTGCCTGACCGAACCCCATGCCGGGACTGACCTGGGGATCATCCGCACCAAGGCCGAGCCTCAGGCCGATGGTTCCTACAAAGTCAGTGGGACCAAGATCTTCATCACCGGCGGCGAACACGACCTGACCGAGAACATCATTCACCTGGTGCTGGCCAAGCTGCCGGACGCCCCGGCGGGTCCGAAAGGCATTTCGCTGTTCCTGGTGCCGAAGTTCTTGGTCAACGCCGACGGCAGCCTGGGCGCACGTAACCCGGCCAACTGTGGTTCGATCGAACACAAGATG
This sequence comes from Pseudomonas sp. NPDC087626, assembly GCF_044743405.1. Classification (NCBI taxonomy): domain Bacteria; kingdom Pseudomonadati; phylum Pseudomonadota; class Gammaproteobacteria; order Pseudomonadales; family Pseudomonadaceae; genus Pseudomonas; species Pseudomonas sp. NPDC087626. The sequence goes on from NZ_JBIUWJ010000001.1 coordinate 298,957, forward strand.
GGTATCCAGGCATCCTCCACCTGCGTGATGAACTTCGACGAAGCCGTGGGTTACCTGGTCGGTGAGCCGAACAAAGGCCTGGCGGCGATGTTCACCATGATGAACTACGAGCGTCTGGGCGTCGGTATCCAGGGGCTGGCCACCGGCGAGCGCTCTTACCAGAACGCGGTTGAATACGCCCGTGACCGCCTGCAAAGCCGTGCGCCAACCGGCGCGCAGAACAAGGACAAGGTTGCCGACCCGATCATCGTTCACCCTGATGTGCGACGCATGCTGCTGACCATGAAGGCGTCGAACGAAGGTGGCCGTGCCTTCTCCACCTACGTGGCCATGCAACTGGACACCGCCAAGTTCAGCGAAGACCCAACCACCCGCAAACGTGCCGAAGACCTGGTGGCGTTGCTGACCCCAGTCGCCAAGGCGTTCCTCACCGACCTGGGCCTGGAAACCACGATTCACGGCCAGCAAGTGTTCGGCGGTCATGGCTACATTCGCGAATGGGGCCAGGAGCAACTGGTACGCGACGTGCGCATTACCCAGATCTACGAGGGCACTAACGGCATTCAGGCGCTGGACCTGGTCGGGCGCAAAATCGTCGGCAGTGGCGGGGCGCTCTACAACCTGTTCGCTGATGAGATTCGTCATTTCACTGCGACCGCCGGTGCCGAGCTGGGTGAATTTACCCGGCCGTTGAACCGTGCAGTGGAGACGCTGGACGAACTGACCGCCTGGCTGCTGGACCGGGTGCAAGGTAATCCGAACGAAATCGGCGCGGCCTCGGTCGAATACTTGCAGGTGTTTGGCTATGTGTCCTACGCCTACATGTGGGCCCTGATGGCCAAGGCTGCCATCGGCAAGGAAACACAGGATGAGTTCTACGCCAGCAAGCTGGGCACCGCACGCTTCTACTTCGCCCGTCTGCTGCCGCGGATTCACTCGCTCAGCGCTTCGGTCAAAGCCGGCAGCGAGTCGTTGTTCCTGTTGGATGCCGCGCAGTTCTGAGGAATGTAACCTCATGTAAGCATTTGCTTACATGACGTGCTGCTGTTCTCCCCTGTTCGCAGATTGGATCCACAGCTAATCTACTCATATGGACGTCGCGCAGGAAGCGCAAAGCAACAACACGGACACGTAGGATTCTGCCAGGACGGCGGAGTGAAATGGATGTCAGGGAAACAGTCTGCAAAGCCCCGCTTCGGCGGGGTTTTCTTTTGCCTGCGATTTATGTTTTGCCCATCAACCCTGGACATCCAGAACAGTCGGGCTCGCCAGGCGCCCGTCCGGGCCATCCATCACATCCTCCAGCAGGTTGCGCAACAATTCCAGGGTGGCCTGCTGACGCTGCACATCCCGACAGACCAGCCCCACCTTCAGCGGCACCCGCGGTTCACTCAACGGTTTCCACAACAACGCCTTGTTGCCATGCTCGCGCTGTGAGCGTCCGGGCAAAACAGTCGCCAGCCGGGTGTGGGGCAAACTGTCGAGGATCCCCGCCATGTTGTTCAGCTCGGCCTGCACTTGCGGGCGGCGGCCGAGGCTGGCCAGTTGTCCCTGCCAGATCTGGCGGATCTGAAACTCCTCGCCCAGCAGCAACATCGGCAATTCGGCGGCCTGGCTCATGGAGACTTTCTTGAATTCGCGCAGTGGGTGGTCGACGGGGATCACCAGGGTCAGTTCGTCTTCGTACAGCAGCACGCCATGCAGCCCCGGCTGGCGCGGCGGCAGGTAGCTGATGCCGATGTCCAGCGAGCCGTTAAGCAGGCGGCGTTCGATTTCCAGCCCCGTGAGCTCGTAGATCTGCACCACCAAATGGGGCTGGGCCGTGCGCACCCGCTCAAGCATTTTTGGCACCAGGCTGGTGTGCACGGTTTGCAGGACCCCGATGGCCAAGGTGCGCGAGGCTTGGCCCTTGAAGTTGCCCAAGGCTTCGCGCGCCCGTTGCATGCCATCGAGCAAGGGCAGGGCGTGGTTGTACAGGGTATGCGCGGCCAGTGTGGGCAGCAGCCGTTTGCTGCTGCGCTCGAACAGGCTCACATCGAGGTTCTGTTCCAGTTGCCGGATCTGTTGCGAGAGCGCCGGCTGGGAGATCGACAGACGTTCGGCGGCCCGGCCGACATGGCCTTCTTCGTACACCGCGACGAAATAACGCAGTTGCTTAAAATCCATAAGTATTTCTTATCGAAAAAGCTGGGAAATCGAAATGGCTCAGCGCCCTGCAGAAGCCTAGTCTAACCGCATTCACAAGGCTTATAGGGCCAGAGAGCGCGATGAATACCGTTTACGTTGATGGTGTTTACATAGGCAAGGCAAAAAACCTGGGGCAGGGCTTGGTCAGCGATACCGACAAAGAGCGGATTGCCAATCGACTCTGGTTGTGGCCGCAGGGCCTGGGCAGTGACGAGCACGGCGATCCGCGCTTTCACACCGGTCCCGAACGGGCCCTGCATCACTACCCGGCCGAGCACTACGCGTACTGGCGCAAACGTTATCCACAGATTGACTGGCAGGCGCCGGCCTTCGGCGAGAACCTCTCGACCCACGGCCTCGGTGAAGAGCAAGTGTGCCTGGGCGATCTGTTTCGCTGGGGTGGCGCGCTGTTGCAGGTCAGCCAGCCGCGTTCGCCGTGCTATCGCCTGAGCCGTCGCTGGGGTGTGCCGATCCTGCCCCAGCTCGCCCAGGACACCGGACGCTGTGGCTGGTTCTACCGCGTGCTCAAGCCTGGGTTTGTCAGCGCCGAGCAACCGTTCGAACTGATCCAGCGCAGTTACCCCGGCCTGACCGTGGCCTGGGCGTTGCGCAGTTTTTATCGCGAACCGCTGGAACATACCGGTTTGAAAAAGCTGATTGATTGTCCGGCGCTGTCTTCGCGCTGGCGCGATATTGCCATCAAGCGCCTGCGCAGCGGGCGGGTCGAGGATTGGACGGCGCGTCTGCTGGGCTTGCCGCTGGAGGGTTTGCGCGCATGAACCTGTTCAACCTGCGTCGCCCGCAGCCGAGCCTGGATGACCTGGCGGCCGAGGGTTTGTTACCTGCAAGGAGCGCTAACCTGTCCAGTGAGTGCCTGATGCCGAGTGTTGAGCGAGCCCCGCAGATTTTCGTCCGTGGCCAGGGTTCCTGGCTGTGGGACAGCGCTGACCGCGCCTACCTGGACTTTACCCAGGGCGCCGGAGCCAACAGCCTCGGCCATAGCCCCACGGCACTGGTCAAGGCGCTGACGGCCCAGGCGCAGGCGCTGATCAATCCTGGCTCGGGATTGCTCAATCGCTGCCAGTTGAACTTGGCCGAGCGGCTGTGCAACAGCACTGGCAGCGACCAGGTGTACCTGCTCAATACCGGCAGTGAGGCGTGCGAAGCCGCGATCAAGCTGGCGCGCAAATGGGGCCAATTGCATCGCGGCGGTGCTTCGCGAATCATTACCGCCAGCGGTAGCTGCCATGGTCATGGCTTTGCTGCGTTGTCTGCCTCGGACTGCCAGGACAATCGCTTCGAGCCCCGGCTCCCGGGTTTTGATCGTGTTCCGTTCAACGACCTGCCGGCGCTGCATGCGGCGGTGGACGCGCAGACTGTGGCGATCATGCTGGAGCCGATCCAGGCTGCGGCGGGCGTACTGCCTGCGACCGAGCATTACCTCAAGGGCGTCGAGCGCTTGTGCCGTGAGTTGGGGATTCTGCTGATCCTCGACGAGGTGCAAACCGGTATGGGCCGTTGCGGTCGGCTGTTGGCCGAACAGCTGTATTGCGTGCGGGCCGACATTGTCGTCATGGGCAAGGGCCTCGGTGGCGGAGTGCCGGTGGCGGCCTTGCTGGCCCGGGGCAGCGCCTGCTGTTTTGAACCGGGCGAATTGGACGGCACCCATCACGGCAATGCCCTGATGGCATCGGTTGGCCTGGCAGTGCTCGATAGCGTGCTCGATCACGGTTTTCTCGAACATGTACGCGACAGCGCTCAACACCTGCACGAAGGCTTGGCGCGCCTGGCCAATCGCTACGGGCACGGCGAGTTGTGCGGTCACGGCTTGCTCTGGGGGCTCAGGCTCAGCGATGACTCGGCCGACGCCGTGGTCAAGGCCGCGATGTACGAAGGCCTGCTGATCAGCGCCCCACAAGCCGACTGCCTGCGCTTCACCCCGGCGCTGACCGTCAGCCAGGCCAACATCGACGAAATGCTCCTGCGCCTGGCGCGCGCCTTTGCCCGGGTGCGCACCGCCCAATTGCAATGTCGCAAAGGCATCGCGGTCTGACGTGATCGCAACACCTGAATTACCGAACCGTCTCGCGGTATAACGCATCGCCCCATGCCTGATCCTTTTGGCATGGGGCGTTTTTTTTGTCCCGACGATTTTCAGGAGCCTATTCAGGGCTTGAGCGGTAACCGCAACAATGGCTTTTTATGGAGTCGGCAAGGATTGCCGATACCGGTGCGCAGAAATGACGACGGTCGGATTGGCTATCCATACCACTAGGTGGTATTTTTCAGGGAAGGGATGTCCATGAGTATCAGACTGTTCAAGACCAAGCGTTTTGCCCTCCAGGCTGCCAAAGCCTGGATTGGGGACGATGAGTTGAGGTCAGCATTCGCCGAGTTGTTAAAAGGACAAGCGGACAGCCTGGGAGGCGGCGTTTGGAAAAAACGCCTGAACCAAAACCGACACCGTTCGATCATCCTGGCCAAGGGCGGCCGTTACTGGATATACCAATTCCTGTTTGCCAAAAAAGATCAAGGCAATATCAGCCAGACGGAACTGGCCGCTTTTCGAGAACTGGCGAAAGCCTATGAAAAGCTTGATGAGACACAGGTCCGGCAGTTGCTGGATATGAAGGAATTTGTGGAGATGCACCATGAGCAATAAATTCAAAAGTGAAGCCCTTGAGTCGGCTCACGATTCGGCTGCTGCCTTGCTGTCGATCGGGGCCATCAGCAAGACCACCATGCGCCAATTCGACGAGACGTGCCTGGCCCACGTACCCCAGGCGATTGCGGCGCTGGAGATCAAGCAACTGCGCGAGCGCAACAACGTCAGCCAGCCGGTGTTTGCCCGTTACTTGAACACCAGCGCCTCCACGGTCAAGCAGTGGGAAGCCGGCGACAAACAACCCAGTGGCATGGCCCTCAAACTGCTCAGCATCGTGCAAAAGCATGGGTTGGAGATTCTGGCCTGACCAGGCCGCAATAGTGGCACCTGGCCGGAAGGTTACGGAACCCTGGCCAACGCCGCGGGTCGATTAGGTGTGTGGCTGATCACAGCCCACCTTACTCAGGAGCTGCCCTATGGATTTCATTCGCATCATCATTGCCATTCTGTTGCCGCCACTGGGCGTATTCCTGCAAGTGGGGTTCGGCGGCGCGTTCTGGCTGAATATCCTGCTGACCTTGTGTGGCTATATTCCGGGCATCGTTCACGCGGTGTACATCATCGCCAAGCGTTAAGCCTGTGGATCGCAGCGTTGAACCGCGCTGCGATCAGCCCTGGGCTGGCTTCATCACCTCGCGATAAAACAACCATTCCTGCTCCAGTGCGTGGGCCTGATTGCTGGCCTTGCGAAAGCCGTGGCGTTCGTCTGGGTAGTAATGGGCCTGCGCCGCGATGCCGTTGTCTTGCAGGGCCTTAAGCATGTCGCGGGTCTGCTGCGGGACAACGACGGCGTCGAGTTCGCCTTGAAAAAAGATCACCGGCACCTGGATATTCTGTGCGTGTTGCAGCGGGGTGCGAGCGGCGTAGCGCTCGGCGTCGGCGATGGGATCGCCGATCAGCCAATCCAGATAATCACCCTCGAACTTATGGGTAGCACGGCCCAGGGCGACAGGGTCGCTGACCCCGTACAGACTGGCCCCCGCGCGGAACACCTGATGAAACGCCAGGGCACACAGGGTGGTGTAGCCGCCGGCACTGCCGCCGCGAATGAACGCGTGCTCGCCATCGATCAAGCCTTGTGCGGCGAGATACGTCACCACCGCGCAGGCATCTTCGACATCCACCTCGCCCCAACGCAGATGCAGGGCCTGTCGGTACGCTCGGCCGTAGCCGCTGCTGCCACGGTAGTTGAGGTCGGCCACGGCAAAGCCGCGCTGGGCCCAATACTGGATGCGTGGATCGAGCATCGGATAGCAGGCCGAGGTCGGCCCGCCATGGATGAATACCAGCAACGGCGGCTTTTCCACATTGCCCATGGCTGGGTAGAAGAACCCATGGGCCTCGCCCTTGCCGCTGGGGTAACGCAAGGTCTGTGGTTGGCTGATCTGCTCGGCGGGTAACAGCGCGACGCCGCCGGCCAGGACCTGCACCTGGTGGCTGTGGCGGTCGATGGCGATCACGGCAGAGGGACTGACCGGTGAGGCGGCAATGCAGTAGATGAACTGCTGATCCAGCGCCAGGTTGCGAAAGCGGCTGTAGTCGCCGGTGTAGTCCTCGACCTGCTGGCCTGAGCACAGGCCCAGGCGGCCAAAGCCGGCAACTGTCCAGCTGGCCAGGTAGCGCTGCTCGTCCAGTGGCAGCCAGGTGCAACCCCCCAATTGCCAGGGCGCCGGACCGTGGTCGGCCACGGCACTGGGCAGCGGTTGCCAGCCTGATTCGCTGTCGACCCACGGCTGCCAGAATCCATCTCGGTCACTCAGGCAATACAAGCGCCCGCGCTCATCGAAGCGCGGCTGTTGCAGCGACTCCTCGACATCTGCCCCGGCCACGCAACGGGGTGGGGCCAGGCTGCCGTCGGGATTCAATTGGGCGAGCATCAGGCGCGTGGCGGTCCAGGGCTGATGGGGGCGGCTCCACTCGATCCACGCCAGTTGCCGGGCGTCGGGGCTCAAGGTCGGCGCGGCGTAAAAGTCCGCACCTTCCACCAGCAGCTGGCGTTGACCCTCGGCAGCGATGGCCACCAGGCGGTGCTGGTTGGCCTGTTCTTCGACGGCCAACACCTGGCCGTTGGCCCACTGCAAATCACCGTATCGGCACTCGCCCGCGGTCAATGCCTGGGGTGGTGCGCCCGTCAGGGTTTGGCGGTAAAGCTGCTGGTCGGCCTCGTTGACGAAGAACAGCGCGTCATCGCCCAGGCAAAATGCACCGCCGCCGTATTCGTAGACCCGGCTGCGCACGCTGAAACCGGGTGGAGTCAGGCAATGGGCGTGCTGCTCGCGCCAGTGCCAGATCCGGCAGGCGCCATCCTGGGGGCGATATTCATTCCAGAACAGGCCTTGGGCGCCCACCTGCAGGTCCGCGAAGTCGACCCCCGCGGACACGGCTTTGAGGGCGCTCAAGGCTTCAGCCTTTAACGATGAGGCGTGAGTTTCGTTCATTGCGAAAGGCCAACTGTTCGATGGTCTGGGTGGCGTGCTCGGCTTCTTCGCGCGCCTTGAGGATCATGCCATGATGCTCGGATTTACTGCACACCGGGTCAGCGTTGCTGGCGTCGCCGGTGAGCATGAAGGCCTGGCAGCGACAGCCGCCGAAGTCCTTTTCTTTCTCGTCACACGAGCGGCACGGCTCGGGCATCCAGTCATAACCGCGAAAGCGGTTGAAGCCGAACGAGTCGTACCAGATGTGCTGCATGCTGTGCTCGCGCACGTTGGGAAACTGTACCGGCATCTGTCGGGCACCGTGACAGGGCAGCGCGGTGCCGTCGGGGGTGACGGTCAGGAAAATGCTGCCCCAGCCATTCATGCAGGCTTTCGGGCGTTCTTCGTAGTAGTCCGGGGTGACGAAGATCAGCTTGCACGGATGCCCTTGGGCTTCCAGTTTGGCGCGATATTCGTTGGTGATGCGTTCGGCGCGCACCAGTTGTTCCTGAGTCGGCAGCAGGCCGACCCGATTGAGCTGGGCCCAGCCGTAGAACTGGCAGGTGGCGAGCTCGACGAAGTCGGCTTCCAGGGCGATGCACAACTCGATGATGCGGTCGATCTTGTCGATGTTGTGTCGATGGGTGACGAAGTTCAGCACCATCGGGTAGCCATGGGCTTTCACCGCCCGGGCCATCTCCAGTTTCTGCGCGAAGGCTTTTTTCGAGCCGGCCAACAGGTTGTTCACCTGCTCATCGCTGGCCTGGAAGCTGATCTGGATATGGTCCAGGCCAGCCTTTTTGAAGTCGCTGATTTTCTGTTCGGTGAGGCCGATGCCCGAGGTGATCAGGTTGGTGTAGAACCCCAGCTTGCGCGCCTCGCCGATCAACTCGGCAAGGTCCTGGCGCACCAGCGGTTCGCCACCCGAGAAGCCCAGTTGCGCGGCACCCATTTCCCGCGCCTCGCGGAACACTTTCAGCCACTGTTCGGTGCTCAGTTCCTGGCCTTGTGCGGCGAAGTCCAGCGGGTTCGAACAGTAGGGGCACTGCAGCGGGCAGCGGTAGGTCAGCTCGGCGAGCAGCCACAGCGGCAGGCCGACTTCCGGCTTGGCCGGCAGGGCCGCAGGATCAGCCGAGTTCGATCCAGTGCTGTGCACGGGCGACCTCCATGAATTGCTCGATATCCTCGCCAAGCTCAGGCACGCCGGGGAATCGGCTGTCCAGTTCGGCGATGATCGCGGCGACGTCACGCTGGCCATCGATCAGGCCGCCAATCAGCGCGGCGCTTTCGTTGAGCTTGATCATGCCTTCGGGGTACAGCAGCACATGGCCTTTTTGCGCCGGCTCGTACTGGAAGCGGTAACCGGGACGCCAGGTGGGGGTCCTGCTGCGGTCGAAACTCATAAGGCGATTCCTCGGTGCCAGACCCGTTGCTCGGTCACGCTGTGGTAAGGCGGGCGGTTCAGTTCATAGGCCATGCTCATGGCATCGAGCATGCTCCAAAGTATGTCCAGTTTGAACTGGAGAATTTCCAGCATGCGCTGCTGGCCTGCATAGGTGGTGTAGTGCTGCAGGGTGATCGCCAGCCCGTGCTCGACATCACGCCGCGCCTGACCCAGGCGCGTGCGGAAATACTGGTAGCCGTCCGGGTCGATCCAGGGGTAGTGCTGTGGCCAACTGTCCAGGCGTGACTGGTGGATCTGCGGGGCGAACAGTTCGGTCAGCGAACTGCTGGCGGCTTCCTGCCAACTGGCGCGGCGGGCGAAGTTGACGTAGGCGTCGACGGCAAACCGCACGCCCGGCAACACCAGTTCCTGGGAGCGCAGTTGCTCGGGGTCCAGGCCCACGGCCTGGCCGAGGCGCAACCAGGCTTCGATGCCGCCGTCTTCACCGGGCGCACCGTCGTGGTCGAGCAGGCGCTGAATCCATTCGCGGCGGATCTCGCGGTCCGGGCAATTGGCCAGGATCGCCGCGTCCTTCAGGGGGATGTTCACCTGATAGTAGAAGCGGTTGGCGACCCAGCCCTGGATCTGTTCGCGGCTGGCCCGGCCTTCGTACATCGCCACGTGGTACGGGTGATGGATGTGGTAGTAGGCGCCCTTGGCCCGCAGCGCGGCTTCGAACTCGGCGGGGGACAGCGGTGTGTCGGTCATTGCGGTTCTCCGGTGTACATCCGGTGGATGCTTTGGTGCTTGTTCGGACGCCATCGCGAGCAAGCTCGCTCCCACAGGTTTTGTATGCGCCACAGATCCCATGTGGGAGCGAGCTTGCTCGCGATGAGGCCATCCGCTACAGCACAATACTCATGCCGTCATACGCCACTTCAACATTGCGCCGCACCAGCTCGGCACGCTCGGCCGAGTCTTCATCGAGGATCGGATTGGTGTTGTTGATGTGGATCAGCACCTTGCGTTGCTTGGGCAGTTGCTCCAGCACTTCGAGCATACCGCCCGGGCCGTTCTGGGCCAGGTGGCCCATTTCCCGACCGGTGCGGGTGCCGACGCCGCGGCGCTGCATTTCGTCGTCGTCCCACAGCGTGCCGTCCACCAGCAGGCAGTCGCTACCGGCCATGATCTCCAGCAACGGCGCGTCGACCTTGCCCAGCCCCGGGGCGTAGAACAGTTTGCCACCGGTGCGCAGGTCTTCGACGATCAGGCCGATGTTGTCACCCGGGTGTGGGTCGAAGCGATGGGGCGAGTACGGTGGTGCGGCGCTGCGCAGGGGCAAGGGGCTGAAACGCAGGTTGGGGCAGGCCGGGATGCTGAAGCTCTGGTCGAGTTCGATGCGGTTCCAGTTCAGGCCGCCATTCCAGTGGCTGAGCATGGTGAACAGCGGGAAGCCGCTGCTCAGGTCTTCGTGGACCATGTCGGTGCACCAGACCTGGTGCGGGCAACCTTCACGCAGGCTCAACAGGCCGGTGGTGTGGTCGATCTGGCTGTCCATCAGGATGATTGCCTGCACCCCCGTATCGCGCAGGGCGCGACCAGGCTGCATCGGCGCAAAACCCTGGAGTTGCGCGCGGATGTCCGGCGATGCGTTGCACAGCACCCAGTTCACGCCGTCATCGGAGATCGCGATCGACGATTGGGTACGCGCGTGGGCCCGCAGACTGCCGTCACGAAACCCTGCGCAGTTCACGCAGTTGCAGTTCCACTGCGGAAATCCGCCGCCGGCGGCGGAACCTAGAATCTGGACAAACATGGCTGCTCCATCACATCAACGCTAAAAATGAAAACGCCCCGGGCTGGCCGAGGCGTTGTACCGCGTGTTCCGCCCGCAGGCAAAATCAACGGCTGGCGAAGTACATGGTGACTTCAAAGCCGATACGCAGGTCGGTGTAGGCAGGTTTGGACCAGGTCATAAAGATGCTCCTTCAGTGGATGGGATGATCGAACCCTATACATATAGTCCATCTCCAACCGGAGATGTTCAGATGCTTAGGTGGCTATCTTACTGAAACGTTTCCGCTTATTGGAGACTTCTCTCGAAGAAAACCCATTACAGCCCCGGTAATGATCCCCCACTCGTTTGCCACGCGCCCTGTGGGCCGGCATCGCTGGATACACATCGCCATCCGCCTGTGGCCTGCTCCAGGCAGTGGGCGGCGTGCAGCAGGGCGGGACGTTGCAGATTCAGTACAGCTTGTTGCAATTGCATCAGGTAATCCGACGGGTGGTTGGCCAGTTTGCCCTGCCAGAGCAGATCGAAGGCCTGGGGCAAGGGCAGGGTATGGCTGTCGAGTTGTCCGGCCAGCGTCTGCAACTGTTCGGCCAGCGCGGCATCGTCGAGGCTGGCGAGTTGCGTTGGCAGTTGCTGGATAAACGCCTCGATGTGAGCGAGCAGTTGCGCTGCCGGGGTACCTGGCGACTGTACGCCGAACAGCAGGCCGGTTTGCCCGTGGATCTGCCGCACCCCGCTGAACACTGCATAGCCCAACTGCAGTTCGACCCGCAGGCGCTGGTAGTAAGGCGTTTGGCTGAGCTGGGCCAGCAGGCGCCATGCGGCTTCGTCGGCCACGTCCCGCGATGGTGTGGGGCAGAACAACAAGAGCGCGTGCTCGCCACCCTGGCAGGGCACTGTGCTCCAGAGTCGTTGACCGGCGATGGCGACGGGTGGCGTCGGCTCACTGTCGGCGATGCCCGGAGCCCGACTCAGGGCCCGGGTAATGGTGGTGTGTGCGCTGGCGGGCAGGCCGGCAGCCAGGCCATCCCAATGCGCACTGGCCCAGATCGCGGGCAGGTCCGCAGGGCCGGCAGCGTCTGCTGTCGCGCCTGGCGTCTGGCCCAGGCACACCTCAGGCAGGGCCTTGAGCAATTGTCGGATGGCGATCAACCCTGGCGGCGCTTGTGTGGCGTGCCAGTGTTCGGCGGCGGGCTGGGTCAGGCACAACAGCGCCTGTTCGAGAATTGCCGGCATCGGCTCATGTCGACCCAGCAACTTCAGCAGCCATTGGTCGCCAGTTTCGCTGAACGACAATTCGACGCCTGCTTGGCCGGCGTCGTCGATCAGGCCTTGCAGGCTGCGGGCCAGCACCGGCTGCAGGTTGGCCGACGGAGTTGAGGCCAGGCGCCAGCGCAGGCACACAGCCCCTTCACCGCTGGTGTCTGGCAGCGCCAGGTTGAACTGCAAGGCCGAACGCTCGCGACGACCGCGGGTGCGGTCCTGGGCGAAGGTGCGCAAGCCCCGGTGCGCACTGGTTTGGCCGCGAATCAGGCCGGCGGCTGGCGGCTCTTCGGCGCTGCGCAGGAACGGATTGGGCGGTGGCAGTTGCCAGGTGATGGCCGGGTTATCCACAGGTGCCGGATCGAGCTGTTGCAAGATCGTCGCGAGGGCACCGACCGCGGACTCAGGCAGCAGCGGTTGCACGGGCTCGATGTCGAGGCGAGCGAGGCTCAAGGCGTTGCTCGACTGGCGCCTGCGTTGCTGCAGCAGGGCATATTCTTCGCCGAGTTTTGGCGCGGTGTACTGCTGGCCGAAGAAGCTCAGCCAGTCGTTGAACAGACTGCGGATTGAGGCAGGCTGCGCGGTAGCGGTGGCACTGAGCTGGAACTGCACATGCAGCAGCGCTTGCCCGGCAAAGTGGTACAGCGCTGTTGCCTTGAGGCTGTCGACCCACTGGCGCTGGCGCAACTCGGCGAGCAGGCCGCCGGGCTTGGCGCAATTGAGCCAGGTGCAGAGATAGTCCAGGGCTTCGGCGGATGACTCGGGCAACCCTTCGCAGGCGAACAGCAGGTTGAGTTGCTGTTCGCTGGCCTGTTGATAACTGCTGACCGCCTCGGACATCAAAGGGTGCGGCGGACTTTGCGGTTGCCGGACGCCGACCCGCAACGGGTTGATCAACAGCTGCGCCAGGCGCTGCAATTGATCTACAGGCTGCGGGCCGACCAGGCTCAAGGTCATCTGCCCGGTCTGGTAAAACCGCTGATAGTAGTCCTTGAGCGCTTGTTGGAACTCAGGGTGCTGCACCGCCAGGCTGTCACGATTGCCGGCGTGGAAACCGCGCAAGGGGTGATCCGCCGCGAGGCCGTCGAACAGGGCCTGGTGTTGCTGGGCTGCGGCATCCTGGGACCAGGCGAGGTACTCGGCTTGCAGCACTTCCCGTTCACGCAGTTGCTCGTCTGGATGCAGTCGCGGGTGGGCGAGCATGTCGCCCAGGCGCTCGAGTCCCGCCGCAAAAGCCTCGGGCGGCAGTTCGAAGAAAAAGTCTGTGCGGCGCTCGCCGGTTTGCGCATTCAACTGGCCGCCCTGACGTTGCACGTAGGCCATCAGCCCATCGCTGGCAGGAAATCGTTCGGTGCCAAGGAACAGCAAGTGCTCAAGGAAATGCGCCAGGCCAGGCCAGGCCAGGGGCGCGTCGTGGCTGCCGGCGGCCACCCGTAACACGGCGGCACAACGTTTCAAACCGGGCGCATGACGCAGCGCAAGCCGCAGGCCGTTGGCCAGGGTTTCGTGGTGGACAAGGGGGTGGATCGGCGCAGGCATGAGCACTTCCGCTACTGGGTAAGTGCTCATGCTAGCGAAAACCTTGGGTCAGCGCTTGTTCAGCGCGTCGTAGAGTGCTGGCCGACGATCGAGGAAATAGCGATTGGCGGCGCGCGAGTCCAGCATCAATTGGCGATCCAGGGTGCCGACGATCAGCGCTTCATCGAGGCCAGCCTGGGCGATACGGCTGCCATCCGGTGCGGCGATGCTGCTTTGCCCGCAGTAGTGGATCTGCTCTTCACTGCCGCAGTAGTTGGCGTAGGCCACGTAGCACTGGTTCTCGTAGGCACGAGCGCGCACGGTGACGTCCGCGATGAAGTCGAAGGGGATCATGTTGGCCGTCGGCACCAGGATCAGCTCGGCTCCGGCCAAGGCCAGGCGCCGGGCGTTCTCCGGGAACTCCAGGTCGTAACAGATCAAAAAACCGAGCTTCCAACCGTTGAGCTCGACCAGGGGAAAGTCGTCCTCGCCGGCGCTGAACATCGAGTGGTCGAGGTCGCCGAACAGATGGGTCTTGCGGTAGTTGCACAGGCGCTCGCCCTGCGCGTCGATCAACTGCACGGCGTTGTAGATCTGCCCGTCCTCGGCACGCTCGGGGTAGCCATACAGGATGGCGACCCCCGAGGTTCTGGCGATCTGGGCGATCTGTTGCGCGGCCTCACCGTTGCACACCTGGGCTAGGACATTGACCGCGTCGACGCCGATGTTGTAGCCGGTGAGGAACATCTCCGGAACCACCAGCAGGTCGGCGCCCTTGGCTTCTGTCGCGAGCTGCTGCAGGCGATGCAGATTGGCAGCAACGTCCAGCGGCAGCGGTGGGCATTGGTACAGGGCTACGCGCATTTCGGACTCCTCTTACTCGGGCAGGGCGATTGGCCCGATTTCATTGAACACATCACCCGGGCCCGGGTTCTCGGCATGGGTGCTGCCGCCGAAGTGATTCATGATGCCCCAGACCGCATTGAGCGAGGTCTGCACCGCGCCTTCGACCCAGGCCGGGGTCCAGGATACGTCATCGCCGGCGATAAAAATCCCGCGCTGCTCGGCCGGCATTTCCTGCTGCATGAAGTGCGCGTACATCCGCTGGTTGTAGCGGTAATGGCCGGGCAGGGCGCCTTTGAACGCGCCGAGGAAGTGCGGGTCGGCTTCCCAGGACACAGTAATCGGATCGCCGATGATGCGCGCGGCGATGTCGACTTTTGGGTAGATCTTCTTCAGCGCATCGAGGGCCAGTTTCACCCGTTTTTCGATCGGCTGCGGGAGCATTTTCAGCGCGTCGCTCATCCAGGAGTACGACAGGCAAATCACCCCTGGCTTGTCATCGCCGTTGTCGAAGAGGTAGGTGCCACGGGTCAGGCGATCGGTGAGGGTCATGCTCATCAGGTCGCGGCCGGTTTCCGGGTCTTTGTCTTTCCAGAACGGCCGGTCGACCATGACGAAGGTCTTCGACGACTGCATGTAGCGGGTGCGGTCCAGGGCCATCCACATCTTTTGCGAGAACAGCGATTCTTCGCACTCGATCTGGGTGGTCAGCAACCAGCTTTGGCAGGTGGTCAGCACCGCCGCGTACTCGCGGGTATCACCCCAGTTGTCGGTGACGCTGAAGCGCCCATCGGCAGCGCGGGCGATGCGCTTGACCCCGGTGCGTGGCGCGCCGTTGTGCAGCGAGCTGAGGCTGGTGCCCGCTGGCCAGTGCGCACAACGTTCCGGCACATGACGCCAGATACCCAGCGGTACTTGTTCGACGCCGCCGACCACCAGGTGCTGGTGATCGTCGCAGTTGGTCATCACCACGCGGAAGATTTCCAGCATCGAGTTGGGGAAATCCGAGTCCCAGCCGCCCGTGCCGAAACCGACCTGGCCAAACACTTCGCGGTGGTGGAACGACAGCTTGGCGAAGGCTTTGGAGGTGGCGACGAAATCGTAGAAGGTGCGGTCATCCCACAGCGGCACCAAGGTGTTCCACAGCTCCTTGAGGCGCGGTACGTCGCGGTCGCGGATCGCTTGCTGGATCTCGCCAAAGCGCGAGCCGTCCTCCAGGGCGTCAGCCCAGGCGTCGGCGACTTCCTGGAACAGCGCGGGCAGGTCGGCGAGTTTTTGCGCGTAGTGGGTCTGGCCTTCCAGGTCGATGACCGTGCTGCCGGAGGCCGGCGTCAGCGGGTTGGGGAAGGGCTTGGTCTCAAGCCCCAGCTTGTCGACGTAGTGATAGAAGGCGGTGGACGACACCGGGAAGCGCATGCCGCCCAGTTCGGCAATGATCCCCTCGGCACCTTCGAAGGCTTGGGAGCGCAGGCGCCCGCCCATTTTCGAGGCTTCGTAGACGACCGGTTTCAAGCCCAGCTTCATCAGCTCATACGCCGCCACCAGCCCGGCAATGCCGGCACCGACAATCGCCACTTCCGCGCCGTGGTTGTGCGCCGGGATGCTGCCCAGGCCGGCCGGGTGTTCGATCCAGTCATCAAAGGCGAAAGGGAAGTCAGGACCGAAGATGGTGACCGGTTTTTTACCGTCTGCAGGATGGCGATTGTTGTTGTTCATGGCTGACCTTGCTGGCGACTCGCACGAGGTGCTGAGTATAGGAAAAGACTGTCGCCATTCTAGGGAGCGTAGTGCACGTTAATAAGACGCAAAGTGTCGTCGTTTTGCATGGTGATGCTTCGATATGACGAATATTCTGGTCAGACTGGCTGGCCGCGGTCGATCTTGCTGCTGAGGATGATCGAGGTGGTGGTTTTCTCGACGCCATCGACGCTGCCGATCTGGTCGAGCAATTGGTCCAGTTGCTCCGGCGACTCGGTGCGCAGCCAGGCGACGTAATCGAACTCACCGCTGACCGCACAGAGTTGCTGGACCTGGGCCATGCTGCTCAGGCGGCGCAGTACTTCCTTGCCGGAGCGCGGCTGCACGGTGATGCCGACATAGGCCTGCAAGCCGCCGTCGACCACTCGCTGGCCGAGGCGCACGCCGTAGCCGGTGATCACCTTGGCCTTTTCCAGGCGCGTCAGCCGCGACGTCACCGTGGTGCGCGCAATGCCCAGTTGCCGGGCGAGCATGGCCACGCTTTCGCGGGCGTTGAGCTGCAAGGCGGCGATCAATTGGCGGTCGATTTCATCGAGCGCGAGGGGGCGAGTGTCAGGCAAAACGGCTTCTCCAACAGCACAGGTCAGTGGGCGTGCATGTTACAGCACATCCATGGCGGCGCTGGGGGGACAACTGCGCCCTTTAAGGTCTCATTTGAGAAGGGTTCTGAGGGCCGGGAGATCGATTCTCGGAATCACACTGTCAGGAATCCGCGAGCTGCTGGACAGGTTATACACGGCGAAGTTTTCCCCCATGACTTTGTTCGACATCAACTTCAACGAGGGAAGAATCCGCGTGTGAAAATGCTTGTCGAGGCCGCAAGGGGAGAGCACTGAGCCTGTGGTTTCATAAAAACGCCCGGTGGACTGATTCAGATCGACCCCCACCAGGAACACTTTGCTGAAGCCCAGGTGGTGGGCCAGTTGCAATGCCAGATAGGCCACCGTGCGGGCATCAAAAAAACCATCACTGAGGTTCTTGCTGAAGCCAATACTCTTGGCCCGTTGCCCGATGGGCGCACGGCTTTGCACCAGGTTCTTGTTGCGCCGGAAAAAATAGTCGAGCCAGGTTTGTTTCGGGGCACGTTTGAGCGTGAACAGTTTCCCCGCCGGGTGCACGTTTGTGCGGCGCGCATACTCTGCCCACAAGGCAACCCGTTGGCTGATTTTCATCGCATGGGCAAAAAACTCAGGCTGCTGGAGCGGAAAGCTCATATCGGTGCAAACGTAGAAGTGCGGCCGGATGGCCGTCTTGCTGAACAACGAGATCGCACCATTCATGGTGATCATCGGGATGTGAGCGAATTCTTCGATCGGGAAGTCCTTGGCCGAACTGCCCGAGGCGATAATAAACACAGCGCCGCTCTCGGTGTGGCGACACTCTTCGAAATCACGCACATGACTCAACCTGGAGTCTACTGCTGGATGCGCCTGAACTACTTCCATGTCCGATGTCCGCTAGGTATGCCATTGACTGTATTGATGTTTTTTTATACGCCCGGAAACGGGATCAGTCGCGGCTGATTCAAGCACGGAATGACGCCCACAACTCTCAGGCTCGCCAGGCAGGCAAGGCTCGAATCTAGCAAATGCTGAGTGATGTGACCAACCCCTAAACGCACGAATGGGCAGGCGGTCGCAAATAGCTGGGAAAGCTGTTGCAGGGAACGAAGGGCGGGGAATATTGAGGGTATGAACAGCTCCGCCAACGCCGCCTGAATCGCGGGCTGACCCAAGCCCGCCTCGCGGCCCTGGCGGGCATCACTCGACAGAAGGTTATCGCCATCGAAAAGGGTGATCTGTCGGTGGGCATGGTCGCTTATGCACGAGTCCTGGGGGCTCTGGATGGTGAGTTCGCTATAGTTCCGGCCGCCATGCCAACGCTTGATGAAAGTTATTCGCCTCACGGCAGGGATAGCTGGACATTTGATTAGCGTGGTTAGGGGTGAATCAGCGCGCGTCGACTAGAAACACGAAAGTCGCTTCAATGCCAATCTTCGGATATTTGGCTCACTGGGGCGTCGCAGCGCAAGGCTGCTGTGGGGAGTGGTTTAAACCAGTTGGCCCCCAGCTATAGTTTCAGTGCTTCTTTGCCAGCAATTCAGAGCGACCAATCACCTCTCGGCTGCGCTCTGTTTTGCGCGGCCCTGAGAAACCAGCCTCTTCGATGGCGGTATCCAAGCCGCGAAAATGCGGGGCGGCTTTGGGGCTGCGCAATGTTTCCATGCCTTCGTTCCAGGCGTGCAACATGTGTTTGGCCACATCGCGCCAAGCGGGCTCATTTCTCGATGCTTCGATAACTTCGAGTCCGACCTCTACGGCGGATTCGCAGAGTTGTTCGACCATGGCAGCGTACTTGCTCGGAGGAATGCTCAGCACGGCTTTGAAAAATGTTTCCAGTGATCGACCCGGTGTCCAGGTTTGTCTTCCGCCTACGGACAGACCAGGAGGGCTGCTAGCGAAGCGCGGGTAGGCCTGAGTGGTCACCAGGTCATAGACCGGAGTAAAGGCCACGTCAGCACGCGAGGTATAAAACAGCGCGATGTTCTTCGAATGGCAGTCGGCATTGCGCACCACGTAGTTGGTCAGTAGCTGCCAGCCTAGGTGCTCGCGTTGAGCCTGGAGACGGTCAGCGGGGATGTAGGCCCGTGTGGCATTCCACACCCGTTCGGTGGTGGGGGCGTACTTTTCATGTGGCGGCAAACCCAGTAGCCCACAGGCGTCTTCGACGCCGCAGCGTGGGAGGCCGTGCTCGTTCACGTCGAAGCGATCTACCACCAGGATTTTGCCGTCCTCAGACATGCGACAAGTTGCAACCGGTACGACATTAAGCCGCGCCAGTACGCGCATGGTGTAGAACTCGTTGAAACCTAGAAAAGGGGTAGTGTCGTCGGAGCCTTTGATGATGTGAAAGCCCGTGCGCAGGGTCGGTTTGCCTAGCGGCTCCCGAGGTTCGGCGGCGTCGGTGGCAATGAATTTTGGCACGACCCCTGAAACGGCTACCCGAGCGTATTGCCGTACCAGTGCGGCGAATCGGTCGGTGGTGTTTTGCGCCCTGAGAAGGTGGTTGATCTCCAGGGGGGCCATCTCGACGCCTGGCTGAATGCCTTCAGGCGTGACCGAGACTCTGCCGATGCCGGTGCCTCCCACCACGCCCAGCAGCGACAGATCGGTGCCATCGAGCAGCGGGCCAAACTCTTCACGGATAACACCGAGCAAATAACCCTCGGGCAGGTTTTGCCGGAAAAAAGGGAACAGGTCGCGGGGCCAGCGCCATGCTTCTTCGCGAACAGGCATCGTCAGGCTGACAAAGTCTTCCACTGCTGTTCCTGGAAGATACTTCAGCACGTATTCATCGCGCTCCCGGTAGAGCTTGGCCACTAACCTTGAGCTGACGTGAACGTCGAGGATCATGCTCAAGCACTCCCTGACCGCTGTTCGCTGAGGATGTCTTCAACCGTGCGTTCGTGCCCGGCTTTAACTAGCTTCAGGTCATAGCCTGCTGCTTCCAGCAGCCGAACCAGCACTGAGACGCTCATATCGCCTTTGGCCAATGTTTCCATGCGCGCTACCGTGGTGCGTGAAACGCCGGCACGGCTGGCCAGTGCGTCCTGGCTCAGTTTCGCATCGCCACGCGCCTGTTTCAGCATTTCGGAAATATCGTAGAGAGAGGTCATTTGTAGCCCCTGGGCATCTAAAACAGATTTGATGCAGGAAAATGTAGCTCTTGGGCTACATCTGCGCAAGAGACGCCACATTTGATTTATGGCTCACGGGCTACAGAATAGGTGTCCTAGTTATTATTTGTGGCTTGAAGGCTACAAACTAGCTGGCTTGTCTAGATACTGAATCCATCCACTTGGCTAGCATTGGGCAGTCCTCTACGGTCGACGTCCACGGACTGTGGACGGGCAGCTCATCGGCCAATGTAGTGGTCCATCCAGAAACACGAAAGCCGCGCAGTGCGCGGCTTTCGGATTTGGTGGGCCCACACGGACTTGAACCGTGGACCAAAGGATTATGAGTCCTCTGCTCTAACCAACTGAGCTATAGGCCCTCAGTAGGCCGCGGATTATAGCGATGGTTTCTCGGCTGTGCTATCCGAAAAGTCCGAAACTGCGATACGAAGGAAGGTGGCGGCGAATTCGTCGGCGGGCAGGGGCAGGCTGACGATGTAGCCCTGGATCTGTTCACAGCCTTCGCCGGCGAGGAACTGCTGTTGGGCCTGGGTTTCCACGCCTTCGGCGATGATGGTGAATTGCATGCTGCGGCCAAGGGCGATGATTGCGCGGACGATGGCCACGTCGTGGGGGTCGTCGGGCAGGCCGCGGACGAAGGACTGGTCGATTTTCAGGTAGTCCAGCGGCAGGCGCTTGAGGTAGCTGAGGGAGGAGTAGCCGGTGCCGAAGTCGTCGATGGCCAGTTGCACTCCCAGGCGTTTGAGTTGGTGCAGGACTTCCAGGGCTTCTTCGGCCTGGCTCATGATGAAGTTTTCGGTGATCTCCAGTTGCAGCAGGCCGGGTTTGAGGTGGTTGTCCCTGAGCAGTTGTTCGATGCGCCCCAAGAGGTTGGGCTGGCGCAGTTGGGCGCCGGCGAGATTGACCGATAGTGAGCCGAACCCCTCGTAGCGCTTGCTCCACTCGTGCATCTGCAGGCAGGCCTGTTCCAGTACCCAGTCGCCGATCTGCAGGATCATGCCGTTTTCTTCGGCCAGGGAAATGAAGTGCTCGGGCGGTACATCGCCGAAGGTCGGGTGGTGCCAGCGGATCAGCGCTTCGGCGCCGACCAGGCGTGGATGGTTGAGGCTGATTTTCGGTTGGTAGTACAGGGACAATTCGTTGCGTTCGATGGCGCGGCGCAGTTCATGTTCCAGGGCTATGCGCTCGCTGGCCTGGGCGGTGAGGTCGCGGGTATAGCTTTCGACCCGGTTGCGGCCTTTGGCCTTGGAGCGATACATGGCCGCATCGGCGTTCTTGACCAGGGTGGCGACGTCGCTACCGTCCTTGGGATAGAGGCTGGTGCCGATGCTGGCGCTGATGAAGAACTCATGTTCACCGGCCTGGAACGGCGCGCCAAAGCAGTTCAGCAGCTTGTTGGCGATGTTGTCGGCATCGCTGGCTTGCTGCAGGCCCGGCAGCAGGATGATGAACTCGTCGCCGCCCAGGCGCGCCACGGTGTCGATGTCCCGCAGTTGCTCCTTGAGCCGCACGGCGATGCCCTTGAGCAGGAGGTCGCCGACCGGATGCCCGAGGCTGTCGTTGATGTGTTTGAAGCGGTCGAGGTCGAGAAACAGTACGGCCCCCAGGCCACCCTGTTCACGTTGGCCGTTGAGGGCTGTCAGCAGGCGGTTTTCGAACAGCGTGCGGTTCGGCAGGCCGGTCAGCGGGTCGTGGTGGGCCTGATAGTCGAGCTTGGCCTGGGCGTGCTTGAGGCTCGAAATATCGGCAAATACCGCGACGAAGTGGGTGATGAAGCGGTCCTTGTTGCGCACCGCGCTGATGGTCAGCCAGCTGGGGTACAGCTCGCCATTTTTGCGCCGGTTGGAGATCTCGCCCTGCCAATGGCCCTCGGCGGTCAACTGATGCCACATGGCCGCGTAGAAGGCGCTGTCGTGCAGGCCCGAGGCCAGGAGCCGGGGTGTGTGGCCCAGGGCTTCGGTCTCGCTGTAGCCGGTAATCTCGCTGAAGGCACGGTTGACGGCGCTGATGTGCTGCTGGGTGTCGGTGATCAACACGCCCTCGGCGGTGCTCTCGAACACGGTGGCAGCCTGTTGCAGTTTTTCCTGCATCAGGTGCCGCTCGGTAATGTCCCGGGCGATGGTCAGCATGCATTCTTCTTCGCCGATCGGTAGCGGTCGGCTGGACATTTCGCAGAGGCGGATCTGCCCGTCGTTGCGCCGGATGTGGCAGGTGAAGTCGCGCACGAAGCCGTCGCGTTTGAGCAGGTCGAGCATTTTGCGACGCTCATTGAGGTTGACCCAGATCCCTAGGTCGAGGGTCGAGCGATCCAGGGACATGGCGCTATTGAAACCGGTGATGCGGCTGAACCCTTCGTTGACCTCGATCAGCAGACCGTCGCTGACCCGTGAGAGCAGCAGGCCATCAGGTGAGGCATGGAAGGCCTTGGCGAACTTCTCTTCGGAGGTCTGCAGTTGCTGTTGGGTTTCCTTGAGCTGACTGATGTCCCGGACCACCACCACCAGCGCTGGCGTGGTGTCGAGCTCGAAGGGCTCGGCGGAGATCAGGCCGGTGAACACTTGGCCATTGCTGCGGCGAAAGGGCATCTCCAGGTTGCGAATGCTGCCGGCCTGCAAACGCTGCAACAGTCCCGGGCCGACGCCGGCAATGCCCCAGATGTTCAGATCGGTGGCGGTTTGTCCCACCACTTGTTCGGCGCTCAGGCCGATCTGCTCCTCGAAGGCCTCGTTGACTTCCAGCAGGCAACCGTCGGACAGGCGCGCAATCACCAGGATGTCCGGGCACTGCTGGAACACCGAGGCAAACTTCTGCTCGGAGAGGCGCAGGGCTTCTTCGGTGCGCTTGGCTTCGCTGATGTCGATCATCAGGCCACGCATGATCGGCTCGTGGCCGTGTTCGATCAGACTGACGATGTCGCGTACCCACAGGCAACGCCCGTCGGCCGTGATCACTCGGTAGTCGAGGCTGTGATCGCGCCCGGCCAGCACTTCGTGATCGCAGAAGCTCTGGGCCCGTGTCAGGTCGGCGGGGTGAATGATGTTGCGCCAGAAGCCGGGGATCAACCAGTGGGACAGGGGGTAACCGAGTAGATCTTCGGCGTGGGGCGACACGTAGCTGTAGGTGAAGTCACTGATACGTGCTTCCCAGGCGATGGCGGACAGGCTCTCCACCAGACCGCGGTAATGGTATTCGCTGCTGCGCAGTTCCTGTTCCAGGGCGACCCGCCGGGAAATTTCCGAGCTCAGGCGGCGATTGATGCGGATCACCACGGCGAGAATCGCGATCAGCAAGCCCACACCGGGCAGGCCATAGATCAACAGGTCGGACCAGAAGCCCCGGTGATCGAGGACGTTGCCTACCCAGTGCTCCTGGATGGCGCTGATTTCCCCGGGGCTCATGTCGGCCAGCACTTTGTCGAGGATGCTTACCAGCAGTTTGTTATCCCGTGGCACGGCCATCGCCAGTTGGTAGCGATAGGGGGTTTCGCCGCTGACGTAGAGCCCATCGAGCTTGAGTTGGCGCAGGCTCCAGACACTGGACGCGAGGTCGCCGACAACCGCGTCGACCTCATCGGTAGCCAGGGCCTGCAGCGCCGAGCTGACATTGGGCAAGGGCACCAGGTTGAGATCGGGGTGCTGGGTGCGCAGCAGTTCGTGCGGGGCGTAGTTTTCCACCACGGCGATTTTCAGGCCGTAGAGGTCCTCAAGGTTATGGGGCTGGGCGCCTCCCACATGGGCCAGGATAACGATGGGGAAGTCCAGGTAGGGTCGGGTGAAGGCCAGGTAGTTCTGGCGCTCGGGGGTGGACATGATGCCGGGCAGCAGGTCGAGCTTGCCCTTTTTGACCTGGTCCAGCACCTCGGTCCAACTGACCGGCTCCACGGGCGTAACCTTGACGGCCAGACGATCGCGCACGACGTTGATGTAGTCCGCCGCCAGGCCCTGGTAGCGGCCTTGCTCGTCACGAAACTCGAATGGCGGCCACGACGCGTCGACGCCCAGGCGTAACTCTGGATGAGCCGCCAGCCAGCCACGTTCTTCGTCATTAAGAGTCAGCGCGCCAGCCGTTGCGGTCCAGGTCATCAGCGACAGTAGCAGCACGGCCGGGAGTCTGGGCATAACGGTCTCGTTATGGCTTGGGGGGGAATGTTTCGAGTGTAGACGGGCTGGGCGGCGGGAGCGATGTCGCGAGGATTTAATCTGCATAAAGCAAAACCCCCGGCAGGGCCGGGGGTTTTGTGATCACTCGTCGAGGAAGGAGCGCAGATGCTCGCTTCTCGTCGGGTGGCGCAGCTTGCGCAGCGCCTTGGCTTCGATCTGACGAATCCGTTCACGGGTAACGTCGAACTGCTTACCAACTTCCTCGAGGGTGTGGTCGGTATTCATGTCGATGCCGAAACGCATGCGCAGGACCTTGGCTTCACGGGCAGTGAGGCCGGAGAGTACTTCGCGAGTCGCTTCTTTAAGGCTCTCAACGGTAGCGACATCGATTGGCGACTGCATGGTCGAGTCTTCGATGAAGTCACCCAGGTGGGAGTCTTCGTCATCACCGATCGGGGTTTCCATGGAAATCGGCTCTTTAGCGATCTTCAATACCTTGCGGATCTTGTCCTCAGGCATTTCCATGCGTTCGCCCAGCTCTTCCGGGGTCGGTTCGCGACCCATTTCCTGCAGCATCTGCCGGGAAATACGGTTGAGCTTGTTGATCGTCTCGATCATGTGCACCGGAATACGGATGGTGCGGGCCTGGTCGGCGATCGAGCGAGTGATCGCCTGACGGATCCACCAGGTGGCATAAGTCGAGAATTTGTAGCCACGACGGTATTCGAACTTGTCCACCGCTTTCATCAAGCCGATGTTGCCTTCCTGGATCAAGTCAAGGAATTGCAGGCCACGGTTGGTGTACTTCTTGGCGATGGAGATCACCAGACGCAAGTTCGCTTCGACCATCTCTTTCTTCGCGCGGCGGGCCTTGGCCTCACCGATCGACATGCGACGGTTGATGTCCTTGATCTCGGCGATCGTCAAACCGGTTTCGGTTTGCAGTGCGGTCAGCTTCTGCTGGCAACGAATGATGTCCGGTTGCAGGCGACCGATGGCTTCAGCGTATTTGCTTTTGCCTTTGGCCAGTGCTTCGGTCCAGCTTTCGTCTACTTCGTTGCCCGGGAACTGGCGCAGGAAGTCGGCACGCGGCATACGTGCATCACGTACGCAGAGTTGCATGATCGCGCGCTCTTGCTGACGCAGACGATCCAGGGCACTGCGCACACGCTCGACCAGGCCTTCGAATTGCTTGGGCACCAGCTTGATCGGCATGAACAGCTCGGCCAACGCGACCATTTCGGCAATTGCTTGCTTGTGGTCACGACCGTGCTTTTTCAGGGCCTTGCGGGTAATTTCCATCTGGTCGGCGACAGCGCCAAAACGCTGGGCTGCGATGACCGGATCCGGACCGCTTTCGGCTTCTTCTTCGTCGTCACTGGCTTCAGCGTCGTCTTCTTCGGCATCGTCGGCAGCAGGCGCTGCTTTCGGGTCGACAGGCGGCGGCACTTCTGCAGCAGGCGGCGCAATGCCGTCGTCCGGGTCGATATAACCGCTCAGGACGTCAGACAGGCGACCACCTTCGGTGGTGACGCGAGTGTATTCGGAGAGAATGTGATCAACCGTGCCAGGGAAGTGCGCAATCGCGCCCATCACTTCACGGATGCCCTCTTCAATACGCTTGGCGATTTCAATTTCGCCTTCACGAGTGAGGAGCTCTACGGTACCCATTTCACGCATGTACATGCGCACTGGGTCGGTAGTGCGACCAATGTCGGTCTCAACCGCTGCCAACGCTGCTGCTGCCTCTTCGGCCGCGGCTTCGTCGGTATCGGCGTCGGCCAGCATAAGGGAATCCTTATCTGGCGCAACCTCGAATACGTTGATCCCCATGTCGTTGATCATGCGGATGATGTCTTCCACCTGTTCCGGATCTGAAATATCCTCCGGCAGGTGGTCGTTGACCTCCGCGTAAGTCAGGTAGCCCTGCTCACGACCGAGTGTGATCAACTCTTTGATACGAGACTGCTGTTGCGCTTTTCCGGACATAACACCCTATCCACTGAAGGTCTTGGCGGGCAAAAAACAAGCCGAGGATTATACCTGAGCTATGACCTCACGCGCCAGTTGAGGTCGGGCTTGATGCGGAAACATTGCGACTTAGAAGGTCGCGCAGTTGGTTTTTCTCATCGCTACTCAGCTCACTTTGACGTGCTTTCCTGAGCAGTTGTTCCAGGTTTCGCTCGCGTTGGCGGGCTGACAAGCTAGTTATGGTGTCGAAAAACTGTTGTTCAAGGTTGTCGCCATCAATCAACCATTCCTTTTCGGCCAATGCCTTGAGCAGGCGACCTTGTTCGGTCCCGTGCCAGCGCGCAATCAACTGAAATGAGTTTAGCTTGGGATTCTTCTGTACCGCTTCGAGCAGTGCCACCAGCAATTGCGTGTTGGAGTGGTCCTCGGCCGCGAAGTGCCCGGCGTCCTCGACTTTTTCCGCCAGTTGCGGGTGGTGCAGTAGCGTGCGTAAAGCGGCCAGTGTTGGTGGTTCGACGGCGGCCGGGACGCGCGGGGCACGTGGCTGATCGCGATCGCCGCCTCGCTTGCCTTTTTTGTCCCAGGGTTTGTCTTCCCATTTCTTGCCGCCGCCAGACTTTTTCGGCGTCCATTCCTGCTGGGGCGCGTAGGCTTCCTGCGGTTGATGGTAGTCGGAATAATCCGGCATGGCGTCGTAATCGATGCCTGGATCGTAGGCTGGCGGCGCTTCTTGTGGTGCGCTTTGCACCAGTTGGCTGACCGCTTCGCTGTTGAGGCCGGTGATTTCGCTCAGGCGCTGGCGCATCAGGGTGCGCAGATTTGCCCCGGGCACCTTGTCGATCAGCGGCGCGGCGAGGGTGGCCATGTGGGCCTTGCCCTCAAGCGAGCGCGGATCGGACTCTTCGATCAACTGCTGGAAGAAATAGTCGGCCAGGGGTTGTGCGTGCTGGTTGATGCGGGCACGAAAGGCGTCGGTGCCTTCGGAGCGGACCAGGGTGTCCGGGTCTTCGCCTTCCGGCAGGAACAGAAAGCGTGCGCGTCGTCCGTCCTGCAGGCTCGACAGCGTCGACTCCAGGGCGCGCCAGGCGGCATTACGCCCGGCCTGGTCGCCATCGAAGCAGAACAATACGCTGGGCACCACCCGAAACAGGCGCTTGAGGTGTTCTTCGCTGGTGGCGGTGCCGAGGGTGGC
Organism: Pseudomonas sp. NPDC087626; assembly: GCF_044743405.1. NCBI lineage: Bacteria > Pseudomonadati > Pseudomonadota > Gammaproteobacteria > Pseudomonadales > Pseudomonadaceae > Pseudomonas > Pseudomonas sp. NPDC087626. Next base: position 325,747 of record NZ_JBIUWJ010000001.1, read on the forward strand.
GACGGCGTTGCGCAGACCTTGCTGGGCCAGGGCGATGACGTCCATGTAACCCTCGACGACGATGATCTCGTCGAGGTTGCGGTTGTTCTTGCGCGCTTCATACAGGCCGTAGAGTTCCTGGCCTTTATGAAAGACCGGGGTTTCCGGTGAGTTCAGGTATTTCGGCTTGTCGTCGCCCAGCACCCGGCCGCCAAAGGCGATGATGCGTCCACGGCTGTCGCGGATCGGGAACATCACGCGATCGCGAAAGCGGTCGTAGCGCTTGCCGCTTTCGGCGTTCTCGATCAGCAGGCCGGCATCGATCATGGCTTTCTGTTGCAGGGTGTCGCTGCTCAAGTGTTTGAACAGGTTGTCCCAGCCAGGAGGCGCAAAACCCAGGCCGAAATCCCGGGCGATCTCACCGGTCAGGCCGCGGCTCTTCAGGTAGTCGACCGCGGCTTTGCGCGCCGGATGGCTTTTCAGGGCCTGGCGGTAAAAGTCGGCGGCGGCGTTCAGGAGCGGGTACAGCGGCGAGTCGGTGGGTTGCCGGGGTTTGTGCGGGCGGCCACTTTCTTCGCGGGGAATTTCCATGCCGGCGGCTTTGGCCAAGTCCTCGACGGCCTGGGGGAAGTCCAGGTTGTCGTGGTCCATGAGGAAGCCGAGGGCATTGCCTCCCGCGCCGCAGCCAAAGCAGTAATAGAACTGTTTGTCCGGGCTGACGCTGAAGGAGGGGGTCTTTTCTTTGTGGAACGGGCAGCAGGCGGTGTAGTTCTTGCCGGCTTTTTTCATTTGCAGCCGCGAGCTGACCACATCGACGATGTCGGTGCGGTTCAGAAGGTCGTCAATAAAGCTCTGGGGAATCAGCCCGGCCATGGCGTTCTCGTCATCACTGCATGTGAGTATCTGGCCCACGCGAGAGGCGAGTGGATACCGGTCATGATTTTGAGGCGCGGCAAGTGTGCGGCTCGACCAGGTATCGTCTGCGTATTCGCGGTAGGGGAGTGTATCCGCCGAAAATCCACTGAGGTTAGTCCCAATCAGGGTTCGACTGTTCGAAAGTATTGCGCTGAGTCCCGCAGTGCCCGGTGACAGGCCTCGGATAGCTCAAAAGCAGGCACGCAAGAAGGCGCCTTGGGCTGATCGTCGTTGAGAGGAATCAGTAGGGTGTGCTCGTCAGTAGCCTTGGAAGGCTCGTCAGAAGAGACGTGCACTGCTGGCAAAAGAGCCAGGTCTGACGTGTAAAGCAGTTTGTCGCGGTCGCGTCTGCGGCTTTGACAGTGAAGCATCAAGCGATATCCGCAAATGCCATAAGCCCGGCTGAGGGCCGGGCTTGGCAGAAGCTTGCTACGATCGTCTGTGTATTAGTACAGACGAACGGCGCGGCGCTGTTCGCGCTGAACTTTCTTGGCGTGACGCTTAACAGCGGCTGCTGCTTTGCGCTTACGCTCAGGCGTTGGC